>JAWVZK010000244.1:0-1564 GCA_033722275.1 Longimicrobiales bacterium | reverse complement strand
TGGGCCGGGAGCCCACGGTGGACGAGATCGCCGAGGACCTCGACGTCTCCAAGGAGGAGATCGAGAAGACCCTGGCCATCTCCCACTCGCACCTCTCCCTCGACGCGCCCATGACGCCGGGGGAGGACAACCGGCTCCTCGACTACCTCCCGGACCAGATCTCGCCGGGTCCCGACGACGAGGCCTTCGAGCACGCCCTCAAGGCGACCATCGAGGAGGCTCTCTCCACGCTTAAGGAGCGGGAGGCCAAGATCCTCCGCCTGTACTTCGGTCTGGACGAGCAGGAGCCCATGACCCTCGAGGAGATCGGGGAGATCCTGGGCATCACCCGCGAGCGGGTTCGCCAGATCAAGGAGAAGGCGCTGGTCCGCCTCCGCCACGCCTCCCGGGCCCGCTTCCTGGAGACCTACCGGTAGGGACGTCCTGGGGCGACACGCCGGGAGCGGAGACGCGGCCCTTCCCGTGGGCATCCGCCTCCGGCATCGGCGCGCTCCGGCACCTCGGCGGACCGCCCTGGACGACGCCCTCGGCGGCGCGCCCCGGCGGAGCGTCTCCCGCGGCCCGACGGTCCGTTGACGCTCTCCGGGATCTCGGGTAGCTTAGAAGGCTCTTTTCAGGAAGCTCCGCCTCTGCAACTCGAAGGCATGAGAACGTATACACCCAAAGCCGCGGACATCGAGCACCACTGGTGGCTCGTGGACGCCACGGACAAGCCCCTCGGCCGCCTGGCCTCCGAGATCGCACGCGTGATCCGGGGCAAGCACAAGCCCATGTACACGCCCCATCTCGACACCGGGGACAACGTGGTGGTCATCAACGCGGAGAAGGTCATCCTCACCGGCGGCAAGGCCGACAAGAAGACCTACTTCCGCCACTCCGGCTACATGGGCGGTGAGAAGCACATCCCCTTCAAGCGCATGATCCAGACCCACCCCGAGCGCGTCATCGAGCTCGCGGTGAAGGGCATGCTCCCGAAGAGCGCGCTGGGCCGCGAGCTCCGGAAGAAGCTCAAGGTGTACGCCGGGGAAGAGCATCCGCATCAGGGCCAGCAGCCCGAGCCTCTGGACATCTGAAGACCAGGAACAGCGAAAGAATGGCCACGAAAGTGAACGATCAGATCCAGGCCGTCGGGCGCAGGAAGACGTCGGTGGCGCGTGTCATCCTCCGTCCCGGGAAGGGTGAGTGGACGGTGAACGGCCGCCCCATGAACGACTACTTCCCCAGGCCCACCCACCAGATCCGCATCGAGGAGCCTCTCAAGGTCACCGAGCACGAGGGCAACTTCGACGTCTTCGTCCGCTGCCACGGTGGCGGCCTCTCCGGACAGTCCGACGCGGTGCGCCTCGGCCTCTCCCGGGCCCTCGTCGAGCACGACGAGGAGCTCCGCGGAGCCCTCCGGGAGAAGGGGATGCTCACGCGGGACGCCCGACAGGTGGAGCGGAAGAAGCCCGGCCGTCCCAAGGCCCGCAAGCGGTTCCAGTTCTCCAAGCGTTGATCCACAGCATCTGTTCTACGGCGTGACTCGCGTCACGTCGAAATCCTGACCGGGGCGTATATCGGCCCC
>JAWVZK010000243.1:0-1641 GCA_033722275.1 Longimicrobiales bacterium | reverse complement strand
TGCTACAAGGTGCGATGGGGAGAGAAACCGGAAACGACAGAGGACGCCCGCAACGATCAAGTCCGAGAAGTTGTGTAACTCGCCCTCCGCGGGTTGATGTCGAATGATGTCAGGCGGCCCGGTCGAGGTCCTCTCCCTCCCGAGCCCGCTTCCAGTCCCAGAAGACGTCCATCCGGAGCCAGCGCCGGCCGGTGGACCAGAGCTCGTGCTGCTCGGCCAGCAGCGCCCCCAGCAGCCTCCACGGAGAGCGCTCGTCGGGGAAGATCCGGATCACCTTCTCCCGCCGTCTCGCCTCCTGGATGAGCCGCTCGAGCATGTTCGTCGACCGGAGCCTGCGTCGGTACTTCTCCGGCAGCCGGAGGACGGCGGTGGCGTCCTCGAGCCCCTCTTCCAGCGTCTCCAGGGCCCGGTCGGCCTCGCCCTCCAGCTCCTCCGAGAGCGCCGTGAAGGCGGCCCGGGCGGCCTCCGGGTCCTCGGCCTTGAAGATCCGGTCCAGGCCCCGGTGGAGCGCGTCGTGGACGCTCTTGGGCGCCCGGTCCGCCACGTTCTTCCGGAAGTGGACCTGACAGCGCTGCCACACCACGCCCTGGAAGCAGCGCCGGAGCGCCGAGACGAGCCCCTCGTGGGCGTCGGAGACCACCAGCTCCACCCCCTCCAGGCCCCGACGCTTGAGCCACCGGAAGGTCTCGAGCCACCCCTGCTCGCTCTCGGAGTTCGCCACCCGGATCCCCAGGATCTCCCGGTAGCCTTCGGCGTTCACCCCCACGGCAATGAGCACGCTCGTCGGTCGGACCGCTTCCTGTCGCCGGACCTTGATCTGCATGGCGTCCACCAGGACGAAGGGATAGGGGCCCTCCAGCGGCCGCTCGTTCCACGCCTCCACCTGGGCGTCGAGCCCCTGGGCCAGCTCGCTCACCGTCGACCGCTTGAACTCCCGGCCACAGAGCCGGCGGGTGACCCGGGCCACCTTCCGCGTGGAGACGCCGTTTACGACCATCTCCATGAGCGTCAGGACCAGCGCCTTCTCGGAGCGCTGGTACCGCTCGAACAGCTCCGTCCGGAACCGACCCTCCCGGTCCCGGGGCACCTCGAGCTCGAGGGTCCCCACCCGCGTCGTGAGGCACCGCCGATAGTGGCCGTTCCTCCGGCCCCGTCGCTCCGGGGTCCGCTCGTGGGGCCCCGCCCCCAGGTGCTCGGTGATCTCCGCCTCCAGCACCTGGTTCAGTACCCGCTCCAGAAGCTCCGCCAGTCCGCCGTCCCCTCGGAGCAGCTTTTGGATCTCCTCCCGATCGATGGTAACTTGGATGCCGGCCATCGCTCCTCCCGCGCGGTTGTGAGTTCAGCGTCCACTGCTCTCATCAACCAAGCGGAGGGCGGTGGCCTTTCTACATCAAGCCGCCCGCGCCCCGTGGAGCGGAGTTACACAAAACTTCGGACTCATCTCGAAGGGGCCGACACCACCGTAGTACTGATCCGTGTGCGCGTAGAAGCCTACGAAAGGCTGTAACTTCGCCAGTTGCTCCACGGGAGGTTCGGGTACGTTCTCCGGATCCACCTGCGCATGCACCTCCGCCACGCCGACGACGAAGGCAAACGTGCAGAGCAGCAGCGTGGCTCGGGCGAGATTCATCGGCTTCCTCA
>JAWVZK010000242.1:0-1958 GCA_033722275.1 Longimicrobiales bacterium | reverse complement strand
TCGCCTCCATGTGCTCGGGGAGCGAGAGCTCCGCTGCCTGCGCCGCCTCCAGATCCACCAGCTCCGGGATCAGATAGAGGGAGCTGGATGTCTCGCCGGTCCCACCATGGCGGTCCAAGACCGCGGTGGACTGCGCCTCTTCGTCGGCGGCCGATCGGTCACGGAAAGGACCGATGACCGCCCCGAGATCGACGGCGATCCCCTCCGTCTCCTGATTGATGCGGTCGACGACGAAGCGCGTGATGGCGGCGTTGCCGCCGTGCGCATTCATGACGAGGAACCGCTTGAAGCCGTGTCGCATGAGGCTCCTGGCCGCCTCGACGTACACCTCCTGGATCAACGTCGCCGGGAGGGTCACCGTGCCCTCGAATCCCATGTGGTAGGGGGACTGCCCGGGCAGGAGGATGGGGGCCACGAGAACGTCCACCTCCTGCGCGATGAGCTTCGCCCGCTCGACGCCGTTCAGATAGTCGGTGCCGATGGGGAGGTGGAGGCCGTGCTGCTCCAGCGAAGCCACCGGAAGGATCACCATGTCCGATCGACGGCGGAGATCCCGGACCTCGGGCACCGTCATGTGCGGCAGGTAGTTCCGCACTTTCTCGACCCGTGGAAGATCCGTGGTCTGTCCCGCCAGCGCGCCCGTCGCCGACCCCACGGGGGTCAGCGCGAGGAGCAGCGTCGACAGCATGGACAGGCGAGGGCATGGGCGGGTGAACGGGAGCCGGCTCACGGGGCACCTCCTCCGGGGAATCGGTCGAGGGGATCGGTCGGCGATTGTGCGGACGCCCCCAGGCGGTGTCAAAGTGGGAGCGTCAGCCCGCCCGGGCATACTCTCGCAACTGTTGCAGCTGCGCCTCCTTCCCCAGGACGATCATCACGTCGCCTGCGGAGAGCCGGGTCTCGGGTCCCGGATTGTAGATCTGACCGCCGCTCGAGCCCCCTGCCTGCAAGGCGATGATGACGAGTCCCGTCTTCTGCGGAATGGCCGCCTCCCCCAGCGTCTGCCCCACGAGGGGAGAGTCGTCGGGGATCGTGGCTTCCTCCAACCGCAGGTCCATTCGCGGACCCACGATGGCGCTGTCGAGGAAGCTCACGACATGGGGACGCAGGAGGGTGGAGGCCATCCGGATCCCACCGGTGAGCGTGGGAGAGATGACGTGGTCGGCCCCGGCGCGCTTCAGTCGGCGCATCGACTCCTCGTTGTACGCACGAGCCACCGTGGCGAGGCGCGGGTTGAGATCCCGGGCCGTGAGGCAGACGAGGAGGTTGTCTCCGTCGTCGGCCAGGCAAGCCGCCAATCCCCTGGCCGACTCGACCCGGGCTTCCTCCAGCACCCGTTCCTTCGTGGCGTCGGCGCGCAGCACCAGCAGCTCCGGATTGTCCTCTTCCAGGCGCTGGGCCCGCTCCGCGTCCACCTCGATGACGACGACCGGCTTCTCGGCGCGCTTCATCTCGGCCAGGACCATTCGACCCACTCGACCGACGCCACAGATCACGTAGTGGTCCTTCAGCTCTGCGAGTTGCTTCATCTTTCGGCGCCTCCTCAACGCGCCTCCGAGGTCCAGCTCGACGATCAGTGCCGTGATGAGCGCCCACCAGATCCCGAGGCCCGTGACCCCCAGGATGATGATTCCGATGATGAAGGTCCGTCCCTCGGCGCTGAGGGGATGCAGCTCCATGAAGCCCACGGACGTCACGGTGGTGACGGCCATGTAGAAAGACTCGAACCACGACCATTCCTCGATGAATCGGAGGCCCACCGTGGCGAAGGCGAACAGCAACACGAAGTAGAACGCCGCCAGCGCGAACCTCCGCACGAACGGCCGGAGAGTGTCCGCGAGGGAGAGCGACGAGTGGATCGTCACCTCGCCCGCGGCTCGACGACCGTCGGCACCACTCCCTTCGTCGAACTCGTCGCGCACCCGGCGCTACTCCTCCTTTGGACCCTGCGATTCGGG
>JAWVZK010000241.1:0-2742 GCA_033722275.1 Longimicrobiales bacterium | reverse complement strand
GCGGCCTCGGCATCGAGCCCCGGTCCTCCCGACCCACCATCTACGACGTGCTCATCGGGGAGACCGACCTCGCCGACGCCATCGTCGAAGAAGTCCACTTCTCCTGTCTCGACGCTGTCACGTCGACCCGTGACCTGGTCGGTGCCGAGATCGAGCTCGTCTCCGCCTTCAGCCGCGAGACGATCCTCCGGAAGGCGCTGGAGCCGGTGCGGGACGACTACGACTTCGTGCTCGTCGATTGTCCTCCGTCGCTCGGCCTTCTCACGGTGAACACCCTGACGGCCGCCGATTCGGTTCTCATCCCCATCCAGTGCGAGTTCTACGCGCTGGAGGGTCTGAGCCAGCTCCTCAACACGGTCCGTCTGGTACAGCGGGGCCTGAATCCGTCTCTCGACATCGAGGGGGTCCTCCTCACCATGTACGACAAGCGCCTGAACCTCTCCAAGCAGGTGAGCGAGGAGGCCCGTGAGTACTTCGGTCCGAAGGTGTACCGAACGGCCATCCCCCGGAACGTGCGTCTGGCCGAGGCTCCGAGCTTCGGTCAGCCCATCGTCCTGTACGACGTCCTGTCCAGCGGTGCCCAAGCGTATCTCTCCCTGGCCCATGAGGTCATCGATCGACACAGCCGAGCCGGCGAGCCGGCCTCCGCGGGAGCTTCCGAATGAGTCGTGACCGCCTCGGTCGGGGCCTCGGCGCCCTGCTCGGCGACTATCTGGATCCGGAGGTTCAGAAGAGCGAGATCCGGACCGTGCCCCTCTCGGCCATCGTGCCGAACCCGTTGCAGCCGCGCAGGGTCTTCACCGAAGCCGAGCTGTCGGACCTGGCGGCGTCCATCAGGGAGAACGGCCTCCTCCAGCCCCTGGTCGTCCGGCCGGTCCCGGGCTCAACCGACCGCTTCGAGCTCGTCGCCGGCGAGCGCAGGTTCCGGGCATTGGGCTCTCTCGATTGGAAGGAAGCTCCCGTCATCGTCAGGGACGCCGACGACGAGACACTCCTCGTCCTGGCCCTCGTGGAGAACCTCCAGCGCGAAGCACTCAATCCTCTGGAGGAGGCGGAGGGGTACGAGGCGCTGGCCGACCAGTTCGGCATGAAACAGGCCGACATCGCGAAGGCGGTCGGCAAGAACCGATCGACGGTTGCGAATTTGCTGCGCCTTCTCAACCTGCCTCCTTCGATAAGAAAGCTGGTCGAGACCGGGGACCTCACCCAGGGCCATGCCCGCCCCCTGCTGACCCTTGACGATCCGGTGCGCGCCGCGGAGCTCGCGAGGAAGGCGGTGGCCGAAGGTTGGTCGGTTCGGGAGATGGAGCGGAGGGTCTCGGGGGCCGGCCGCAAGAAGAAGGAGCCGAAGCCAAAGGACCCTATCGTCCTCGCCCTCGAAGAGAGCTTCCGGAGTCATCTGCAGACGCGGGTGGAGATCAAGGAGAAGAAAGGCGACAAGGGCGTCATCGAGATCGCCTATCACGGGCCCGAGGACTTCGAGCGGGTGTTCGAGCTGATCACCGGTCACTCCGTCGACGAGGTCGTGGAGTGAGCTCTTCGTCCGAGGACGCCACCCTGACCATCATGCTGGTGCCGGAGGGTGGGCGGGATACCCGCACCCTCCACGTAACCTACCGCACGCTTCGCATCGCGGTGGTGGGCGCCTTCGTCTTGGCGCTGGCCTTGACCGTCATGGCCGGAAGCTGGTGGTATCTGGCCGCCCGCGCCGCCCGTACGGCAGAGCTCGAGCGGCAGGTGGCGGTGATGGCCAGTGACCGCGCGCGCACCGAGGCGCTCGTCCAACGTCTGGAGATCATCGAGACACAGTATGAGGCCATACGGGATCTCTTCACCCAGGTACAGACCGATAGACCCTCGGGCGTATGGCTCCCCCCTGTGGCGACGACGGATCGCGGTGACGGGCGGGAGAGGCCGCTCCTCGGTGAGAGCCAGCCCGCCTCCTGGCCCCTGGCGGAGCGCGGCTTCATCACGCAGGGCGTCCACGCCGGCGGCGCGGGCGACCACCCCGGCCTGGATATCGCCGTGGCGTCCGATTCCTATATCCGGGCTGCCGGCGCCGGCACCGTCACGGACGTGGGCGAGGACGCCGTCTACGGACGATTCGTCGTCATCGATCACGGCGAAGGCTACGCGACGCTGTATGGACACGCCTCCATGACTTTCGTGACCCTGGGCCAACTGGTCCGAGAACGGCAGGTCATCGCCCTCAGCGGGTCCACCGGACGTTCCACCGGTCCGCACCTCCACTTCGAGGTGCTGATGGACGGCGAGCCCGTCGACCCTTTGACCATGGTCGATCAGCCCGGCTGAGCCCGGGTCCGTGCCGCGCCCAGGCACGTCTCTTGCCCATGTTCGCCCCGGCACCCCCGCCTTACATTCTCAGTCCCCCTCCAGCCCCCCGAGGTACGCGCGCATGGCTCGTGATCGCGACAGCAGCTCCACCTCTCCCGACTCGGTCATCTCCATCATCGGGCCTGGAATGACCATCGTCGGTGACTGTCAGACCGACGGCACCGTCCGGGTGGAGGGCTCGATAGAAGGCTCCATCAAGGCCGGGAAAGCCGTGGTGATCGGCAAGCAGGGCGTCGTCACCGGCGACATCGTCACCCAGGACGCCGTGATCTCGGGACGTGTCGAGGGAAAGGTCACCGCAGCCTCCCGCCTCGAGCTCCAGGCCACCTCGCGTATCGATGGAGAGGTCCAGACCCGCAGGATGCAACTCGAAGAGGGTGCGGTCCT
>JAWVZK010000240.1:0-2835 GCA_033722275.1 Longimicrobiales bacterium | reverse complement strand
CGCCGCCACCCGCCCGGAGGCCATGGGCGACGTCCCGGGGATCTGTGAGCTTCCCCTGACCCGCGCCGTGGTTCAATACCGGGATCTCCACGAGATGGACACGCCGGGAGGGCGGATCGAGGACATCGGTCTCGCCTTGGTGGTCGAGGGGCGATACGCGTCCTCGTCGGAGGCCGTGGACCTGGGGAGCGGCACCGTGAAGGTCCTCGATCTCAGCACGGAGCTGGTGGTCCTGGATTGGGTATACGGCCCCACCGTGGATCACGTGGGCGAGCTCATCACCGCTGCCGCGGCGACCCGGGAGCACGACGGCCTCCAGTCGTACAGCCGGCGTCTGGGACTCCGGGTGCTGGAGCGGGTGGGCTTCGGTCCCCTCACCCGGCCCACCTTCCTCAGGATCGGCTTCAGGGACATCTGTCGCGACCTGGACCTCCACGAGGGGACCTCCATCCGCTTCGTGCTCGGTCCGGGACGCCTCACCCGCGCGCATCTGGACTACGATGCGTGCGCTCTGGTCTTCCGGACGGCGTTCCGCCGGCCGGATCCGCAGCTGGAGCGGGCCCTCACGGAGGCTTTCCCCAGTGGGGAGCTCCGGCGAAAGGAGGTCGTTGGGGCCGCCGACTCCGTCACCTACCACCTCCGGCTGTCCGTACCGACGTCTCTGTCGGAGGCCCGGGCCGCCCTGGCGGCCATGCGACGGGGTCTGGCGGCACTCACTGCGCGCTTCGAGCCGGATCGGTACGCCGCCCTGGAGCGGATCATGGACACCTTCGGGGCCCGCGAGACCCTGGGCGCTCTGGCGGTCCACGAGCCCATGGATCGATGGGTCCCGGTGCCGCCTCCGCTGGCGAGCTCCCGCGTCGTGCACTGATGCAGCCTACGCACGACGTCGGCCCCGAGGCCCCCGGCCTGCAGCTCTCGGCGGATGAGCTCCGAGCGCAGTACCTGGCATACCGGAGGCGACAGAGCCGGGCTCTCCTGGGGCTGCTCCCCGAGGGTGCCATCCGACCCCTCTACAGGCGCGCGCTCGAAGGAGGCGGGACGTCCGCGACGGACCACGATCCCATGGAGCGGCTGCTCGCCTACTGTGAAGCGCTCCTTCCCCTTCCACCCTTCGACGTGTGGCGCGCCGACCGAGAGGCCTCTCCACGGGCCCACTGGTCCGACGTCGAGGATTCGGCCGACGTCCCGTCGCCGTCGAGACCGGCGACGCTCGAGCTCCGGAGCTTCCGGCGCGGCCCCCGCCGCTGGACGGCCCGTCTCCGTGGCTTCCGTGACCAGGACGTCTGGCGAGGCTTCATCGCCTTCCAGGGTAACGAAGCCGACGGCGCAGTCCATCGGACGGCGGTGATCTTCCGCGAGGCCACCGCTGCGGAGCTCCGAGACCGCTTCAACGGCTTCGAATCGGCGAGCCTGGAGGCATTTCTCAGGTCGGCCCTTCCCTGAGCCATTTTTCCAAAAAATCCGCCGCCTGCCCTGTTGCCCGCCTATCGGGTGGGATCCCCGAAAACCCCTGTCTCTCCGTCATTTCCAAGGAATGGGGTCCGCTTCGACGTCGCGACGAATCTCCTCAGGAACACATGGATTGGTCCATTTTGGCAAAATCTCTAAATCCTTTTGTGGCAAATACTTCGGGGAATAGCACAAATTTGCGGTGGATTCGTCGGAGGGGTTGCGTCCGCCGAAGCGGCCGTATAGAGTTGATCCTGTTACGAGGTTGCTACCGCCTCCCGCCGCCCTCGACGGTCATCTCGACCGAGAGCCACCGGCCCCCCTGAAAATCCGAACTTTTCCATCGCCATCACTGGGTGAGGTGTGCCTATGTGGGAGACGCGCTCCGTGCAACTCTCCGTCCGCTTGCCGCGCGACATCGCAGCTCAGGCCGAGGAGGTCCAGGAGAAGGACCCCGAGTTCCTGAGCCGCATCGTTCTGTACGGGCTCACGCGTCGATCCATCTACCGGCACCTACGGGACCGGGACGACAAGAGCGACGAAGCCACCCTCGGGACGGTGCACGCCCAGCCCTGAGTCGCCGCTGAACCCTTGCGCTCCGGCGCCCTCGAACCCAAACCTTTGCGCGGGCGAACCTTCGGGTTCCTTTCGCACCCGGTTGGGATCGGGGGCTTTTTCACGTCCGGCGGAGGCACCACGGTGGGCGGCGCCAAGAACGGTTCCGAAGAGCCACTGAACGTCCTGCGCGCCAAGTACCACGACTACTGCTCGGCGCAGGTCGCGGATCTGCTCGTGTACATGAGTCCCGACGAGATCTACCTCCTGGCGCATCGTGCGTATCGGGAGGAGGGACGCGAAGAGGAGATCTCGTACGCCGAGATGGTGCGGGTGGCCACCGACTGGCTCGCCAAGCGCGTCGCGCTTCCCCCTTTCGAGGTCTGGGTGGAAGACTATCGGGCTCACCCCGAGCGGTACGAGGAGTATTTCATGGGTCTCTGGGAGTCGGAGCTGGATGAGGACCGGGGACCTCCAGTCGTGCTCGAGGAAGATGAAAGCGAGTCCAACGAGGTGGCCTCGTAGAGGCGGCGTCATGCCGAACAGCGTTCTCCGCGTCGTCGGCGTTCTCGCGCTGGTCGTCCTCGCTGCATGGGGTGCCGTGTACGTGCTCTCCGAGCGACGGATGGCGGCCAGGTTCGATGTGCCGGTGGTGGCTGTGGAGACGTCCACGGATCCCGACGTGCTCGCGCGCGGCGAGCATGTCGCGCGGATCCGGGGCTGCCTCGACTGTCATGGCGAGGATCTCGGCGGCCGCACCTTCGCCGACGTCATGCCGGTGGGGGTCCTCACCGGGACGAACCTGACCGCAGGCAGGAACGGCGTCGG
>JAWVZK010000239.1:0-2956 GCA_033722275.1 Longimicrobiales bacterium | reverse complement strand
TCATCTCACCTCCACGTCCATCCTCGAGCTGGACGAGGTACCACGACACCTGGCGATTCTCGGGGGCGGCCCCGTGGGGCTCGAGTTCGCTCAGATGTTCGCTCGTTTCGGAGCGGCAGTCACCATCGTCGAGTTAGGCTCCCACCTGCTCGACCGTGAGGACCCGGACGTCAGTGAAGAGCTCAGGAGCATCCTCGAGGACGAAGGCGTCACGGTGTGGACCGACGCGGAGACGCGACGAGTCGAGGACCTCCAGTCAGGGGGGGCGCGACTGGTGGTCGATACCCCGGACGGCAGGGCGGAGCTGGTGGCGAGCCATCTCCTGGTGGCTGCCGGTCGAATCCCCAACAGCGATCTCCTGGACCTGGACAAGGCGGGCGTCGACACCGACGATCAGGGTTACATTCTCGTGGACGATCGTTGTCGGACCGTCGTGCCTGGCATCTGGGCACTCGGAGACGTCACCGGGTCGCCTCCCTTCACCCACATCGCGTACGACGATTACCGGGTCGTGGCCGCGGACGTGCTTCCGGGACGTGAGCCCCGTTCGAGATCGGGCCGACAGCTACCGTATTGCATCTACACGGATCCGGAGCTGGGGCGAGTGGGACTCACGGAGCGGGAAGCCGAGGAACAGGGACGGACGATTCAGGTCGCCAAGCTCCCCATGAGCTCCTGGGCCCGGGCCATCGAGATGGGGGAGACGCGTGGCTTCGTGAAGTGTCTCGTGGATCCAGAGGACGAGGACATCGTCGGCGTGGCCGCTCTGGGCGTCCACGGAGGAGAGATCATGTCCGTTCTCCAGACCGCGATGATGGGGGGGCTTCCCTATACGGCCATACGCGACGGCATCTATGCCCATCCCACGCTGGCCGAGTCCCTTCAGAACCTCTTCGCCACGGTGAGTGACGACGCGTGAGCGGGATCTCCGAACGCCCGAAGCACCCCGTGGAGCGAGAGCCGGACGAGTCGCCGACCAGGCGTGAGGTGGAAGGCCGGGACGCGGAGCCCAACGACGAAGGGAGCCAGAGCCCGGACGCGGGAGCCGATCCGGACGAGAGCCGGGACGCAGGAGACGGCCAGGGCGAGAGCCCGGACGCAGAAGACGGCCAGGACCGGGCCCCAAACGCCGACGCGGGGGACGGGGCCGGCTGGCCGGCCAGCTTGGGAGCGATCCTGAGGGAGACCGCCATCGAGTGGCTCGAAGATGGCGTGCCGGCCCGCGGTGCGGCCCTCGCTTATTACGTGCTCCTCTCCCTGGGCCCGCTCATGGTGATCCTGGTTGGCGTCCTGGAGTTCTTCCTCACGACGGAGGAGGTGCGCTCGGCGGTTCTGACGGCTGTCCAGACGAGTCTCGGTGGCCGAGCCGCCCAGACGGCGAGCACGGTTCTCGAAGAAGCTCAGGTGCCGGACCTGCTGTCCTTCCAGGCGATCTTCACCATCGCCCTCCTGCTCTTCGGAGCGACCGCGGCGTTCACCAATGTCCGGGGCTCCCTCGATGCCATCTGGGGTGTGGAGCCCGAGGTGGACTCCAAGAAGGAGATCGCCCTCGACCTCCTCCGGGCACGATTCCGGGGGTTCATCATGGTGGTCCTGACCGGCGCCGTGGTGACCTTTTCCTTCTTCGTCACCTCGGTGACCCGCGTCATGGCCGAGCGTCTCGAAGCTTGGATGCCCTTCGGATCGCTGTGGGTCCAGATGACCGACGCCGCGGTCTCCATGGCTCTCATCGGCCTGCTCTTCGCCGCCATCTACCGGACACTGCCCTCGGTCCAGATCGAGTGGCACACGGTCTGGGTGGGCGCCTTCGCCACCGCTCTCTTCTTCGTCGTGGGGAAGTGGCTGGTGGCGCTCATCCTCGCCCGGTCGTCCTGGACCTCGTACTACGGACCGGGCGCGTCGGTGGTCACCTTCCTCGCGTGGATCTACTTTTCCGCGCAGATCTTCTTCCTGGGCGCGGAGTTCACGCAGGTGTGGTCCCGTTCTCGCGGCGGTGTGATGAGCGGGAAGCACTGAGACTCCCGGCCCGATCCCTGGAATCCCAGATCATGGCCTTCCGGTCCGCCACGCCTCACCTCGCCGTGCCGCTCTTCCTCCTTCTCGCCGGTTGCGCATCCCGGCCCCCGGAGAGCGCGACTCTGGTGATCACGAACGCAAGGATCTGGAGCGGCGTTCCGTGGGCTCCCGTGGTGGACGGAGGGATCGCGGTGCTCGACGATCGGATCGCCGCGGTGGGACCGTGGGCCGAGATCGAAGCATGGGTCGGTCCCGAGACGCGGGTCATCGACGCCGAGGGAGGGCTGGTGACGCCCGGGTTCATCGACGGCCACGTCCACTTCCTGGAAGGGGGATATCGCCTCTCGTCGGTCCAGCTCCGGGACGCGGCCACGCCGGAGGAGTTCATCGGGAGGATCGCGGCCTTCGCCGAGACCGTCCCTTCCGGCACCTGGATCACCGGGGGCGACTGGGATCACGAGAATTGGGGCGGTGAGCTCCCCCGGGCCGACTGGATCGATTCGGTGACCGCCGAGCATCCCGTCTTCGTGAATCGCCTGGACGGGCACATGGCGCTGGCCAATCGCCGAGCCATGGACCTGGCTCAGGTGGATGCATCGACGCCCGACGTACCCGGGGGAGAGATCGTCCGGAGCGGCGGGGACCGTCCGGCGGGGGTGCTGAAGGACAACGCCATGGACCTCATCGCCCGAGCCATCCCCGATCCAGGACCGGCCAGGGACGATCGGGCGCTGGAGGCGGCGATGGCCCACGTGGGTGCGCACGGGGTGACCTCGGTCCATCACATGGGCGCCTGGGCGGACCTGGCGGTCTTCGAGCGGGCTCGGGCCGAGGGGCGGATGACGACTCGGGTCACCGCGTGCACACCTCTTCCCCGTTGGACGGATCTTGCTGAACGGATCCGGGAGGACGGACGCGGCGACGAGTGGCTCGCGGTGGG
>JAWVZK010000238.1:0-3175 GCA_033722275.1 Longimicrobiales bacterium | reverse complement strand
GCTCCTCGCGCCCCAGAATCGTCTCGTACCGCGTACGATCACCCATCGGTTCGCCCCTCCGCTCCGAGCGCCGTTCACGCTACCTCACCCACCCAATCCCCGGAAGAGCCAAAAAACACGGCCCTCCCGGGGGGGAGGACCGTCTCGGGATCGGGGTCGATGCGTCAGGAACGCTTCCGACGCTGCCGCCGTCGCTCGCGACGGATGGCAGCTTCACGCTTCCGCTTGCGCTGTGCGCTGGGCTTCTCGTAATAACGGCGTTTGCGGAGCTCCGAGTAGAGTCCGGAACGTTGGACCTTCCGCTTGAAGCGGCGCAAGGCTCGATCCAAGCTCTCGTTGTCCTGAACGACGACTTCCAAGACGATCACATCCTTTGGATAAATTTGACAGTCGAGCATAAAAAGCTAAATCGATCGATTGAGCCGGGCAACGTCTCGGGCCCGTCGGTCAGGGCAGGCGCCCCTCGCGGTGGAGGGTGTGCGCGTAGACCCGATACGCCTCGGTGTGGTCCAGGAAGTCCCTCGCCCACGTCTCGAAGTCGGGAAGCGGGAGCCGGTCCTCGATCCAACTCACGACCATCCGGGCGAACTGGACTCGATCCTTGGCGCGAAAGTCGATGCTCTCGCCCTCCAGGATCCGGTCTACGGCCGACTCGAAATCGCCCGGGTCGACCAGGCAGATGAAGTGCGACACCTGGTCGATGCGATACGATTCGTAGAGTGAGCGCAGGCGCTCCGCTTCCCCGTCTCCGGGCACTCGGACGCCTCCGTCGGTCCACGCCCCCGCGATCTCCTCGGCGCTTTGGGTGAGGAGAGAGCGAAATCGCCCCCGCAAACGTGGGCGCCGTCCGCTCCGCTTCTCTTCGGTGTGTATGGCCGAGTCGAGAAGTCCTCGCAGGAGCGGCCGTCCCAGGCTCCTCGCCTTATGGTGGATCTCGGCCTCCGAGGCCTCCACGAAGATCTCCGTGGTCCGGACCTCGTCCTCGGTGAGCTCACCGTGGCTCGGGCGGAAGGAGAAGTGACCCTGCCACCGGCCGTTCGACGCCTCCTGCGTGACGAGAAAACACGCCCAGGTCTCTTCGTCTCGGTCGAGGAAGCCCACGGATCTCCGCCGTTCGCCGTGGATGGTCATGGGCCGGGCCTTCGCCGGTGGGGCGGATACTCCGGGAAACCTGCAGGACGTCCGCGGAAGATGACCGCCCGGGAAGGGGGCTGCAAGGCGGCCGGATGCGCTCATCGACGTCCTTGCGATCGCCGTAAACAGATTATTAATGTGCGAATCCCTCCCAGAACCGTCCGGCGAAGCCGGTCGGGCCCGGGCAGACACGCGAAGCGGCAGCGACGAGGGGTCGTTGACGCGCTTGGCGACGGCGTCTCGCTCGCCGTCCCGATGACGGAGCGCCCAGATGCAGAGCCACACGACTGTCGTCACCCGCCCGGAGGCCATGGGCGATGTCCCCGGCATTTGCGAGCTCGCCCTGACCCGGGCCGTGGTCCAGTATCGGGACGTCCACGAGATGGACATGCCCGGTGGGCGCATCGAGGACATCGGTCTGGCCCTCGTCGTCGAAGGGCGCTTCGCGGCCACGTCCGAGGTGGTGGATCTGGGAAGCGGCACCATGAAGGTCCTGGACCTCAGCACCGAGCTCGTCGTTCTGGATTGGGTGTACGGCCCCACCGTCGAGCACGTCGGCGAGCTCATCACGGCGGCGGCCGCTACCCGGGATCATTCCGAGCTCACGACGTACAGCCGGCGTCTGGGACTCCGCGTTCTGGAGCGGGTGGGATTCGGCCCACTGACGCGTCCGACCTTCCTCCGCATCGGATTCCGGGACATCTGTCGGGACCTGGACCTGCACGAGGGCACGTCCATCCGGTTCGTTCTGGGACCCGGTCGCCTGACCCGGGCCCATCTGGACTACGACGCGTGCGCCCTGGTCTTCCGGACGGCCTTCCGTGAACCGGACACGGCGTTGGAACGGGCCCTCGCCGAGGCGTTTCCCAACGTGGAGCTGCGGAGGGACGAACCCACCGGGTCCGCCGACTCCATCGGGTACCAGGTGCGGCTTCCACTGCCCACGACCCTGGCCGAGACACGGAGCGCCCTCGCCACCATGCGCCGAGGTCTGGTGGCGTTGACCGCCCGATTCGAGCCCGATCGGTATACCGCCCTCGAGCGGGTGATGGACACGTTCGGCGCCCGGGAGACCCTCGGATCCCTGGAGATCCACGAGCCGCTACGCCGTTGGGTGGCGGTGCCGCCCCCCATCGCCGGATCTCACGTGGTCCATTGAGTGATCCGGGGATGGACCCGGCCGCTCAGGACGCGCTCGGGGCCGAAAGGCCCGTCCTCGAACCAGCGCCGTCGGCGTTGTCCCGCACGGAGCTCCGGTCTCTGTACCTCGCCTACCGCAAGCGGCAGGCCCGGGCGCTTCTGGGCATGATGCCCCGGCAGGCGATCCGCCCGCTCTACCGCAGGTGCGCCGGCAAGGCCGCCGGGAGGATCCACGACCCCATGGAGACCCTGGTCTCGTGCTGTGAGGAGCTGTTGCCCCTACCTCCGTTCGAGGTGTGGCTCGAAGACTTCGCCGCGGCCCCCGAGGCCCACTGGAACGACCTGGAAGGCTCACCGGGAGCACCGTCGGCGGCGGAGCCGGCGACGGTGGAGGCACTCCGTTTCCGACGAGGCGGCGAGACCTGGACCGCCCGACTCCGCGCGTCCCGCGACGAGGATGGATGGCGCGGCCTGATCGTCTTCGAGGAGGACGAGGGAAGTCTGGACGTCTACCGGACCACGCACGTCTTCCGTGAGCCGACTCTCGGCGACCTCCGTGACCGATTCCGCAGCTTCGATTCCGGAAGTCTGGAGGCGTTTCTCCGCTCCACCCTGCCTTGACGATTTTTTGTAATTAATTCTCCGAGGAGAGCGCCTTTTCGTCGTCGGCCGCTCCGCCGAAAACCCCCGTCGCTGCTTGGGTTCCGGACCCTCGCGACCCTCGAGAGCGCAGAATCGATCGTCCCAGGAACACATGGATTTCGCCATTCTCCCGGAATCCGTAAGTCATTATTTTGCAACGACTTGGAGATTCGGCGGTTGATCGACCGTATTCGGGCCGAAGGGGTTGCGCCGGTGTTACCGGGCGTTTACCGTTGAAGCTGTCCAGAGGAAGCTAGCG
>JAWVZK010000237.1:0-3183 GCA_033722275.1 Longimicrobiales bacterium | reverse complement strand
GCCGGATCGCCCGCGCGATGCGGGGCCCGGATACGTCTCGTGCGACCGGGTCGCACGTCGGGTCCGACGAGACGTCGGACGCACGGATCAATGGCGCAGCCCGAGGTCCTTGATGAGCTCCCGGTACTGCTCGACGTCTTTGCCCTTGAGATACTCCAGGAGACGCCGGCGGCGGCCGACCATCTTTAGGAGGCCCTGTCGGGAGTGGTGATCCTGCTTGTGGACGTCGAAATGGCCCCGGAGCTCGTTGATGCGCGCCGTGAGGATCGCGATCTGGACCGGGGCGCTTCCACGATCGTTCTCGTGGAGCTGGTATTTCTTGATGATGTCTTCCTTGACGACCGCCATGGCCGCGCCTCCTCGAGAGTCGCTCGCTGCAAGGGAAGCCGATCGAACAAGGCGCCGCGTCTCGGCACCTTCGCATGTCAGCCTTGAAACGTAGGCACAACCTTGCCCCGCGTCTACCGTTGGTCTCCCTGCCACCCGACCCGGATCAAGTCCTACGCGTGCAGGATCTCCCGGGCCCGATCCACGTCCTCGCGGATCTGCTGCACGAGAGCCTCGACGCTGGTGAAGGGCTCCACGTCCCTGAGGTGCTCGATGAAGTCCACGCGCACCTCCTCTCCGTAGATGTCGGCATCGAAGTCGAGCAGATGGAGCTCGATGGTGGGGGGAGAGCCCTTGAAGGTGGGTCGCGGCCCGACGTGGAGAGCGCCTGCGTAGGTGCCGGATCGCAACACGCCTCGGACGGCGTAGATCCCCTGAGGCGGGATGAGTTTGTCGCCCTCGGGCACGCGGAGGTTCGCCGTGGGAAAACCCAGCGACCTGCCTCGCCCGTCTCCCCGCACGACGACGCCCCGGATGGAGTACGGACGCCCGAGACACGCCGTGGCGGGGCGGATCCTCCGCTCCGTCAGAAGGGACCGGATTCTCGACGACGAGATGGCCTCGCCGTCGGCGGCCACCGGCGAGACCACGTCGACGGCGAAGCCGAGCTCGCGCCCCAGACGCTCCAGGGCCTCGGGGTCCCCCTGCCGATCCCGCCCGAAGCCGTGATCATAGCCGATGACGAGCTCCTCCACCCCCAGACGCTCCACCAGGATCTCCTCCACGAAACGCCGCGGCTCGTAGCGCGACAGGGCCTCCGTGAAGGAGAGGAAGACGGCGTAATCCAGCCCGCTTTCGGCCAGGATCTCCTTCTTCTCCACCGGCGTCGTGAGGGAGAGGGGCGCATGCTCGGGTCGTACGATCCGGAGCGGATGGGGATGGAACGTGACGAGCACGCTGCGCCGTCCCGCGACCTCCGCCCGCTCCCGGATCTCCTGCAACACCGTCCAGTGACCGAGATGCACCCCGTCGAAGGTGCCGACGGTGGCCACCGTGCCCCGATCCGCAGGGATGCCCGGCGGATGGGCCCATCGAACGGCCGTCATGCGGGAAAGACCTTCCGGGGTCGCAGCACTCCGTCGTGGACTTCGCCGACGGCCAGGAGCTCGCCGGCGTGGGCCACCGCCACCGGGTGGGCATCCGTCCGGGACGGGTCCCCTGCCGCGTCTCGTGAATCCGCTGCGAGCTCTTCGGCGGAGGCCAGGCGCACGCGCTGACCGTGGACGATCCGACGCGCAGCAGCCGCGTCCACGGTGACCGACGCGAGGTGGCCCAACGCCGTGAGGGCCGCCAGCCGCGCCTCGGCGACGGCACGCTCGTCGTCGAGGCTCTCGACGGAGATCGCCTGCTGCAGGCCGAGGTCGCCGACACGCGTCCGGCGAAGCCCCGTGAGGTGCGCCCCCACCTCGAGGCGTCGACCGAGGTCCCGGGCCAGGGCACGGACGTACGTGCCCGAAGAGCACCGGACGGTGAAACGGATCCGGGGGAGCTCCACGGCCTCCAACTCGATGGCGTGGACGGTCACGCTCGCCGCAGGAAGCTCGACCCGCTCGCCCCTGCGGGCCTTCCGGTGCATCGCTTCTCCCTCGACCTTCTTCGCCGAATACTGGGGCGGGATCTGCTGGAGAGAGCCCACCAGGGAGGCGAGGGCCTGCCGGATGTCGGCTTCCGAAAGCCCGCTCCACCCCTCGTCCTCGGCCACCACGTCGCCCTCGTGGTCGAGGGTGTCGGTCTCGACGCCCAACCGCGCCTCCGCCCGATACGTCTTGTCCAGGCCCGTCAGATACTCGGCCAGGCGAGTGGCACGCCCGACGCAGAGGACGAGCAGCCCCGAGGCAAAGGGATCCAGGGTCCCGGTGTGACCCACCCGTCGCGTGTCCAGCGCCTTGCGAGCCAGGGAGACGATATCGTGGGATGTGGGTCCCGCCGGCTTGTCCACCGGGAGGACGAAGTCACCGGAGTCGACCCTCATCCTTCGTCTTCGACGTCGTCGTCCTCGGGAAGCACCCGCGAGAGCACCTCCTCGATCCTCCGCGCCCCCTCGAGAGACCGATCCTCCCGGAAACGGAGCTCCGGAACCTTGCGGATGTGGAGGATCCGCCCCAGGCGCGTCCGCAGGAAGGGCGCAGCGGCGTCCAGGCCTTCCAGCATCTCCGGGAGGGCCTCGTCGTCGACGGCTCGGACGAAGACCTTCGCCGAGCCGAGATCGGCGGCCACGTCCACCCCGGTGATGGTGACGATCCCGACGCGGGGATCTCGAACCTCGTCTCGGATCAGCTCCGAGAGCTCCCGCTTCAGCTGCTCGTTGAGTCGGGCGAGCCGCTTCCTCAAGGACGCATCTCCCGCGTCGAGGGCCTCTTCGGCTCCAAGATCCCTAGTGGAGATCTCGGTGCACGCGAACGATGAGCGCCGTTCCCATGGACTCCACGAATTGGTCGGTCTTGTCCAGGATGGACGTCGCCTGTCGACGATCGGTGGAGACCAGCGCGATGGAGAGCTCCCCGCGGGCATGCACGTCCTGGAGCCCCGTCTCCGACACCGAGACGTTGAACTTGGCCCGCAGCCGGTCCTTCATGGACCGGATGACCGCGCGCTTCTGCTTCAAGGAGGAGCATCCAGGCAGGGACAGCTCCCACGTCTGGGAGGCGACGATCACCGGGTCGGCTCGTAGGAAGGGACCGGATCAGGCCGAGCCCGCCAACGTGCGAGCCACCTCCTCGACGGTGTAGCACTCGATGAGGTCGCCCACCTTGATGTCGTTGAAGTTGGCGATGCCGATCCCGCACTCGAAGCCTT
>JAWVZK010000236.1:0-3253 GCA_033722275.1 Longimicrobiales bacterium | reverse complement strand
GGATGAATAGATTTCGACGCCGGGCGGTGTCCCCGCCCCTCACACAATTCAACGGAATCCGACGATGGCTCGCTTCGAAGGCGTGGACTTCTACGATCTGGACGCCCTCTTCTCCGAGGAGGAGCGCATGGTGCGCGATACGATCCGGAGCTGGGTCGAGGATCGACTCATGCCCGTCATCGGGGACGCCTATATCGAGCGGCGTTTCCCCACGGAGCTCATCCCGGAGCTCGGGGAGCTCGGCGTCCTGGGGGCCAACCTCCCCGAGGAGTACGGGTGCGCCGGACTCAACAACGTCTCCTACGGGTTGATCATGCAGGAGCTGGAGCGGGGGGACTCCGGGATCCGCTCCTTCGCGTCCGTGCAGGGCGCTCTGGTCATGTATCCCATCTTCGCCTTCGGAAGCGAGGAGCAGAAGCGGGAGTGGCTGCCCAAGCTCGCCACCGGAGAAGCCATCGGCTGCTTCGGCCTCACCGAGCCCGACTACGGCTCCAATCCGGCGGGGATGATCACCCGGGCGGAGAGGACGGCGGACGGATGGCGGCTGAACGGGGCGAAGATGTGGATCACCAACGGCTCCATGGCCCACGTGGCCGTCGTCTGGGCCCAGACGGGCGAGCCGGGCGACGTGAAGGGAATCCGTGGTTTCGTCGTCCCCACCGACGTGCCGGGCTTCAGCGCCAGGGACCAGAAGGGGAAGCTCTCGCTCCTCGCCTCCGATACCTCCGAGCTGGTCCTCGAGGACGTGGAGCTTCCGGTGAGCGCCATGTTGCCGGAGAGCACCGAAGGTCTGAAGCACCCGCTCATGTGTCTGACCCAGGCCCGCTACGGCATCGCGTGGGGGGTGGTCGGCGCGGCCATGGCCTGCTTCCACGAGGCGCTCTCGTATTCCAAGGAGCGGGTCATGTTCGGTGAGCCCATCGGAGGCAAGCAGATCCAGCAGGCCCGCCTCGCGGACATGCTCACCGAGATCACCCGGGGGCAGCTGCTGGCGTATCGCCTCGGGCGCATGAAGGACGAGGGCACGATGACGCCCCAGCAGGTGTCCCTCGCCAAGCGTGCCAATTGTGACATGGCGACGGAGGTGGCGAGGGAGGCACGAAGGCTCCTGGGGGGAAACGGGATCCTGGTGGAATATCACTCCATGCGGCACATGGCGAACCTGGAGTCGGTCTACACCTACGAAGGGACCCACGACATCCACGGGCTCATCCTGGGACAGACGGTGACGGGGCTGAACGCCTTCTGAGACGTCACACCCGGGGGCTGCCGGTCCCGCCCTCCGGGTTTCATGAAACGCCGGTGAAACGCTTCTCCGCAACGATGAAACGTGGACCGTCCGGTCCGGACGTCCAAGAGAAGGGAGGAAGGTCGCGTCGAGCCCACGTGGGCGCGGAGATCCGCTCCGGACGGGGACGTTTCTCATCCGGCCCCGATCGTGCACTATGACGGAGAGACGGCGGCACCGATGGCGGTGTCGGACCTCCGCGCGCGGGAGAATCGGATGAAGGTGTCCCTCAAGAGCGCCCTCATGGGTCTGGTGGTCATGGTGCTCCTCGTCGGGCTGATCCCCGCCGGGCTCCTCCTGGACCGGCGTCTCGTGGACGCCCTCGAGGAAGACGTGCGCCTGGATCTCGCCACCGCACCGCTGGTGCTCCGGGACCGCTTCGGGAACCAGGCCAGCGCTCGGATGATGCACGCTCGGGAGATGGCCTTGGATCCGACGCTGGGCGCCGCCCTCGCCGACGGGGACGCGGAAGTGGCGGTGGATCGGGCCGTCGAGATCGCCGGATCGTTTCCCGGGGAGACGGCCGTGGTCGTGGCCGGCGACGGAGCGCTTCTGGCCGGGCCCGCCATTCCGTCCCACATCGTCGACTCCACCCGAGCCGGCGTGTCACCTACCCTGGTGACGCAGACTCCGGAGGGGCCGGGTACGGTGGCCCTGGCCCCCGTGGGATCGGGGGAGGCCTGGTCCGGGGCCGTGGGCGTATGGGTGCCCATGACGGCAGACGAGGCCGCGCAGCTGTCCGCCCTCACCCGCTCCGACGTGCTCCTCAGGGCGCCCGACGGCGAACTCGCCGGGTACACGGGCAGGGCCGAGCCCGCCATGGGACTCTTCTCGCTGCTGGAGGAGCTCCCGGTCCGCGAGGACGTGCAGGAGCTGGAGCTCTCCGGAACCCGCTATCTCGTGGCCAGCGCCCGGCTTCCCGGCGGCGCTCGGGTCTCCTTCGTGCGCTCCCTGGAGGAGGAATTGGCCGTCGTGCCCCAGCTGCGAGCCGTGGCACTCGGCGCGTTGGGCGTGGGCCTGTTGCTGGCGCTCGCGGTGGGCGTCGGGTTCGCCGCCCGTCTGGCGCGTCCCGTGGGCTCCCTGGCCGGAGCCGCCACTCGCCTCAGTCGTGGGGACTTCGACGCGCCGGTGGAGCCTTCTTCGGTGACGGAGGTGGACCAGACGGCTCGAGCCTTCGAGGTCATGAGAGACGCGCTCGCCTCTCGTATCGACGAGCTGGCGGAGGCGAACCGCGCCCTGGAGGACAGGCAGGAGCGCCTGGCCATGCTGCAGGCCGAGCTGGTCCAGAGGGATAGGCTCTCGGCCGCCTCACGCCTTCTGACCCAGCTGGCCCACGAGATCCGGAATCCGGTGGCCAGCGTCCGGAACTGCCTCGAAGTCCTCCGTCGTCGGGTGGACGACGACGAGGAGGCCAGTGAGCTCGCCGACCTGGCCATCGACGAGCTCCTGCGGATGCACGAGCTCGCCGAGCAGATGCTCGACCTCCATCGTCCCCGGAGTGGCGAGGGACATTGCGATGCCGTGAGCGTGGCGCAGGACGTGGCCTCCGTCGTTCGCGTGGGCATGGGAGATCGGAGCATCGAGATCGCGGTGGACACCCCCGAGGAGGCACAGGCGGAGATTCCCGCCGACGCCCTCAAGCAGGTGCTTCTGAACCTGGTCCAGAACGCCCAGGACGCGCTCGGGGACGAGGGCAGCATCGGCATCCGCGTGACGTGCTCGGAGAACAACGTGCGTATAGACGTGGTGGACTCCGGCCCGGGCATCGAGGACGACGCGCTCCCGCGGATCTTCGATCCGTTCTTCACGACCAAGGCCGACGTGCGCGGTGTGGGCCTGGGTCTGTTCACCGCGGCGGGGATCGTGCGCGGTCACGGGGGGCGGATCGCGGCGTCGAACCGTGCCGACGCCCGCGGGGCTCGCATCACGGTCGAAGTGCCTCGGGCCACCTCGGTTCCGTCGGAG
>JAWVZK010000235.1:0-3398 GCA_033722275.1 Longimicrobiales bacterium | reverse complement strand
GGAACGGAACGGGACCCCCTACCACTTCATCGCCACGCATCTGGAAGGTCAGGGTGACGGTCCGGGCTCCTTCCAGCGTCAGATCCACAACGCCCAGGCCGATCAGCTGTTGGACGTCGTCGTGGCCGGCCTGGGGGGCAACGTGGTGCTCATGGGCGACCTGAACTCCGACGCCAACGGCGATCCGGCCAAGCGGTCGTGGACGCCCACCTACGGCAAGATCACGGAGGCCGGCTTCATCGACGTGTGGGCGTCGGCTCCCCACCGGGGGACCGAGGAAGGCGTCACGTGCTGCTTCGAGCCGGGCCGGACGCCCGACGAGCGCATCGACTTCGTGCTCCTCCGGGAAGCCGAGCCGGCTCCGGATCACGACGATCGACGGGAGCGGGGGTTCTACCGTGCCGACATCGTCGGCGACGAGACGTCCGACCAGACGGCGGGTGGGCTCTGGCCCTCCGACCATGCGGGGATCATCGCCGACATCAGCGATCCCACCATGCGTGACTGAGCACGAGACTCGCTCTCCGGAGCAAGCACGTCCCCCCGGGCTCGCGGGGCGCGCCGACCCACGGTGCGCCCCGCATCCTCGTTCGCCCCAACCCCCGCGTGCCCCCCTCGAGGAGGAGCCCGGCTGGCCCGACAAGCCACCCCCGCACCCCCGAAAGGCACGAGCCCGGAGGAATCAGCGCCCGTCCCAGCTCCTCCGTGGCTCACGGCACTCCGGCCAGCTCCCGACGGCGTTCGACGCCATGGTCCGCCGAGGGTCGCCCGCCGAGGGCGAAGGCTGCTCGTCCGGAAGCACCCGCGTGTCCCTCGGCACGCGCTCCGGATCCTCGGAGGCCAGGTACGCGAGCATCGCGGCCAGCGTCGCGTTGTTGCGGAGGTCCGCGAAGACGATCTTGTCGAAGGTGTCCAGGTTGGTATGCCACGTGTACTGCCGGTAGTCGGGGTAGTTCGACTGGAGGCGGAACCCCGGTGCCCGTGCGCAGATGAAGGACATGTGGTCGCTTCCGCCCCGCTCGGGAAGGGCGGGGATGTCCAGGATGACGTGGTCCGTGATCTCGCGGGGGATGGACGAGAACCACCGGCCGAAGTGCTCGCCCGCCTCGGTGAAGCCCATCATGCGGATGTAGTCCACCCGCCACGTGCCGTTGTCCTGGTTGAAAGCGGCCTGGAGGCCGTCCACGACTTCGGGGTTGTCGGCGGCGAAGGCCGTCGAGCCGATGAGCCCCTGCTCCTCTCCCCCCCAGTGGCCCACCACGATGGTCCGGCGCGGGTTGGGATACGTCTCCTGGAGGATCCGCATCGCCTCCAGCATCATGACGGTCCCGGTGCCGTTGTCCGTGGCTCCCGAAGCCCCGTCCCAGGAATCCAGATGGGCGCTGAGGACCACGTACTCGTCGGGGAGCTCCGTACCGGGGATCGTCGCCACCACGTTGAAGGCCGGGACCTCGCCGAGCCAATCGGACTCGACGTCGAAACGTACGCGTGGCCCCTGACCGTGCTCCGAGAGCCGGGCGATGAGCCCGTAGTCCTCACAGCTCAAGTGGATGGAGGGGATCTCGTCGGTGTCCGCGTCGAAGATCTTGTCCGCGCCCCACCCGTGGGACCAACGTCCGGTGAACAGGGCCACGGCCCCCGCATCCTCCAGACGCTCCTCGAGATCCGGGCCCGCGTGGCGCAGAGACTGGTTCCATGCCGCCTCGGACTGGGCACGGCTTCGACGGAGAGCACGGCGGGCCTCGTCCGTCGCCAGGGCCTCCCACGACTCCGGGGCCCGGCATGTCGGCTCGGGGAACGACACCGCCACCGCCTTGCCGTCCGCCTCGGGGAGCCACGCCTCGAAGTCCTCGGAGCTCTCGAAGCGGGGAAGCAGGACCACGTCCGCCTCCACCGGCCCGTCGGTCCCGGGACTCCACGCCATCATCATCCCCGAGAGGGTCCGCACCCGAGGCTCCACGAGATCGATGTGCGAGGGCCCTCTCCGCCACCCCCGCCAGGTGCCATACACCTGCTTCTCGGCCTGGACGCCCCATTGCTCGTAGAGCGCCAGCAGCCAGTTCCCGGACGCCTCGTACGCCGGCGACCCCATGAGGCGCGGTCCGATGGAGTCCAGGAGCGCTTGGGCCAGGTCGTAGGCCTGAGATCCCTCCTCCATCCCTTCCTGCCACATCCGTTGGATGACCGGGTCGTCGGTAGGGAAGGTCTGCGCGTCCAGAGCGGACGTTCCCATCGACAGGAGCAGAGCGACGGCGAGCCGGGTCTTCTTCATTGAGCGATCCTTCGTTGAATCGTGCCACCAGACGGAGCAGTATCAACATAGCGAGCACAGGGGGTGTCGTCCCCGGTGCCCCCTTACTGGATCACACGTGGAGATCCGATGCTCAGATATCTTGCGTACGCAGTCCTCGCGTTGGCCCTCCTCCTCGGCATCTGCGGCGACGTGAAGGCGCAAGGGGACGAGATGAAGGACATGGCCACGTTCCCCCGGCCCATCGACATGGCCGACATCGTCTGGATCGAGGAGCTGACCATGCTCGAGGTCCGGGACCGGCTGGCCGAAGGCTGGACCACGGCGCTCGTCCTCACCGGCGGCATCGAGGAGAACGGACCGTATCTCACGACGGGGAAGCACAACCACGTCCTGCGCGTCATGGGAGAGTCCATCGCCCGGGCGTTCGGCGAGACGCTCGTTGCGCCCATCGTGACCATCGAGCCGGGCAATCCGGAGACGGCCACGACGCCCGGGGGGATCCGCTACTCCCCGGAGACGTTTCGCGCCGTCCTCCACGACTACGCGGTGAGCCTGAAGGCCCAGGGCTTCGACCAGATCTTCCTCATGGGGGACAGCGGAGGGAACCAGCGGGGCATGGCCCAGGTGGCCGAAGAGCTTCGTGCCGAGTGGTCGGACGAGGACATCGTCATCGTCCACATCCCGGAGTACTACAACTACGACGAGGTCCTCGTCTACCAGCGCGACGTCCTCGGCATCGACGAGGATCCCCGCCTCGAGGGTCTTCACGACGACTACTACATCACCACCATCATCATGAACGACGACCCGGAGCACGTCCGTTTCCAGGAGCGAGTCGAGGCCGGAAAGGCGTCCATCAATGGCATCAGCATCGTGCCGATGGAGGAGGCCCTGGCGCATGGGCGCCGTCTCATCGAGTTCCGGACGGATGCCACGGTGGAGGCCATGCGCGAGGCCGTCGAGGAGCAGCGGACGAGGCAGTAGGACCCCTCCAGGCGTCGAGCCCCGGTCGCCCCCGTGCACCTCCGAGGCCGTCCCTCAGAAGGAGAAGAGCTTCGTCACCTTGAGGGTGAGGCGTCGATCGAGGAGGGAGGGGGCGCCCGCTGCGGAGACCGGCGAGCGGTCCGTACGCCGTCGATCCGAG
>JAWVZK010000234.1:0-3645 GCA_033722275.1 Longimicrobiales bacterium | reverse complement strand
GGAGGACCACGGCCACGGCGTCCACGAGGATTCCCACCAGAAGGGAGCCCTCCGGCCATTCCGCCCAGGCGCTCACGGAGGGATCGAGGATGGCGCCGAAGCCCATGAGGAGGAGGCGCTCCGCCCGCTGCATGATCCCCACGTTGGCCACCACCCCCAGGCTCTCGCCCCGGGCCCGGGCATAGCTGACGAGGAGGGAGCCGCCCATGGCGGTTACGACGAGAGCGACGTACGGAGCCGACGAGCGGTACATGACCGCGAGCCCGACGAAGGCCCCCACCTCGGCGAAGCGATCCAGCGTGGAGTCGAGGAAGGCTCCGGTCTCGTCGGCGAGGCCCCGCGCGCGGGCGACCCGGCCGTCGAGGACGTCTGCGGCCCCGCCCGCCAGGACGAGCCAGCCGCCCGCGTTCACCTGGCCGGCGGCGAAGAAGGCCCCGGCGGCGACGCCGCACAGGACACCCAGCACGTTGAAGACGGTGGGGGAGAGGGAGAGGCCCACGGCGGCCGCCTCCACCGGACGGACGAACCAGAAGAACCAGCTCCGGACGAAGCCGCCCAGCACGAACCCCCCGCGGTCCGACTTCTCGTGGGGATCCTGCCGACCTCGGCCCACCACCGCGTAGACGGCCATGGTGAGAAGGGCGAAGCCGACGACCGAAAGCAGCACCACCAGATCGGTTCTCATCGAAGCTCGAGCTCGCCTGCGCGGTACGCCTCGGAGGGCGACGTCATCGATCCACTTCCTTCCTGGGGCGGGTGAGAAGCACGTGGATTGCGCGGGGCCAGAGGAAGACGAGGGGAAGCTTCTTCTCGAGCGGCGTGAGCTCGATGTCCCGGCCGGTGTGCCGCTCCACCTTCCGCTGAATGTAGGGAAGCCAGTTGGCGAAGGTCAGCATGTGCTTGAACCAGCGGAGGGTGGCCCGGATCTTCGACTTCCGGAAATGCCGCGCCCATTTCCTCCGCGTCGCGTCCGGAACCTCCCCGGAGACGACGTACTCCCCGTCATCGACCTCCATCATCCCCGTCTCCACGGCGTGCTCCAGCGCCGGCTCGAGGGCGTCCACGAGGTGCGGCGCCTGTGCCTCGAACACCCGATCGGAGCGGCTCCTGGACTCGGGGCGGAGCTCGCCCCGGTAGCAGACCGCCAGCATGCGCCGACCGAGCCTCTCCGCATCCACCGGGTCCTCCAGGTACGGGAGCATCCAGTCCACCACGTGCCTCTGAGCCTCGCGGATCTGTCCCCTGACCCAGGCCTCGTCGGCATCCGAGGCGGACCAGACGTACCCGACCTCCTGGATGAGCCGGGCGAGGAGGAAGTGATCCGGAGGATCCGGCCCCAGGGCGCGCGCCAGGTGGCGCTGGTCGACCACCGCGCACTTCGCGAGTCCCGATGCCCCCTCCTCGGGGGCGTAGGCGATGACGTTGGGAGGGAGGATCCCGGCGAGCCATCTCATGAGCGGGGCGGGACGGTGCAGCTCCCCCGAGTCCGCGAGGCCACGGTAGAAGGATATGTAGTCGTCGACGAGGACGACGAAGTCGAGGGCGCTGTGCCGGTCCGGGTTCGTCTTCTGCAGTCGGGATCCGTAGAGGAGCACCGCGCGGACGCTGTCGCCCGAGTCGGCATTCAGCTTCTCGGCGAGCTCGAGCGCGTCGGGCCAGGGATGTCGCCCGGTCAAGCCGCAGCCCCGCTTCCTCGCAGCTCGTCCAGACCTCGCACCATCATCGTCCGCATCTCGTCGATGAAGGGGGCGGAGTCGGCGGAGGGATCGACCCACTCGAGGCTCCCCAGATACGCCATGCGTCCGTCGAGCTCGCCCATGCCCCGGAGGAAGTCCTTGAAACGGGGCCGCTGCCAGAAGCCGTCGGCGACGAAGACGTGCACGGTCCACTCCCTGGCCTGCAGGATCCGATCGAGCCCGCGCTTCTTGAAGCGACCGATCTCACCGTCCCGGCTCCGCGTCCCCTCCGGGAAGATCGCGATGGGAACCGGCGATTCGCGGGCCTCCCGTTCCAGGGACCGGAGGCTCGCGATCAGGTCCCGAGCTTTTGCCGACGGGTCCACGACGGGGTATTGATAGAGTCGTACCATGTGCGAGATTAGCGGAATGAAGCGGTGGTAGCGGGCTCTCGTCACGATGCGCGGGTATCCGCCATCCACCGTCTTGACCACCAGCGGTATGTCGAGCAGGGACTGATGGTTCATGACGATGAGGACGCCGGGCCTGGTCTCGACGATCCTCCTCGGCTCGGGAAGGGAAGCTCCGCCCAGATGGCGGAGAGAACCCATGACCAGGTCGGCCATGAGCTGGATCCATGAGCCCAGGACGGCAGTCCGCCGGGAAGGCCGGATCCGGATCCATGCGGCGATGACGGTCCGCTGAACGAGATCACAGACGAGAAACGCCGAGCAGAGGAACACCAGGGCGACGTATCCACGGAGCTTCACGTCGGCTGGTCTCCGGGTCGAAGGCGGATCGGGCATCGAGCACGTAAGGCGGGTCGGAAGGCTAACCCAACCCGCTCGACATCATCAAGCCGAGCTCAAGCGATGACGACGGACGTGAACACTTATTACGGATTCGATTTCTGCGTGGGTGGGTACTTCGAGATGCCCACGCGGGACGCCAGGGAGCTCCTCCCGTCCCATCTCCAGCCGCTGGAGGTCATGCACGATCGGAGCATCCTGGCCATCACCGCCTTCCACTTCAACGAGAGCATGGTGGGGGAGTACGACGAGATCGTGCTGGCCGTCGTGGTGCCGCCCATGGTGGAGCCGGGCAAGCCCCTCCCCAAGGCCGCGTTCTTCCCCTTCATGGTGGGGACGTCCACGGAGGAGTCGCGTCAGCACGCCATCGAGCGGTGGCGGCTCCCCCACTACATGAAGGACGTGGACATCCACTTCGCCGAGTCGGGCGGCGAGATGGAGGTGGTGGTGAAGGACGACGACGCCAAGGTCCTGGAGATGACGGTGACGGAGCACGAGATCCGTGCGCCGGCGGGCAACCTGTACGAGTGCTTCACCGTGGACTCGGAGAACCGGTACAAGGTCAACATCCTCATGGAGGCCGAGCACAACGAGCACGAGGAGGAGTCGGGCTCGCTGACCCTGTACGAGCACCCCATGACCCAGGGCCTGACGCTGGACGAGGTCAACAGCTACCCCTTCCGGGAGGAGTGGTACCGCAAGGGGATGCAGACCTTCGACCCCATGGCGTCCTTCTGACCGCCACGCGCCACTTCGTCATCTTCAATCCCGCCTCCGGTCGGGGGCGGGGCCGCAGCCGCATCCAGGAGTACCGTAGGCTCCTCGTCGAATCTCTCGACGACGTGACCTTCGGTGAGACGAGCCGGGCCGGTGAGGAGCGGGACCTGGCCGCGGCGGCGGTGGCCGACGGCTTCGACGTGGTCGTCGCGGTGGGCGGCGACGGCACCTGGAGCAACGTCTCCGACGCCCTGGTGGCCAGCGGCCGCCCCGACGTGGCGCTGGGGATCCTGCCCAGCGGCACCGGCAACGACTTCGGCCGGAACTTCGGATACGATCCCCGCCGACCGGCCGACGCGGTGGAGGTCCTGGCGCGTGGCCACACGCGCACGGTGGACGTGGGTCGGGTCGACACCCTCAGCGCCTCCGAGCACGACCCCGAG
>JAWVZK010000233.1:0-3676 GCA_033722275.1 Longimicrobiales bacterium | reverse complement strand
GGGGGAGACTTTCGACGGGATGCGCGATGCCCTGGCCTACGAGGATCTCAGCCAGGAGGAGATCAACACGGCCTACCGGGACCTCATCGATCTCCTGGTCGCTCTCGATCCGGCGGTTCGCTTCGACATCGCGAACGCGGTGTGGACCAACGAGGAGATACCGTTCCTCCAGTCCTTCCTGACCGCCGTGCAAGAGGCCTTCTCTGCCCAGACGTCGTCCAGCGACTTCGCGGATCCCGCCACCTTGAATGCCATCAACGCGTGGGTGGAGTCCGCCACGGACGGGAAGATCGACACGATCCTGGAGGAGCTCGACCCCGATCAGGTGGCGCTCCTGCTCAACGCCATCTACTTCGACGGCGCCTGGACCGTGGAGTTCGATCCGTCGGAGACCGCACTGGAGCCGTTCACGCTCGAGGACGGTTCCACCGTCCAGGTCCCGATGATGTCCATCGCCGACGAGGAATTCCCGCTGGCCTGGGCGCCGGAATACGCCGCCGCCGAGCTTCCCTACGGAGGCGGCGCCTACGCGATGTTGGTCGTGGTCCCCTCCGACGACGCCAGAGCGTTTCTGGAGACGCTGGACGTCGAGGGCTGGAACGACATCGTCGCCAGCCTGGTGCCGGCGGAGGTCGACCGACTCGCCATCCCGAAGCTCTCCCTCTCGTGGGACGGCTTCCTCAACGATGCCCTCAAGGCCATGGGTATGGACGTGGCCTTCGCGAACGCGGCCGATTTCTCCGCCATGTCGCCTCTGGGCTCCGACCTGTGCATCGACTTCGTCCGCCAGAAGACCTTTCTCGAGGTGGATGAGCGCGGCACACGGGCCGCGGCGGTCACCGCCGTGGGTGTCGGCCCGACCTCCTTCACCGGGCTCGTCGCGGATCGGCCCTTCCTCTTCGCCATCCGGGAGCGCCTGTCGGGTACGATCCTCTTCTCGGGAATCATCGGCGACCCCACGGCCGAGGACCCGGGAGCGGGCGACGTGATGGACACCTGCGGGTGACGACAGGCCCCATCGGCTTGCAACGGGCGCCACCGATGGGGATGTTCCGACGGGCCCGGGGCGCGGGTCCTCCACGACGCGCGCCCCGCTTCTCGCGTGGATCTCCCCCCCTGACGCCGGAATCATGCACCCTCTCCGTATCGCGCTCGTCCTATCCGTCCTCGCATCTCCGGTCGCCTGTCAAAGCGACGGGGATCCCTTCCCCCGGCCCATCGAGATCGAAGAAGGCGTCGTCGTCGTAGGATACGTCGACTTCGCCACCATCCCCGACAGTGACGGACAGGCCCCGCGGCCCATGCTCATGATCGACGAACCGGGGACGGGCCGCTTCTTCGTCAACGACATGCGTGGGCCCCTCCACACGGTGACGTACGACGGTGATCTCCGGGCGTATCTCGACATCGACGATCCCCGTTGGGCGTTCCCCGTCGAGTCGTCGGGACGGGAGCGGGGCTTTCAGAGCTTCGCGCTGCACCCCCAGTTCGCCGCGGAGGGCGCCCCCGGATACGGCAAGCTGTACACCTGGTCCGACACGGAGAACACCGGTCCGGAGCCCGATTTCACCCCGGGAGGTGGAAACGACTCCCATGACACGGTCATCCTGGAGTGGACGGCCGCCGATCCGGGGGCGGCGTCCTACGACGGCGGGCCCCCGCGTGAGCTGCTGAGGATCGAGCAGCCCTACGGGAACCACAACGCGGGGCACCTGGCCTTCAATCCGCTGGCCGAGGCAGGAGATCCGGATCACGGGATGCTGTACGTGGGGGTCGCCGACGGAGGAAGCGGCGGTGATCCCCTGGACCTGGCTCGCGATCGGGCGTCGATCTTCGGCAAGATCCTCCGGATCGACCCTCTCGGGTCGAACAGCGCCAACGGCGCCTACGGGATCCCGGGCGACAACCCCTTCGTCGGTGTGGCAGGGGCGTTGGGTGAGGTGTTCGCCTACGGCATGAGGAACCCTCAGCGGTTCGGGTGGGACGAGGCCAACGGCAACCTGTTCGTGGCCGACATCGGCCAGAACTCCATCGAGGAGCTGAGCCGAGCCTGGTCCGGCGCCGACCTGGGATGGAATGAATGGGAGGGAAGCTATCGATTCGTCCGTCGAGGCGTCCTGGATCTCGACCAGCACCGGAGCGACCCGGACGTCTCGTATCCCGTGGCGGAGTACGGTCACGGCGATCCCCTTCTCACCAACCGTCATGCCATCACGGGCGTCGTCGCGTACCGCGACGATGCCATCCCCCAGCTGACGGATCTCCTGCTCTTCGCGGACTATCCCAGCGGCGAGATCTTCTACGTCGACGCCGACGACCTCCCAGACGGTGGCGAGGCCCCCATCCGGAGGATCCTCCTGCGAGACGACGAAGGGAGCGAGCGGACGTTCCTGGAGGTCATCCAGGAGGCCACCGTCTCGCAAGGTCGCGAGCGTGCCACCCGCACCGACCTGCGCTTCGCCTCGGGTCCCGGGGGTCGGCTCTTCCTGACGAACAAGCACGACGGCGTCATCAGGGAGATCGTTCCCTGAGCCGAACGCGGCCGGATCCGTGAGCCGGGCCGTCTCCGTGGACATCCATGTGGATCCCCGACCGGGTGCCGAAGCCGGTCCCAGCGAGGCCGAGGCCATGGAGAGAGGCGTGTGGGGGCTACCCTGATCCGGTCCAGCATTTGACGCGGAGCGACGAGAGTTTTAGTCTATCCTAAACACTATTTAGGGTACCCTAAAACGGAGCCTCCGGTGCATCGGCTCACGTATCTCACCATCGCCTTCCTCGGATCGTGCCTCTACGGGTGCGACATTCTCACGCCGGACGCGCCGCTGGAGGAGGAGGTGCTGGACGGAACCATCCAGGGCATGACACCGTCCCAGGTTCGCCAGCACTTCGCGGGAGACGAGGAGTTCGGTCGGATCTTCGCGGTGGAGGACGGCCTCGGGCCGATTTTCGTGGCCGCATCGTGCGAGCAGTGCCATGGCGGCGACGGGAAGGGACATCTCGTCTTCAACCTCCAGCGCTTCGGTCGAGCCACCCCCTCGGGATTCGACCCCATGGTGGAATTCGGGGGGCCCCAGCTCCAAAACCGGTCCATCCCCGGCTACCCGGAGGAGACGGTACCCGAAGGGATCACGGGCATGTCGGCCTTCACGCCTCCGGCCGTCACCGGGCTGGGCTTCCTCGATGCCGTCGCCGACCGGACGCTCATCGAGCTGGCCGACCCCGACGACGAGGACGGAGACGGGATCTCCGGCCGTCTCCAGCTCCACCGGCCCACACCCCTCATCGACGAGGTGGTGGCGCTGGAGCGCATGGGCTCACCCGATCCCGACGCCCGCGGCCGGCTCGTGGACGGGCGCTACATCGGCCGCTTCGGGAAGAAGAGCCTCACGGTGAACCTCCTCCATCAGACGGTGGGCGCGTATCACGAGGACATGGGGATCACCAGCGACCTCCTGCCGGAAGACATCTTCAACCCCGCCGCCGGGAGCCGGGCGTCCGATGACGTGGCCGACCCCGAGGTGACCAGCGCGGCCGTGGCGAACGTGGTCTTCTACCTGAAGACCCTGCGCGCGCCCTCCCGGCGCGATGCCGGCGATCCGGACGTCCTCGCCGGGGAAGCGATCTTCAGCGAGATCGGATGCACCGGCTGCCACCTTCCCACCCTCACGACGGGGCC
>JAWVZK010000232.1:0-3698 GCA_033722275.1 Longimicrobiales bacterium | reverse complement strand
CTCCCGATCCCAGGGGGAGCACAGCGGCCGCGGCCCGGGCCGCGGCCCGCCCCTCGACGTCGCGCAGGAGGGGGAAGAGGTGGCTCAGGGCCCACTGCGCGGCCCGGATGGGCTGGGCCTGCTGCAGGTGGGTATAGCCCGGCATGACGACGTCCCGGCCCTTCTCGGCCAGGCCGTGGAGGGCATCGCACAGGTCGAGGGTCAATCCGGTGACGGTGTCCAGCGCGGCCATCCCGTACATGCGCACGCCCGTGGACGACTGGTCGTTCCGCGACCGGCCGGTGTGGAGCTTCCCCGCCACGTCGCCCACGGCCTCACCCAGCATCCGCTCGACCACCGAATGGATGTCCTCCTCCGACGCGTCGTCCAGCCCCTCGCTGGCGATACGCTCGCCCACCGAGGCCAGCCCGCTCACGAGGCGCTCCACCTCGTCGGCCTCCAGCACGCCGGCGTCCCCGATGGCGCGAGCCCAGGCGATGCTGGCGCGCACGTCCTCCCGCCAGAGACGGCGGTCCACGTCGAGGCTGAGATTCAGGGGCACCATGGCCGGCGCCATGCCCTCCTCGAAACGTCCACCCCCGAGTGCCTTACCGTCGTTGCCCACGAGATCTACCTCCCGTACAAAAAAAGAGGCCCGGGGGTGAGAAGACCGGTCGCTTCCCGCCGAAGCGCCGGGGGGTCCAATGCCCCGAACTCCTACCCCCGGGTCCCTGATGTCTCCGGATCCGGTCGTCGGCTCGTGTCGCCGACTGTGCCTTATAAATATTCATCTGATATGCATTAGTCAACACCGGTCCCCGATGCGCGCGGGGCGGCACCGCAGCGGGTGAGGAGCCGTGAGGTGCTCCCGGGGGCTCTCCCGGACTTCGAAGGTCCCTCCGCCCGGCTCCGGGAGCTTGCGTCCGGCCTCACCTCCGAGCGGCCATCTCCTCCAGACGCTCCTGGATGACGGGACGCTGGGAGGCGTCACGGAGGATGATGAGGATGGTGTCGTCGCCGGCGAGCGTGCCCAGCACCTCGGGCCACTCCTCCCAGTCGATGCCCGCCGCCACCGTCTGGGCACCGCCCTTCATGGTGCGGACCACCAGGAGGTTGTCCACGCCGTCGGCGCTGTGGAAGAGCGCAGGCAGGAGAGAGTCGAGAGAGGGCGTGCTGTCCCACTCCTCGGGGACGGAGTAGTACGCGTGGCCGTCGGCACCCGGCACCTTCACCAGGCGGAGCTCACGCAGGTCACGGGAGAGGGTGGCCTGGGTCACCTCGGTGCCCCGCTCCAGGAGGATCTCCCGGAGGGCCTCCTGACTCGAGACCCGGTGGGAGCGGATGACGTCCAGGATCTGTCGATGGCGCTCCCGTTTGCTCAAGCCAGGACCTTGTCGACCAACCCGCGGACCCGCTCCGGCTCGAAGCCCATGCTCCGTTCCACCTCCTCGCCGTCCCGGAAGACGATGAGCGTGGGGATGCTCCGGATGCCGTACTTCATGGCCACCTCCTGCGCCTGATCGGTGTCCACCTTCGTCACCAGCATCCTGCCCACCTGATCGTGGGCGATCTCGTCGATGAGGGGCGCCACCATCTTGCACGGGGCGCACCAGTCGGCGTAGAAGTCGACCAGGACCGGAGCCTTCGACTTCAGCACCGTGCGGTCGAAGTCCTCCTGGGTCACCTTCACCGGTCGGTCCAGGAGCATGGGCTTGGTGCAGTCCCCACACTTCGGGCGGTCTGCGGCGCGCCGGAGGTCCACCTTGTTGAGCGTGCCGCAGAACCCGCATCGGAGGGTGACCTGGACGGCCGCGTCACGCTCCCCCTTCTTCTCCTCCACCTCGCTGCTCACGTCGCCCCTCAGAAGAGCTCGTAGCGGACGGAAAGCATGGTGAAGCGCCCGATCTCCGGGACACCGGGGAAGGTCCGGTACTCGGTCCCGAAGAGGTTGCTCACCGAGAGCTGCAGCGTCGCGGATGTGCTCGGGATCTCGTATCCCGCCGTGAGATCGACGATGGCGTGGGAGTCCACGTCGCCCACGAATCCGGCCGACGTCGCCGGGAAGCCTCCCGTGAACCGAACGCGGGTCGAACCCGTGAAGCCCTGCCTCAGATTGCGGTAGTTCAAGCCCAGGGAGCCCTTGTGCATGGGCGCGTTGAGTGTGATGGGCGTGCCGTCGGCGATGTCGAACTCGTCCTTGCTGACGAAGGAGTACATGCCACTCAGCCGCCACGTGCGACTGGCGTCCAGGAAGACCTCCAGGGACAGGTCCGAACCCCAGAAGTCCACCTCACCCACGTTTCGATACGACAGGATGAGGTCCGGACCCTGGGCCCCGTTGCTGTCCGACGAGACCACCCCGGCCGGGACCTGCGCCAGCCCGGCCGCCAGCTGAGCCGCAGCGGCGGAGCCGAAGAACGGCGTCAGGTACGCCGCCGTCGTCTGCTCTTCCAGGAAGAGGAGCGGCGTCTGCACCAGCAGCGGAGAGACGAAGTCGCTCTTCCGGGTGTAGTAGACGTCCGCCACGAGCTGCACACGATCCTCGAAGAAGCCGTTCCATCCGACCTCGAAGGTCTCGGTATAGGACTCCCGCGTGGGCTCGATGTCGGGGAGCACGAGGGACGACACCGTCGAGGCGTCGCCGGTCAGCGGGTTGAGCGCGATCCGGGCAACGGCCGAGTTGTCCGTCGGCGTCACGCCCCGAAGGCCGGCGGCGGTGGCCGCGTCGATCTGACCCGTCGCCTCGAGGAAGCCCACGACGAGCTGCCACATCACCGGTACATCGGCCGGGAGAAGCTGCTGCGGCCCTCCGGTGATGGCAGGGTTGAACGGAGAGCGCATCCCTCGCAGCGTCCCGTCCGGATTCTGGACGCTCCACCCGTCCCTCCCGCTCCCGTACGCCCGAGTCGTGAACCCGAGCTGGCCCAGCGGTTCCGGCGCGAACCCGCCGGGGATGTCCAGGAAGTAGTTCAGGGCGGTGGGCGTCGAGAAGGCGCGGTTGTACCCTGCATGGAAGCCGTGGTCGGCCGTCGGGGTGAACACGACGGCCGCGCGAGGCGACCAGACGTTGTCGGGAATGATGGAGTGGGAGTCGAGCCGCAGGGCCGCGACGAAGTCGAGCTGGTCAGAGAGCTCCGTCTTCGACTGGAGGTAGACGCCCCACTCGTCGATGTCGTTGTCGCCCTCGTACGAGCCGTAGATGCTTCCTTTCGAGTCGGGACGAGTGGCGAAATAGTCGAAGCCGTACGTGAAGTCCTGCCGCCCGTCGGCCACGGCGAAGCCATGCTGGATCTGTCCCACCATGAGCTTGGACTCGTCGGCCAGCACCGTTCCTTCACGCAGGAGGAAGGAGTCACCGGCGTTGGACTGGTTCACGTATCCTTGCACGAACAGCCGGTCGAAGGTGAGACGGGTCTGGTAGAACTCCGAGATCCAACCGTCGGTCTGACCTGCACCGAGTCCGGTCATCTCGATACCGGAGGAGCTGTTCCGCCCATAGGTCGCCACCACCCCGTCGCGGCCGTCGTTGAAACGCCAGTCCAGCCGTCCCTCGAAGCTGTAGCGCTCGATGTTGAAGTTCCGAGCGCCGATGCGGCTACAGGCGACCTGCGCCTCCTCCATGGACAGACCGCGAGCCATCTTGTCGGCGACGCAGACCGCGGGGTCGCCTACCTGCTCGACCGGATCGAAGTACTCCCATTCCTCCGCGTCCAGGTACT
>JAWVZK010000231.1:0-3758 GCA_033722275.1 Longimicrobiales bacterium | reverse complement strand
GGGGCTCCGTCTTCGCGGACTTAGTCAAGGCACTTCAACCCTACCTTGACGACATAGTCTTCGTGGGCGGGTGGGTCCATGCGCTCTATTTGCTCGAAGCGGAGGGGAGAGACGCAAAGACGATCGGGACGTACGACATTGACATCACTCTTCCATCCGTCCTCGCGGCGAGCGATCGCCCGCCGCTGATCGACCTCGTGAGGAGTGCAGGCTTCGAGGTCCAGCCCTACGATCGCGCGAGTGGTCTGCTGGAAATCCATAGGGATTCGATACCTCTGGATCTGCTCACCGAGGCACCTGATCCGCGCCGGCCGATGGCTATCGAGGGACAGGAGCTCGTCGTCCAAGGGTACCCGCACCAGAAGATGCTGTACGAACAGAGTCGCCCGATGCTCGTCGGCGGGGAGGTCGACGAGTCCTTGGACGAGAAGGTGCAGATCCTGGTGCCCCGAATTCCAGCATACGGTCTGGGGAAAGCCCTCTCCTCGGCATCACGTACCTCGCCCCAAAAGCGGGCTAAGGATCTCGTCTACCTATATGAGCTCCTAAACCGTGAGCGGTTGCGGCGAGACCTGTTGGAGGGGTTGCCCGCGCTGGAAGGCGAGTACCCCGAACCGTTCGCGGCGGGAGGAGATTATCTGGTCGATGCCACATCCGACGAGAGACTCTTACGGGAGGTAACTCGGCAAGTCATCGAAGGAACGGATTTCTCTGTCCAAGACGACACTCCTGTCCGAGCCAAGGTCAAGGCAACCTTCCGGAGATTCTTGTCCGACATCTGGAATCGTAACTAGAGCCTGACTCCACCACCTCATGCTCCGGAGGCATGCGCTCCATCCAACTCAGCTACGGGCGGATGGCGCCCCAGGGGCCTCCCTTTGCAAGCCTAGGGTTCCAACCTCAGCTTCCCTTTCGATGTCTATGGGAGTGACACCCGACCCACCTCGCGGAGGCTCGAAGATGTTCGAAGACGATCGCGGTCTGCTCCAGGGCACGCTGGAGCTTCTGGTCCTCAAGGCGCTGAGCTGGAACGAGGCCCACGGCTACGGGATCGCACGATGGCTCGAGGCCGCGACGGACGACGCCCTCCGGGTCGAGGAGGGCTCGCTGTACCCGGCCCTTCACCGCATGCGGGCCAAGGGGTGGGTGGAGGCGGAGTGGGGCGTCTCGGAGAACAACCGAAGAGCGAAGTTCTACCGGCTCACGGAAGAGGGTCGCGCCCAGCTCACGGCCAAGCGCGAGGGTTGGGACCGCATCGTGGAGGTGGTGGGCAAGGCGATGAACGCTCCGAGACATCCGGGGACGGAGGACGCGTGAAGGAGCGGGGTCCGGGCCCGCGCTGGACCGGCTGGGAGCGTCTGCGGCGCCTGGTCCGGAAGGACCGGAGTGAGGAGCACGACGACGAATTGCGGTTCCATCTGGAGATGAGGATCCGGGATTACAGGGAGGCGGGGATGAGCGAGGAGGAAGCGAGAGCGGCGGCCGAGGCTCGGCTTGGGGACGTGGCGAGCGTACGACGCGAGATGGAGGAGGTGGGTCGCACGGAGGACCGGACCGAGCGTCGCCGGGCGCTGCTGTCGGGGCTGGCCCAGGACGTCCGGTATGCGGTCCGCACCCTGCAGCGGGCCCCGGGCTTCACGTCGGTCTCGGTGTCCATGCTGGCGCTGGGCATCGGCGCGACCACGGCCATCTTCAGCCTGGTCCACGCGGTCCTCCTGGCGCCCCTGCCCTATCCGGACGCCGATCGCCTGGTCCGGATCTGGGAGACCTCTCCCCAGGGGGTCGAGCGCAACGTCGTCTCCTCGGGGAACGTCCGGGACTGGCAGGAGCGGGCGCGGTCCTTCTCCACCCTCGGCGCCCACCGCTTCCCCTACGCCGTGACGCTCACGGGCGAGGGGGAGGCGACCCGGGTGGTCATCGCAGCCATCCAGCCCGAGGTGGCCCGGACCCTGGACGTGACCCCCGCAGTGGGACGCTCGTTCGTTGCGGAGGACGCCACCTCCGGCGACGTGGCGCTCCTGAGCCACGCCTTCTGGACGTCGCGCTACGGAGGAGATCCCGCCGTGGTCGGCCGTCGCGTCGTCCTGAACGACGTGCCGCATACCGTCGTGGGCGTCATGCCCGCGGACTTCGACTTCCCCACCGAGGAGGTCGAGATCTGGCTGCCCCTCACCGACGACGAGGTCGACCCCGCCGAACGGACGAGCCACAACTTCTCCGTGATCGCGCGGCTGGCGCCCGGCGTCTCGCTGGCCGCCGCGCAAAGGGAGATGTCGGGGATCACCCGTCAGATCGCGTCCGAGCACCCGGCCCAGATGGAGGGCTGGGGGGTCAACGTAGTCCCGCTCCACGCCGACATCGTCCGCGGGGTGGAGCCTCTCTTCTGGCTGCTCCTGGCGACCGTGGGGGTCGTGCTCCTCATCACCTGCGGGAACCTGGCCAACCTGCTCCTGGCGCGGGCCGTGGCGCGCGAGCGTGAGATGGCCGTCCGAGGCGCCCTGGGCGCCGGCCGTCGACGAATCGCACGCCAGCTCCTCGCCGAGAGCCTGCTCCTCGGTGTCACGGGCGCCGTAGCCGCCATGGCCCTCGCGCCGGTGCTTCTCGGTGCGCTCTCGGCCGCGGCTCCCCCGGACGTGCCTCTCGTCCACCGGGCCGGCATCGACCTCCGCATGCTCGCGTTCGCGGGCGGGCTGGGGATGGCGTGCGCCGTCCTCTTCGGGCTCGCGCCGGCCCTCCGCCTGGCCCGGTCGGACCTGAACGCCGCCCTGCGAGGCGCGCGGGGAAGCGGTCCCACGGGCCACGATCGCCTCCGCGCGGGGCTGCTCATCGGGCAGGTCGCCCTCTCGGTCCTGCTGCTTGTGGGCGCGGGGCTCTTCGTACGCTCCTTCGGCGCCCTCCAGGACACCGAGCTCGGCTTCGAGCCGCAGCGGCTGGCCCTCATGGACGTGGACCTCCCTTCGCCGCGCTATCCCGGGACCCCCCGTCAGGTGGACGCCTACGAACGGCTGCGGCGGGACATCGAAGTCCTCCCCGGCGTGACCTCGGCCACCGGGACGTCACAGCCGCCGGGCTCGGGCTCCATGATGACATTCAGCTTCTCCATCGAAGGTCGCGAAGCCACCAATCCCAGCGGCCGGGAGGACGACGAGACCCTCCACGTGGTGTGGCCGGGCTTCTTCGAGACCATGGGGCTGGACATGGTCGTCGGACGCCCGTTCGACGCCGACGACGACGCCGACGGGATGCCGGTGGCGATCCTCAACGAATCCCTGGCACGCAAGCACTTTCCCGCTGGCGGCGCTGTCGGCCAACGCATCGCGTTCCGGGCCGGCGAGACGCCGTGGCGCGAGATCGTGGGGGTGGTCCGGGACGCTCGGATGACGAGCCCCGACGTGGAGCCCGACCCGGCGATCTTCGTCCCCTTCGCCCAGAAGACGTGGCCGTGGCTCACCTGGTCCACCGTGGTGGTCCGCACCGAACCCGGTGTCGACCCGGCCACGGTGCTGCCCGCCCTCCGCTCCACGCTCCTGGAGATCGATCCACAGCTTCCGCCCCAGTCGCTGACCACGGTGGCCGAGGCGTTCCGGGAGAACACCGCGCGCCGCGGGTTCGCCATGACGCTGGTCTCGGCGTTCGGGCTGCTGGCCCTCCTCCTCAGCGTCATGGGCCTCTACGGCCTCATCAGCTATTCGGTGGCCCGCCAACGTAGGGAGATCGGCGTGCGGATCGCCCTGGGCGCTGCCGCCCGCGACGTGGCC
>JAWVZK010000230.1:0-3809 GCA_033722275.1 Longimicrobiales bacterium | reverse complement strand
GCCAGCTGAACCCGCTCTTCGACGACTTCGAGAACCGTCGCAGCTACTGGGCCTACCTCTTCGCCCGACTCGCTCCCGGGGTGGACGCAGACCGGGCCGCGTCGGAGATCAACGCCATCTACTCGCCCATCATCCAGGAAGTGGAAGTCCCTCTGCAGGGCTCCATGACCGAGCAGGCGATGGAGCGGTTCCGGAACAAGGAGGTCATCCTCGAGCCTGGCTTCCAGGGACAGAGCTCGCTGCACGACGAAGCGCGAACGCCGCTGCGGCTCCTTCTGGGCATCACCGCCGTGGTCCTCATCATCGCCTGCGCCAACATCGCCAATCTGCTCCTGGCCCGGGGGGCCAACCGGTCTCAAGAGATCGCCATCCGAGGCTCCCTCGGCGCAAGCCGAACCCAGATGTTCACCCAGCTCCTCCTCGAATCGCTGTTGCTGGCGATCCTGGGAGGCCTCGCCTCCATCGCGGTGGCGCGGTGGACGCTGGGGGCCATCGCCGGAGCTCTTCCGCCCGAGGCGAGAAGCGCCTTCGATCTCCAGATCGACCCCAACATGATCCTCCTCACCGCGGGCCTCGCCATCGGCACCGGCATCCTCTTCGGGATGTATCCGGCGCTGCACGCGACTCGCCTGGACCTCGCCGGGATGCTCAAGTCGAGCCTGGGACAGCCCTCCGGCGCCCGATCGGCCCAGCGCTTCCGGAACGGACTGGTGACGGCGCAGATCGCGCTCTCCATGACCCTGCTGGTGGCGGCGGGCCTGTTCATCAAGAGTCTCTCGAACATCAGCGCCATCGACCTCGGCCTGAATCCCGAGAGCGTGGTCCTGTTCCGGGTTTCTCCCCAGCTGAACGGGTACGAGCCCGACCGATCCGCCGATTTCTTCATCCGCCTCGAGGAGGAGCTCGCCGCCATACCCGGCGTCACGGCCGTCTCCGCGGACCGCGTGGGACTCCTCAGCGGAAGCAGCTGGGGCAACGACGTCTCGGTGGAGGGCTTCGAGTGGGAGCCGGGGGTCGACGCCAACTCGCGAGTGAATTGGGTGGGTCCCGATTACTTCAGCACGCTGGGGATCCCTCTGGTGGCCGGGCGTGAGTTCTCCCCTTCCGACGGAGAAGGCGCGCCCAGGGTGGCCATCGTCAACCAGGCGTTCACTCGAAAGTTCGATCTGAACGGCGCCGAAGCCGTGGGGAAGTGGATGTCGACACGCGGCGGCGGAGCCGACGAGCTGGACATCCAGATCGTCGGCGTGGTCCAGGATGCCAAGTACGCCGACGTGAAGGAGCCGGTGGAAGCGGTCTTCTTCCTCCCCTACCGGCAGACGCCCACCATCGGCTCGATGGCGTATTACGTGCGGACGGCCCTCGATCCCTCCGAGACCATGCGCCAGATCACTCCCCTGGTGAACCGTATGGATCCCAACCTCCCCGTGGAGGAGCTGAGGACGATGCAGGAGCAGATCCGCCAGAACGTCTTCCTCGACCGCTTCATCGGCACCCTCTCCGCCGCCTTCGCCGTTCTCGCGACGCTGCTGGCGGCCATAGGGCTCTATGGCGTCCTCGCCTACACGGTCGCGCAGCGCACCCGCGAGATCGGGCTCCGCATGGCCCTTGGGGCCGGCTCGAGGACGGTGCGGGGCATGGTGCTGAGGCAGGTCGGGAAGATGGTGGTGGTGGGAGGCATCATCGGTATCGTCGCGGCCGTGGGTCTCGGCCGGGCCGCCCAGTCGCTCCTCTTCGGTCTCCAGGGCTTCGACGCCGCCGTGGTGGGCGTGGTCACCGTCCTCCTGGGTCTCGTGGGCCTGGGCGCGGGCTACATCCCGGCGGCCAGGGCCTCGAGGGTGGATCCCATGCAAGCCCTCCGATACGAATAGCGCCCGGAGGGCGCCTCCTCAGACGATCAGGACCGTCGAGCCCACCGTCTCCCGGTTCTCCAGGGCCCGGTGGGCTTCGGCGGCGTCCCGGAGCGCGTGCCGAGCTCCGACGTGCGGGGTCACCTTCCCGCTCACGATCATGTCGAACAGGGCGCCGATCCCGTCCTCGGTCTCCTCCCGACTCCGGTAGTAGTCGGCGACGGTGGGACGTGTGAGGAAGAGTGAGCCCTTTCGGGTGAGCGTCAGAGGAGCCACCGGATCCACCGGGCCCGACGCGTTTCCGAAGCTCACCATCATGCCTCGCGTCTTCAGCGAGTCGAGGGAGGCCGAGAACGTGCTCTTCCCCACCGAGTCGAAGGCGACGTCGACCCCACGGCCATCGGTGATTCGGGCCACCCGTTCCGCGATGTCCTCCTCCCGGTAGAGGATGACGTGGTCGCAGCCGTGTTCCCTGGCGAGGACGGCCTTCTCCTCGGAGCCCACCGTCCCGATGACGGTGGCGCCGAGGGAGCTCAGCCACTGGCAGGCGATGAGCCCCACCCCGCCGGCCGCTGCGGTGAGGAGAACGGTGTCCCCCTCCGTCACCGGGTACGTCCGACGGACCAGGTATTCCACGGTCGTCCCCTTGACCATCACCGCCGCCGCCACGTCGTCGGGAATCTCGGGAGGCAGCGTCCAGAGCCTTCTCCGCTTCAGGATCCGGCCCTCCCGGTACGACCCCACGGGCCCGTTGCTCGTATACGCGACCCGATCTCCGGGCTCCAAGTCGTCGACCTCGCGCCCCACCGCCTCGACGACGCCCGCCGCCTCCACACCGGGCACGAAGGGGGGATCGATGGGATACAGACCCGTCCGATGGTACACGTCGATGAAGTTCAGACCGACCGCCGTGTGTCGGACCAGAACCTCGTCGGGTCCCGGCGACCCCGGATCCAGCTCCGTCCACTCGAGGACCTCCGGTCCACCCGTCTCCCGAACGATGATGGCTCCGCGCATCCGTCGATTCTCCACACTGCGTAGCTGCTCAGGCGCTGCGAACCCGATCAATCTATCATTCTTCCCGTCAGGCTCCCGCCGGGGCCGCCCGACGCTTCGAGCACCTCTTCCCTGGGAGTGGGACGACGATGCGCTGGACATCGAGCATGGCGCCGAGGAGCACCCTCGCGGTTCTCTTCCTCGCGGTCACTGCGTGCAGCGACGCGACGGCTCCCGAGGACGGCCTCGTGGGGGGCGTCGATCTGGATGCCCTCTTCGCTCCCCCGACGGCGTCGGAGATCGCGGCCGTCGAGGGTGCATGGGCGGACCGATCCACCGACGCCGTCGACGTCTCCGTGCATCTCGATTCGACGGTGACGGTGGAAGCCTCGGACTTCCGGGTGCGGATCGTATCCCATCGCGTGGGATCGATCCTCCATTACGGCGCGGTCCTCACGCCCGGCGCGCTGTCGGCCCCCGCGCCGATCCTGGTCTACGCCCACGCCGGTGACACGGGAGTGAGCGTCGACGAGATCCTGTTTCTCCTCCCCTTCCTGGGAGACGTCTCGAGGGGCTTCGTGTGGGTCATCCCCTCCTTCCGGGCGGAAGCCTTGAGCTTCGGAGCGTCGGAGTGGATCTCGGAGGCTCCGCCAGCCCGTGGGATCGGGACGTCGACGACGCCCTCTCGCTCCTCTCGACGACGGTGGAGCTGGAGTCCCTGGCCGATCCCGCGCGGGTGGGCGTCCTGGGCTTCAGTCGGGGGGCCGGAGTAGGGCTCCTCATGAGCGCACGGGACGAGCGCGTCGACAGAGTCGTCGAGTTCTCGGGCCCGACGGACTTCTTCGGATCGTTCGTCCGGGACCTGGCGGAGCAGTCCCTCCTGGGCACGCCGCCCGATCTGCCGGGTCTGGACTACATCGACGCCACCTGGCTCCAGCCTCTCGCCCGGGGCGAGATCCCCAT
>JAWVZK010000229.1:0-3850 GCA_033722275.1 Longimicrobiales bacterium | reverse complement strand
GGGCTGGCCATCGGACACCCGGACCCGCGGGAGGTTCGCGCTGCGCTTACGCGCCGGTCCTCACGCCGCCCCTGCCAGCTCCACGATCTCGGCCTCCAGCGCACCCGCCTCCGAGACCGTGAGACGACCCACCGTGACGGGAAGCTCGAAACGACGGTGGCCCGCGGCTCCCGGATTGAAGTAGAGGACGCCGTCGCTACGACGGATCTCCGGCCGGTGCGAATGGCCGAAGATCACGGCGTCCATCCCGGCGGCGCCGGGATCGAGATCGAGCGTATCGATGTCGTGAAGGACGAAGAGATGCGCCGGACCCGCGGACACCACATCGGTCCCGGGCAGCCGGGCGGCCCAAGATCCTCGGTCGGTATTGCCCCGGACGGCCCGGACCGGCGCCAGCTCCGAGAGGCGCTCCAGAATGCGTCGGTCCCCCACGTCGCCGGCGTGCACGATGACGTCGCTGCCCCTCAGGGCCTCCACGGCCTCGCTCCGGAGGAGGCCGTGGGTGTCGGAGATGACGCCTACGGTCACCGAATGACGTCCATGAGGACGTCGTGCACGATGCCGGTTGCCGCCTCGACCAGAAGCACGTCCAGCCCCACCTCGACCAGCTCGTATCCACCGGGCAGGTCCACCCGGGCCTGCAGCTCTCCGGGAGCCGCCTTCTTGGCGATACCCGGAGGCAGCGCCTTGCCCCGGGCGAGGCGGCGGCGGATACCGGGAGGGAGGGCCTCGGCCGAGACCGTATGACGGTCGTAATACTCTCGGATGACGGCGACGGCCGTCGTCGGAAGGTCGACGACCGCTTCGACACCGCCTCCCCGGCTCGGCTTCTGGCCCTGGGCTTCCGTCGCACCGACGACGAGGGACGCCCCGGTCAGGAGGACGGCCCATCCTGCCGCGCGCCACGTCGTCCGCGTCACTGTCGTGCTCATCTCGGAACTCCTCGCTTCGGGTCTGGTGGGAGACGCCCGCGCCGTCCGGTTGCCCGGCACGTCGACCCCTCTCCAGGTTGTGCATTCCCTTCGCCGCACCGCAATGAGCTTCCTCCCATGCAACTTCCGTTCTACACCCTCGACGTCTTCACCGACCGCGTCTTCGGCGGCAACCCACTGGGTGTCTTTCCCGGCGCCACGCACCTCGCCACGGAAACCATGCAGCGGGTCGCCCGAGAGATGAATCTCTCGGAGACCGTCTTCATCGGCCCACCGGAGACGCCCGAGGGAACCGCTCGGGTGAGGATCTTCACGCCCGTGCGCGAGGTGCCCTTCGCCGGACACCCGACGGTGGGGTCGGCCATCTTCCTCGCTTCACCGGAAGGCATCGAGGCCCTCGGCCCGGAGGCACGGATTCCGCTGCCCGACGCCGACACCGGGACGACGACGCTGACGCTGGAGGAGAACGTGGGTCCCGTGCCCGCCGTGGTGCGCTTCGAGGGCGGCCGACCCGCCTTCGCCCGGTTCACCACCGCCGTCCTACCCGAGCATCGCCCGTCGCCCCACGCCCAGGCGGAGCTGGCGGCCATGATCGGATTGGAGGAATCGGAGCTGGGAGGACGTGGGCCAGGAGGCTCGGAGCTCGGGCCGGAGATGGTCTCGTGCGGCCTGGAGTACTTCGTGATCCCCGTGCGCTCGCTGGAGGCCGTGCGCCGCTCGTCGCTGGATACCGCTCGATGGCGGGCGCTGCTCGCGGACGCGTGGGCCCATCACGTATACGTGGTCTGCATGGAGGCCGAAGGAGAGGGCGTGGACGTCCGGGTCCGGATGTACGCTCCGGGATCGGGCGTTCCCGAGGATCCCGCCACGGGGTCGGCCGCCGCGACCCTGGGCGGATACCTGTCCAAGGCCGACGGACGAGTCGAGGGAACCCTGCGGTGGACCATCGAGCAGGGCATCGAGATAGGCCGACCCAGCATCCTCCATGTGGAGGCCGACCGCATGCGAGGCGCGACGAGCGCCGTTCGGGTCGGCGGTGCGGCGGTCTTCGTCGCGCAGGGGGTCATGGACATCCCCGACCCCGCGACTGGATGAGCGAGAGGTCAGGGCGTCCGGAGCCACGCCGTCTCGCCCGCAGGACCCGCGGAAAGCTGGCGCCGGGGCCGACGTAGTGTGGAGCAGGAGGCACCCGTGGACCGGAGCCGTGGTGGGAGGATGGATGACGAGGCCTCGACGCCTTGACGGTTCGGGGAAGCTTCGAGCTCGTGGCGTCCCCGGGCTTCTCGTGCTCGGCTACGTCTTCCTTTCGAGCTCCTCCGTCCACGCACAGACGGTCGAAGGCCGGGTCCTGGACCAGGAGAACGAGCGGCCGATCGGCGGCGCCATCGTCTCCCTCGTCGACCCCGACGGTGAAGAGATCCGGCGCGTCCTCGCCGATTCCGTGGGCCGCTTTCGCATCCAGCCGCCCGAAGCCGGGGAATTCTACCTCGAGGTCGAGCGCTTCGGTTACTTCGACACACGCTCCCCCCTCATCGCCTTCACCACCGAGGGGCGGGCGGCGGTGGAGCTCATGATGGTCCCCGAGCCCGTGGGCCTGGAAGGACTGGAGGTATCGGTGGAGGAGCAGGCGGAGGAAGAGCTCGGCCAGCTCGGCCTGACGCCGGCGAGTCTCGGCAATCGCTGGATCGGAAGCGATCGGATCGACGCCATTCCCGTGAAGCGGGACCTGGGGGTGATCCTGGAGCGGACCGCGCAGGTGGGCATGCAGGTCATCCGGCCGGAGAACCTCGTGCCCGGCAGCGACGACCTCGGGCTCTGCGTCTCCTTGCAGCGAGCGCGGACAGGCGCCGGACAAGGCACCTGCGCCCTGGTCGTACTCGACGGTGTGCCCATCTCCGGGGTGGCGGCCCTGCAGATCGATCCGGAGGCCATCGAGAGCATGGCCCTCCTCCAACCGTCGGAGGCGACCACATTCTACGGCACCATCGGGGGGTCCGGGGCGGTGCTGGTCTGGACGCGCCGGGGACGGTAGGCTCAAGGGAATGCTCGCCCCGGGCTCGACGAAGCGAGCTCCGGGTGTCCCCCGAACGGCAAACGACGGATCCTCCGATGAAGCCCAGCCGCGCGCTCGCAGTCATCGCCGCCATCCTCTCCGTCCTCACGTACGGCTGCACCGTCACCGACGCGCCGGCCCAGGGCTCCGGCCAGGCCGGGGCTCCCTGGCTCCAGAATCCCGACGAGCCGTGGAATTGGTCGGAGGAGACGGTCCGCTCCGCCGTCGACCAGGTCCGAGCCGGCCGCGACCTGAACCCGGCATCCTGGCCCGGAGGCGCCCGGGTGGCCGTGCTCCTCTCCTACGACGTGGACAACGAGACCGTACAGGGCCTCCGAACGGGCAACGTCAGCATCGGACCGCTCTCTCAAGGTCAGTACGGATCCCGAGTGGCGCTGCCCAGGGTGGTGGAGCTCATGGATGAGCACGAGGTCCCGTCGACCTTCTTCTTCCCGGCGTGGAGCCTGAAGCTGGCGCCAGAGCAGGCCGCCCTCATCCAGGAATCGGGAATGCACGAGATCGCCGTCCATGGGTGGATCCACGAGTTGAACACGGCTCTGGACTCGGCGACGGAGGATCGGCTGCTTCGACAGGCGGTGGACGCCATCGAAGAGATCGCCGGCGAACGACCCGTGGGCTACCGGGCACCGTCCTGGAACCACAGCCCCAACACCTTGAGCATCGTGCGCGAGATCGGCTTCCTCTACGAGAGCTCCCTGATGCACGACGACCGGCCGTACGAGCTCGTTCAGAACGGAGAGCCCACGGGCATGGTCGAGCTTCCCGTGGAGTGGATCCTGGACGACGCGCCGCTCTTCAACCCTCGCGGAGACAGCTACTCGAGCCCTCGGGACGTGATGCAGGT
>JAWVZK010000228.1:0-3957 GCA_033722275.1 Longimicrobiales bacterium | reverse complement strand
GAGCCGCTGACCGACGACGGCTCCCTGTTGTTGGAGAACGGGTCCCTGGCCCTCTGGTTCACCTTCCCCGGCGTCTGGCACGATATCGGGCGGTTCCATCGGGCCGACGGCACCTTCACCGGCCTCTACGCCAACGTCATCACACCGGTCGTGATGGATTCGGGGGTCTGGCGCACCACGGACCTCTTCCTCGACTTGTGGTGGCCGGCCGGTGGGCGACCCCGGATCTTGGACGAGGAGGAGCTGGAGTCGGCGCTCGACGACGGAAGCATCAACCCCGAAATGGCCGCACGCGCCCGGAGGGAGAGCCGCGATCTACTTCAGCTGGCCCGGCAAGACCGGTGGCCGCCCCCGGTGGTGGAGGCGTGGACGCTGGGCCGCGCCCTCGCTGCCCTGGGTGCGGGCCCTCAGTCCTCGTCCACAAGGTAGGCCGACACGAGCCTCTCCACGTCGACGTGGAGCCTCTTCAGCACCGCCGGGTCCTCCCGTACGCAATCGATCAGACGCTCGTAGGCGTCGAGGGACCCCGAGGGGATGGGGACGGTCTCGTTGTGATACGATCCCTCGTCGACGAAGAGGAGGCGCACCTGCACGGTGGTGCCGTCGCTCATGGGTCGGCTCCCACGTGCCTCAACCGCCGCCGGGGCCGTCACCGGTCATCGCCTGGATGGCCGCTTCGATGCCGGCGATGCTGTAGTCGTTCAGTCGACGCGTCTGACCCTCGGCGTTGACCAGCACGGTGGGCGTGCCCCCGACGCCCATCCGGTTCCCCAGCTCGAAGTTGGCGGTGACCACGTCGGCGAAGCGGTCGCTGTTCAGGCAGTCGGCGAATTGCCCGACGTCGATCCCCACCTGCTCGGCGTAATCCTCGAAGGCGCTGGTGGGCAGATTCGCCGAGGACCAGCGGACCTGGTTCTGGAAGAGGAGGTGGTGGTACTCCCAGTACGCACCCTGGTCGCCGGCGCACCGGGCCGCGCGGGCGGCGAGGAAGGCGTTGGGATGGATGTTCGTGATGGGGAAGTCGTAGAAGACGAACTTGGCCTCTCCCGTGTCGACGAAGCGGGCTTCGATCTGCGGCTTGAACTGCAGAGCGAAGGAGCCGCAGGCCGGACACTGATAGTCACCGAACTCGACGATGGTCACCGGCGCCGATTCGTCGCCCAGGGTCACACCCTGCGCCAGGGCCACGAGCTGCTCGTCGTTCTCGATCTCCAGGGCTACCGGCTCGGTGGCCGCCGAGCTGAACGCGCTCGCCCCCACGCTGTAGGCTACGAGGCCGACCCCGATCACGGCGACGGCGCCCAGCACCCAGTACAAGGCGCTGCTCCCGTCCGATCCTGCTTGGCGGGCTTCCCTTCGCTTCTCACTTCTCGTCACTCTTCGCTCCCTACGAGGAGACCCGCCCGCGGCGGCTCTGTGATTCGTTCGCGTCTCTGAAGGCCCGGATCCGGTGGAGCCCAGGGTCCGATTTCTGTTCGAGGCCCCGAAAGATGTCCGGGGCTTCGATGCCGATCAAGCGAGGCGGTCTCCCGGACCAAGCCATGGGCTTGAACGCCTCAGCCCACCAGAAGGTCCACGACCTCCGATGTGGAGGAGAGATCGTGCAGCAGATGGTCGGGCCCGGACGAGGCCAGGTCCTGGTGGCTGTACGATCCGGTGGCGACGGCGACCGTGCGCGTCCCTCCCGCCTTCCCGCACGCCACGTCCCGTGGAGTATCGCCCACCACCACGGCCAGCTCCGGCGAGACCATGTCCCCGTAGAGCTCCCGGGCCCGGCCCACCGCGATGGCGGGAAGCCGATCCCGCTCCTCGTGGTCCGAGCCGAAGCTTCCGAAGCGGAAGTGTTCCCAGAGGCCGCCCGAGCTCAGCTTGAGGCGCGCACCTCCTTCGATGTTGCCCGTGAGCAGCCCGACCCCCACGGCCTCCAATCGAGCCAACACGTCGAGGAGCTCCACCACCCCGGGGAGGACGCGGACGGGATCCCGAGGTAGCAGGGCCTCCAGATTCGTCAGGTATCGATCCCAGAGACGCTCGAACCCCTCGTCGATCTCCTCGTGGGAGAGGCCCGCGCCCAGCAGGAGCTCCCGGGCGATCTGGGGATCCGTCTTGCCGGCGAAGCTGACGTCCCGCAGAGGTCCGGGCGTACCGTACGTCTCGGTCATGGCATCGACGAACGCCGTCTTCGCCGGTCCGCCCTGTACGAGGGTACCGTCGATGTCGAAGAGGATGAGGCTGCGCATGTCGTTTCCGTGGGGGCCAGGCGGGTCGGTGGCTCTCGCCACACGCCGGAGCGCGCGTCGGGGAGCCCGCGTCCCGTCAGGCGAGGGTGGAGAGAAGGCCGGGGTCCAGGTTGCCTCCACTGACGATGGCGGCGACCCTTCCCCCTTCGGGCTTCACGGCACCGGAGAGCAGGGCCGCGGTGGTCGCCGCGCCGCTGTACTCCACCACGAGCTTCTGGCCGTGGACGAGGCGCGCGGTGGCCTCGCGGATGGACGCGTCGTCTACGGTGACCACGTCGTCCACGAGCTCGCGAACGTGCTCGAACGTCAGCTCCCCTGCGATGACGGGCTTGAGGCCGTCGGCTATGGTATCGATCTCCTCGAGGAGCGTCGGTGCATCGTGGTCGAGCGCCTTGCGCATGGAGGCGGCGCCTTCGGGCTCCACACCGACGACCCTGGCCCTCGGCAACGCGCGCTTCACGGCGGCGGCCACTCCGCTGACCAGACCACCCCCTCCGATGGGCGCCAGCACCACGTCGACGTCCGGCCAATCACGGGCGATCTCCAGTCCCACGGTCCCCTGGCCGGCGATGATGTGCCGATGGTCGAACGGGGGAACGATGACGAGACCCTCGTGCTCGGCGATCCCTTCCGCCCGTGCCCTGCGCTCCACCGAGGTGGTCCCCTCGAAGACCAGCTCGGCACCCAACCGCTGGGCCCCGTCACGCTTCACCTTCGGCGCGTCCACCGGCATGACGACCACGACCCGGAGGTTTCGAAGCCTCCCCGCGAGCGCCACGGCCTGGGCATGGTTCCCGGACGAGTACGTGATGATGCCCTCCGAGACCTGATCGTCGGAGAGCTGAGAGACGAAGTTGTAGGCCCCCCGGATCTTGAAGGAGCCCGTCCGCTGCAGACTCTCGCACTTCAGTCGGACCTTGGCCTCCACGGCTTCGGACATCGCGTCGGCGGGAAGAAGGGGCGTCGGCGCGACGATCCCGGCGAGGCGGCGAGAGGCCGCCTCGATCTCGGTGAGACCCACCAGGCCCTTTCCCTGCAGCACGTCGCTCACGATCCGCCGCCCGTCTCTCCTCGCTCCTCGGGGACCCCTCCCTTCCCGACCTCCGTCTCGCCACCTTCCGCGAACCCGTGGTCACCGGTCCGCTCCTGCGGATCCAGCTCGCCCTCGGCGCCCGCCGGGACCTCCGCGTCTTCGGCGTCCTCCCCTTCCTCGGGCACGATTCGGGCCACGTCCACGACCACGTCGCCCTCGTCGAGGTTCATCAACTTCACACCCTGGGTAGCCCGGCCGATGACCCGGATCTCCTCCACCCTCTGACGGTTCACCACGCCCTTGCGGGTGATCATCATGAGCTGCTCGTCCTCCTCCACGGCGCGGATGGCCACGACCTCTCCGGTCTTGCTCGAGAGCTTGAGGTTGATGACACCATAGCCGCCTCGCTTCTGCAGGCGATATTCGTCGATCTCCGTCCGCTTGCCCAGCCCGTTCTCCGAAACGGTGAGGATGGTGGAGCCTTCCCGGGCCACCACCATGCCGATGCACTCGTCTCCCTTGCGGAGCTTGATGCCGCGCACGCCGGCCGTGGCCCTGCCCATGGGTCGGGCGTCCCTCTCTTCGAAGCGAATCGCCATTCCCTGGCGCGTCGCCATGAAGATCTGATCCTCGCCGGAGGTGATCCGGACCTCGATGAGCTCGTCATCCTCGCCGATGTTGATG
>JAWVZK010000227.1:0-4030 GCA_033722275.1 Longimicrobiales bacterium | reverse complement strand
CTTCGTTCTCCACGTAGACATGGTCCCCGTCGGTGGGATCGGCGACCACGTTGGGGTAGTAGAAGGGCCGGTTCATGAGCCCACGCTGATTGCTGATCAGCTCCCACGTCTCCCCGTAGTCGTCCGACCGGTAGAGTCCCTCGTTCGGATCCGTCGTCTCCACCACGGCGTACACCCGGTTCGGCATGTCCGGCGTCACCGCGAGATCGATCTTGCCGATGAGCCCGGTGGGAAGGCCGTCACGGACGATCCGCCACGTCTGTCCCCCGTCGGTGGACTTCCAGATGCCATCCTCCTCGGCCGAAGCCTCCATCCCCGAGATGATGGTCCAGGGCTGACGCTGACCGCGCCAAAGGGCCGCGTAGATCTCGTCCGGGTTGGCGGGGTTGAGCTCCAGGTCGATGGCGCCCACGGAGTCGGAGGCGAAGAGGACCCGCTCCCAGCTCCGTCCGGCGTCGGTGGTCTTGTATACGCCGCGCTCCTCCGTCTTGGCCCACGGATTGCCCAGGGCCGCGACGAAGGCCACGTCGGGGTTCTCCGGGTGGATCTCCACGGCGCCCAGCTGACCCATCTCCTCCAGGCCCCGGCGCTCCCAGGTCTCCCCGGCATCGTCGGAATAGTACAGGCCGCGTCCGGAGATCACGTTGGAGCGGATCCCGTCGGAGCCGGTGCCGACGTAGACGATGTTCGGATCGGAGGGAGCGACGCGGATCGAGCCGATGGAGCCGGTCTCGAAGAACCCGTCGGAGACGGGGCGCCAGGAGCTGCCGTAATCGTCGGTCTTGAACACGCCTCCGCCGGTGGCACCCATGTAGAAGGTGTACGGATGAGACGCATGACCCGCGACGGCGGTGACGCGCCCTCCCCGCGAGGGGCCGACGTATCGGTACTCCATGTCCGGGAACGTCCGCTCGACACGGGACGTCTGCTGCTGTGCCTCCACGGCCACGTCCACCAAGCCCAGCGGACTCAGGACCAATCCAGCCAGCGCAGCCGCGACGGCGGCGAGGTTCCGGTTCGATGCCAACGTAGGACGACTCATGTTCTGGCGACTCCTGCCATCGGTTGCTGAAGAGAGCCCGGGACGGCCGCACGGGCCGCCTCGGGACACCTGAAGATATCGTATGCCCGTCGAGCGTTCCGGGCGGCCGGGAACGAGCGTCCGGGCACTGTGAAGACACGGGACCCCTCGAGGCCGCTGAACGACACCCCCGCCCCTCCGGCGCTCAGATCGTCGTCCGGGCCCAGTCGATGAAGACATCGCAGAGCTCGTCCCGTACCTCGTGGTCGGTCCGGCCGGAGCGCTTGAGCACGTGGAATCCGTGATCGGCCCCGTCGACCACATGGAGACGAGGCGCGGGATCGACGGACCGCAGCACGCCCCGGAGGAGGGTGGCGTCGGCCAGCTTGTCCCGTGTCCCCTGCAGGAAGAGCATCGGCACGTCCACATCGCGCAGGTGATCGCCTCGGGTCGTCGCCTCCTTTCCGGGCGGATGCAGAGGGAAGCCGAAGAAGGCCAACGCGCGTACGCCGGGGAGGGGCCCCTCCGCCTGCGCCATCGACGTCATCCGACCGCCCATGGACTTGCCCCCGGCCAGCAGGGGAAGGTCCGGCGCCGATCCGGTGGCCGCCTCCACGGCGGCCCGCACGGTGGCCATCAGCACGCGAGGCGGATCCGGAGGTCGTCGGCGCTCCGCCATCATGTACGGGAAGTCGAATCGGAAGGTCGCGACGCCGCCACCGCCGAGACGCCCCGCCAGATCCGCCATGAACCCGTGGTCCATGCCCGCGCCGGCGCCATGGGCGAAGACGTAGAGACACCACGCGTCGTCGGGGCGGAGGAGCCTGCCCCGCGCTTCGCCGCCGGAGGCGGACCACGGGAAGGAGACGTCCTCGCGCTCCAAGGCTCAGCCCACGCCCAGCCGCAGCCCCAGACTCGCGATGGGCCAGAACCGGAGGTAGCCCTTCATGTCGTCCTCGAAGTCTTGTGCCTCCTGCTGCAATCGGATCTCGAGCTCGGCCTGGTCCGAGAAGATGCCGTCCCGGGCGTCGAGGGTCACGTCGGGATTGCCGCTGAACACGACACCCACGTCCAGGGAGAGACCGAAACCGGTGTCGGTGTGCTTTCCGAAACCGACGAGCAGGTAGGGTGCCCGGCCCTCGGTGGCCAAGGTGCCGGTGAGGGTCCCGATCTCCTCGGGCGTGAACGTCCGCCCGCCGATGTCCACGGGGTCCTGGAACGCGCCGGTCACGGTGGGGTCGTCCGGACGGATGAGGAGTCCGCCCCCGACGCGTAGCGCGCCGTTCAGGTACAGGTCGAGACCGACGTTGTACCATGAATCCGGGAGCTCGAGATCGACGTCGACTCCGTCGAAGGACGTCGACAGCTCGAGAGGCACCAGCCCGATCCCGCCGCGAGCGACGAGTCGGTCGGAAAGGCCGACCGCCGCCTCAGCCCCGATGCCGAGAGATCCGACTCGGGCGGCCACCCCCAGCTGGCCGGCCGCCGGATACGGCAGCAGAAGAAGGCCGACGGTGACGACGGCGTGAAGCAACCTCTTCATCGTGATCCCACCCCCTGCACGCTTCGAGATCCCACGGGCACCCGGTTCAAGATACGCCTCCACCCCTCGCCGGATCCCGTCACGAGAAGAGGCGGTACGCCACGAAGGCGCCCACGTATCCCAGGAAGAGCATGTAGGAGAACTGCAGGGCGGGCCACTTCCATCCCCCCGACTCACGCCTCATCACGGCCACCGTGGACATGCACTGGAGCGCGAAGGCGAAGAAGACCAAGAGTCCCACGGCGGACGCGAAGGAGATGTCGGCGCGCATGGCGTCGATGAGCTCCACCGACCCCTCGTCCGCGGATTCCACGCCGTAGATGGTGCCGAGGGTGCCGACGATCACCTCTCGGGCGGCGAGGGACGTCACCAGGCCCACGCCCACCCGCCAGTCGAAGCCCAGAGGCTCGATGGCCGGCTCCATCACCTGGCCCATCTGCCCCAGGACGCTCTGGTCCATCGGTGGGGGACCGGCCTGGGTCCGAGGGAACTGGGTCAGGGCCCAGAGCACCACGGTCACGGCGAAGATGATCCGTCCCGCACGGCGTAGGAAGATCTTGCTCCGATCCACGAGTCGCAGCACCAGCGTCCGGGGCGACGGGATCCGGTACGGCGGGAGCTCCATGAGGAAGGACGTAGGGCGGGCACGCAGCAGCGTTCGCTTCAACAGGAAGGCGGTGACCACGGCGGCCACGATCCCCAGCCCGTACAGACCGAGGAGCACGGTGGCCCGCATCCCGAGCACGGGGCCGAGGAGCGGCTCGTCGGGGATGAACGCCGCGATGAGGAGCGCGTAGACCGGGAGCCGCGCCGAGCACGTCATGAACGGGGTGACGAAGATCGTCGCCAGGCGATCCCGCTCGTCGTCGATGGTTCTGGCGGCCAGGATGGCCGGTACGGCACACGCGTACCCCGAGAGGAGAGGAAGGAAGGCCCGTCCCTGCAGACCGACCCGATACATGCTGCGATCGGCGATGACCGCCGCCCGCGCCATGTATCCCGAGTCTTCCAGAATGCCCAGGAAGAGGAAGAGGATCAGGATCTGGGGCAGGAAGACGATGACCGACCCCACTCCGGCCCACACACCGTCCACCAGCAAGGAGCGGAACCACGAGTCGGGAAGGGTCGTGGCCAGCCAGGTCCCCGAGACCTCGATCATCCACTCGATGCCGTCCATGAGGGGGACGGCCCAGGTGAAGATGGACTGGAAGACGAGCACGACCACGGCGAGGAAGACGAGGGGCCCCAAGAAACGGTGGAGGAAGAGCGCGTCGAGACGCTCGCTCAGCCTGGAGGGTCCCGGAGCCCGGAAACCGGCATCGTCCACGATCTCCCGAACGAGCCGCCTTCGCTGGGCGAAGGCGTCCACGACCGGCAGTGAGACGGAGCGGGGGACGTTGGAGAGCGTCCGCTCCCGGTAGCTCGCGTCGGGATCGCCCGGCTCCACCCGTCGCAGGTACTCCCGG
>JAWVZK010000226.1:0-4245 GCA_033722275.1 Longimicrobiales bacterium | reverse complement strand
CGGCGGCGATGAGGGTGGAGGGACCGTCCGACAGGGCTAGGATCTTCCCGCCGGGGGCCGCACAAAGATCTGCAACCACCGCGCAGCGGCCAACATCCGCGTATCGAGCCACGAGATTCGCCGCCGGATCCTGCACGATCGCGGGCGCGGCGACCGCCAGCGCCTGCACCACGCGTCCCGAGTCACGGAGCGCCACGCATCCCGTGCCCCGGCCCACCTCCGAGGCCTCGATTCCCTCGCGGCCGAGGCGTTCCACCGCTTCGGCGGGGGTTGCCTCCAGCGGCACCAGGTGGACCGAGGGCCGACGGTTCCCCGCCTCCACGAGCCGGCGCACCGCGTCGAGGTCCCATCGGTCCAACCAGCGCCGCACCAGCCAGGCGGGGTGGGATCCCCAGGTGGCGAGATAGGCCTCGGGGTCCCGTGCGGGGTCGGGGAAACGGTCGGGCCCGTCGCCGTCCTCGCGCACTCTGCGGAGGACCGCGTTGGCGAAACCCGCCGGCTTCGGACCCACCACCGAGCGGACCTGCTCGACGGTCTCCGAGACGGCGGCATAGGCCGGGACGCCATCCATGTAGAGAAGCTGATACGCGCCCAGACGGAGGATCTCCAGCAGACGAGGCTCCACCGATTCGATGCCCCGGTGAATCCGGCGAGCGAGGAGGTGATCCAGCCTGCTCCGGAGCCGTGTGACTCCGTAGCTGAGCTCGTGGGCGAAGGCCCGCTCCCGAGGATCCAGGCCCACGGCGACGTCCGCGAACGCGCGATCGAGGCGCCGTCCCCTTTCGGTCTCCAATCGTATGGACAGGGCCGCATGGCGGCCGGACGCGGAATCCGTCAGTCGAGCATTCCCCCCGTCGGCGACGACGGTACCGCGATCTCCCTCGACGGCATCCGGCCGGCCAGGTAGGCCAGGCGCCCTGCGAGGATCGCGTGCCTCATGGCGTGGGACATCCGCACCGGATCGTCGGCGGCTGCCAGGGCCGTGTTCATGAGGACGCCGTCCACTCCCTGCTCCATGGTGACGCATGCGTCGGAGGCCGTGCCCACCCCGGCGTCGACGATCACCGGGACCTCGAGGCGGCTCTTGATCTCGCGGATGAAGTAGGGGTTCACCACGCCCAGGCCGCTTCCGATGGGACTGGCGAGGGGCATGACGGCGACGCATCCGACCTCCTCCAGCCGAAGTGCGGTGACGAGGTCGTCGTTGGTGTACGCCATGACCTTGAATCCGTCGTCGGCCAGGATCCTCGCCGCCTCCAGCGTGGCCTGCACGTCGGGAAGCAGCGTCCGCTCGTCCCCGATGACCTCGAGCTTCACGAAATCGTTGAAGCCGGCTGCGCGGGCGAGCCGGGCGTACCGGACGGCGTCCTCGGCCGTGTAACACCCGGCGGTGTTGGCGAGCAGGAAGAACTCCTCGGGATCGAGGTGGTGGAGGATGCCGTCCTCCTTGGTGCGGTCGAGGTCGACCCTGCGGACCGCCACGGTCACCATCTCGGCGCCCGAGGCGCGGATGGCGTCCACCATGATCCGGTTCGTCTCGTACTTGCCCGTCCCGACGATCAATCGTGACGTGAAGCGCTCTCCACCGATCTCCAGAGGACCGTCCAGCCGTGCTTCTTCGATCATCGTCTGTGTGTCGCTCATCTCAACCTCCACCCACGAAGTGCACCAGCTCCAGCGTGTCCCCCTGGGCAATCCGAGTGTCCTCGTAGCTGTCGCGCTCCAGGATCTCCCGGTTCAGCTCCACGACCACCATCCCCGGTTGGAGATCCAGGGACTCCAGGAGCGAGCGGACCGTATGGCCCTGCTCGATCTCCCGCTCCTTGCCGTTCAGCTGAACGTGAATCGTCTCGTCGTCGGTCATTCGTCTCGTGCCGGGCCTCACCGTTCGAGGCCAGAAATGTACATGGTCGTCGCGAGGGCGGGATCGGCGGCGTGCCAGATCCCCCTCATGACTGCTACCCCGTACGCTCCCGATGTACGCACCTGCGGGATGCGCTCCCGGGAGATGCCGCCGATGGCCAGCAACGGAACGTCGCCCGCCGAGACCACGGCTCGGGATAGGGCGGACGTGCCCGCGCCGTCCCGTCCGGGGTGGGAGGGCGTCGAGAAGACGGTCCCGAAGAAGAGGAAGTCGGCTCCGTCCCTCGAGGCGGCCTCCGTCGTCTCGAGATCGTGGGTGGACCGTCCGATCAGGAGCTCCGGACCGACCAGCCTCCTCGTATCGAGCACGTCCAGCGAACGCTCTCCCAGATGGACCGCTCCCAGCCCGGCGGCGAGGACGACGTCGATCCGGTCGTTCACGGCCAGGAGGGCTCCCGCGTCCCTCGCCACCGACCCGAGGGAACGGGCCAGTTCGTACATCCGGCGGCCGGAGCTGCGGGGTCCGCGGAGGTGGAGCGCGAGGGAAGCCCCACCGGCTCGCAGCACGGCGGACGCGGTCTCGACGAACGAGGTGCGGCCCAGCAGCTCGTCGTCAGTGACCAGGTGCAACCGGGGGAGCTTCATCCACCGAGTCGCCGGATGGGGCGGCCGGCGGGAGCTCGGGGAGCCGGAGGCCGCCTCGGCTTCCCCTCCCTCACTCGAAGCGCTGCCCCGGCTCCACTCCCCTTCCGTTGATCCAGTCGACGGCGGACATCCGACGCCTTCCGGGGGGCTGTACCTCCAGAAAGGCGATCCCGCCCGCTCCCGCCGAGACGACGACGCCGTCCTCGGCCGTCGTAGCCACCACGGTGCCCGGCTCGATGCCCTCTCCCGGACTCCGGGGTCCGCCGTTGGTGGCAGGTCCGTCCGATCGGAGCGCCGCCATCTCCTCCTCCGACCAGGGCGTCGGACGGAAGAGCTTGACCGGAGCGCCATCCAGCGGAGACCAGGCCCCCGGGCTCGGATCCATGGCCCGAGCGTGGGCGTCGAGATCCACTCCTGACCGTTCCCAGTCCATCCTGGCCGTGGCCCGGTCGATCTTCGGCGCGAAGGTCGCCTCGTCATGGTTCTGCTCGACCTCCTCCGCCACGCCGGCCCCGATCGTCGCCAGAGCCTCCACCAGAGCCGACGCACCGATCTCGGAGAGACGGACCGTGAGCTCGCCGGCGGTTTCGTCCGACAGGATCGGCTCCTCCACCTGGAGGATCATGGGACCCGCGTCCATCCCCTCGGTCATCCGCATGACGGTCACGCCCGTCGTCTCGTGTCGTCGGGCGATGGCCCACGGGATGGGCGCGGCTCCCCGGAGCTTCGGAAGCAGGGAGGCGTGGAGGTTGACGGATCCCAGACGCGGGATCTCCAGGATCTCCGGCTTCAGGATATGACCGTACGCCACCACGACCGAGATGTCGGGGTCCACGGCACGCACGGCGGTGACGAAATCCTCGCCACGGGGTCGAGGGGGCTCCAGGACGGGGAAGCCCGCATCCGTCGCCACCTGTTTCACCGGGGACGGCGTGAGCTTGCGACCACGTCCGGCCGGCCGATCGGGCCGCGTCACCACACCCACGATCTCGAAGCCCTCGTCGTCGAGGGCGCGAAGGGACGGAACGGCGAACGCCGGAGTCCCCCAGAACAAGATCCTCACTCGGACTCCGCCTCCCTCTTTCTCCACTTCTTCAAGAGCATCTTCCGCTTGAGCGGACTCACACGGTCGAGGAACAGGATCCCGTTGACGTGGTCGATCTCGTGCTGGAGCGCGCGGGCGAAGAGCCCGTCGGCCTCGACGACGATATCCGTGCCCTCCGGGTCCTGGCCCTCGACCCGGACGGACATCGGTCGCTTCACCACCTCCTCCAGGCCCGGAATGCTCAGGCAGCCCTCGGTCTGCTTGTCCTCCTCCTCGCTCTCCCAGGCGACGACGGGATTCACCACCGCGACGCTCCTGGGCTCTTCGCCCTCCTGGACCCGCAGATCCACCACGATGATCCGCTGGGACAGACCGATTTGCGGCGCGGCCAGGCCGATGCCCTCCGCGTCGTACATGGTCTCGAACATGTCGCGAACGACATGCCTCAACCTCTCGTCGAAGACGGTCACGTCGTCGGCTTCCTGCCGGAGGACCGGATCCCCCAGGAGGACGATCTCCCGTACAGCCACCTCAGTCCTCCCTGCACCCTCTCGTGCGTCCGTCTCCCATCACTCGTCCTTCGGCTCTCCCCTGGCGTCGAGGACGGTGGCGACGCGGCCCCGATCGACGGTCAGGCGAGTGTTGTCTCCGGTCTTCACCGTGAGCCGATTCTCGTCGACGTGCACGACCTT
>JAWVZK010000225.1:0-4274 GCA_033722275.1 Longimicrobiales bacterium | reverse complement strand
GGCGTCCCGGTCTCGTCCACGTGACTGTAGAAGTTGACCGCCGCGTTGAGAATCTTCCCCGGATACATGATGGGTGGGAGCGTCCGCACCTCCTCCAGATCGTACACGTAGTCCGGACGGTCGCCGGTGATCATGTCGTTCTCCACGAGGTGATTCGTGATCTCGTAGAGCCGCTGCTTCATCCCGTACTCGTATCGTGCGATGAGGTCGAGCATGTCCTCGGGCGGCGGAACCGTGGGATAGAGGTCGATGCGCTCGATGTCGCGGTTCGCCCGCTCGATCTCGACGACGTGGGCGTCGCGGAACACCAGGGCCACGCGGGGCATGCCCTCGATCTCGAACGTGCCGACCTTGAAGGGCTCGGCGATCGCCATCTGCGCTCGCGCGACGGTGGCGCTGCCCGCGAAAGCGATCTGACAGGCGATCAGGATCAGGAGGGCGGGTCTCGGGCTGCTCAGCATGAATACCTCGAGGAATGGGTGTCGACCGGGCCGCGCCAGTGTGGGATCGACACCACCGCATGTCAATCACACGAATCAAAATACATATTCTAGAACATCGTACGTCCCGGAACCACGGGCCAGGAGGAGGGCCAGGCCGGTCCCTGGCAAGGGACGCCACCGTCGGGCGACCTCGGGCGGCAGCAGTGCGGTGCCACGGTCCCGCTCCGCGTTGGGGGCAGGCGGGAGGGGGTGGGTGAGGGCGTCGACACCTGCCTGGACCGAGACCGTAGTGCGGCCCGGGATAACTAGAGAAGATATTCTATATCCGGTGCTCTGTCGAATACGGCGGCGGCTCCGTAGTCTCCCTGGCGCAGCTCCCTCCGGGGGCATCCCCCGTCCATCCGTTCCGGAGCACATCCATGAATCCTCGTGCTCGCTCGTGCCTTCTTTGTCTTCTCTTCGTGATCCCGTCGCTGGGGCCGTGGTCTCCCGTGGCCGCGCAGGACACTCGGTTCCTGCGCCAGCCCGCGGTGAGTGCGACGCAGATCGTGTTCCATCACGCCGACGACCTCTGGACCGTCGCGAGAGCGGGAGGAGAGGCCCGACGCCTCACCTCGGCCCTCGGCTCGGAGACCGATCCCGCCTTCAGCCCCGACGGACGGCGCATCGCGTTCACCGGCGAGTACGGCGGGAACCAGGATGTCTACGTGGTGCAGGCCGAGGGAGGGCAGCCCCGGAGGCTCACCTGGCATCCCGGCGACGACGTGGTCCAGGGCTGGACGTCCGAGGGCGACATCCTGTTCCGGTCCGGTCGAGCCGGCGTGCCCACGCGCCTCTGGACCTTCTATGCCGTCTCTCCGGATGGCGGATTTCCGAGATCCCTCCCCATCCATCAGGCGTACCAGGGCGAGATGAGCCAGGACGGAGCGTACCTGGCCTATCAGGAGATCGGCTTCTGGGACCCGGAATGGCGGAACTACCGGGGTGGCCAGGCCCAGCCCGTACGGGTCGTCTCCCTGGGCACGCTGGAGCTCCAGACGCCCTCCTGGGAGGGAGAGCGCCATCTCGATCCCACCTGGATGGACGGGGTCGTCTACTACATGTCCGAGCGGGACTGGGCCAGCAACGTCTGGGCGTACGATCCCCGGACCGGCGAAGAGCGTCAGCTCACGTTCCATACGGACTTCGACGTGAAGAGCCTCGACGCCGGACATGGCGTGGTCGTGTACGAGCAGGCGGGCTACCTGCACGAGCTCGATCCCGGCACCGGCCGGACCAAGGCGCTCGACATCTCGGTTCGGGGTGATCAGAACTGGGCTCGGACCCGATGGGAGGAGGTGGAGGGCGACCGGCTGGAGAACGCCCGCCTCTCCCCCTCGGGCCGGCGCGCGCTCTTCGAGCACCGCGGAGAGCTCTTCACGGTACCGGTCGACGAGGGGAGCTGGCGCAACATCTCGCGCTCGCCCGGGGTGGCGGACCGGCATCCGGTCTGGTCGCCCCAGGGCGAGCGCATCGCCTGGTTCAACGACGAGGGAGGCGAGTACGCGCTGGTCATCGCCGATCAGTACGGCGGCGAGCTCCGCCGCATCGCCCTCGACGAGCCGTCCTTCTACTTCGCCCCGGCGTGGTCGCCCGACGGCTCGAAGCTTGCCTTCACCGACACCCACTACCGGATGTTGCTGTTGGATGTCGAGACCGGCCGGGTGGACCACGTGGACACCGACCGATACGCCCATCCCCAGCGAACCATGAATCCGGTCTGGTCTCCCGACTCCCGGTACGTCGCCTACGCCCGGCGGCTCGACACGCAGTACCGCGCCATCTTCGTCTGGGACACCCAAGACGACGAGCGTCTCCGGCTCACGGACGGGATGGCCGACGCCATCTCGCCGGCGTGGGACGCGTCGGGGGCGTATCTCTACTTCCTGGCTTCCACCGATTTCGCGCTGAACACGGGGTGGCTGGACATGACGTCCTACGACCGCCCGGTCACCCGATCGCTCTACCTGGCGATCCTGGACGATCAAGGGGTCAGCCCCTTCGCTCCCAGGAGTGCCGAGGAGGAAGCGGACGCGCGCGGGAGCGCAGACGGGTCACCCGGGACCGACCCGGGCCGCGTTCGTCCGCAAGGCCAGGCTGCACCGGGGGCGACCGCACCCGTCGAGATCGACCTCGAAGGAATCGGGGACCGGATCGTGACCGCCCCGGGTCTGCCTGCTCGAGACTACACCGAGCTTCTGGAAGGACCGGAGGGCCACGTCTTCATCCTCGAGAACGTACCCGACCGCTCCGGGAGCACCCTGCATCGATACAGCGTCGACGAGCGCGAAGCCTCGGAGTACGCCAGCGGGGTGTTCGACGTGACCGTCTCTGCGGACCGGAGCGCGCTGCTCCACCGATCAGGATCCCGCTGGTCGGTGACCCGGACGGATCGCGCCTCCGTCGATGGTGGCCGGAACGAGCGTGGCGCTCCGGCCGACCGTGACGGAGGAGCGGCGGCGGCGTCCGGCGGGGAGGGACGCCTCGACGTGGACGGCCTTCGCGTTCGCGTCGACCCGCCCGCGGAGTGGGGCCAGATGCTCCGCGACGGGTGGCGCTTCATGCGGGACTTCCTCTACGTCGACAATCAGCACGGGGCTCCCTGGGACGACGTATGGCAGTGGTACTCGGCTTGGCTCCCCGACGTGCGGCACCGCTCCGACTTCAACCACCTCCTGGACATGATGTCCGGGGAGATTGCCGTGGGTCACTCGTACGTCCGGGGCGGGGACTATCCGGAGCTCACCGATCCTCGCACGGGCCTCCTGGGGGTGGACCTCTCCGTCGTGGACGGCTGGTACCGCATCGACTCGATCTACTCCGGCGAGAGCTGGAATCCCGGTCTTCGTGGCCCTCTCGCGCACCCGGGGATGGATGTGGAAGTCGGCGACTGGCTCGTCGCCGTCGACGGCCGCCCGTTGCAGGCGCCGACCAACGTGTACGAGCTCCTGGAAGGGACCGAGGGCCGGACCATCGTCGTCTCGGTGAACGACATGCCGACGATGGAAGGCGCACGGCAGATCGTCGTGGAGCCCGTCGGGAACGAGAGTCAGCTCCGACGGTGGGCCTGGATCGAGGGGAATCGCCGCAAGGTTCAGGAGATGAGCGACGACCGACTCGCGTATGTCTATCTGCCCAACACGGGCCAGGGAGGCTACAGCTACTTCAACCGCATGTACTTCGCCCAGCAGGACAAGCAAGGGGCGGTCATCGACGAGCGCAACAACGGTGGAGGCTCGGCCGCCGACTACATCGTCGAGCTCATGGACCGCGAGCTGACGGGCTACTTCAACTCCCGAGCCGGAGACCGCAAGCCGTGGACCCAGCCGATGGCGGCGCTCTGGGGCCCGAAGGTGATGATCATCAACGAGCGCGCGGGCTCGGGAGGGGATCTCATGCCCTATCTCTTCCGCTTCCACGAGGTGGGTCCGCTGGTGGGGACGCGCACGTGGGGTGGGCTCGTCGGCACGTGGGACACGCCGCCCCTCCTGGACGGCGGACGCTTCGTCGCGCCCCGGGGCGGCTTCTTCGACGTCGACGGGGAATGGGCGGTGGAAGGCGTAGGCGTGGCACCGGACATCGAGGTGATGAACACCCCACGCGCCGTGGCCGACGGTCGGGACCCCCAGCTCGAGGCGGCCGTGGCCGAGGCGCTCCGACTCCTGGAGACGGAGGCCGTGGAGCTCATGCCCGAGCCGCCGCCGCCGGTACGATACCGGAGGCCCGGGGACCCGGGCGGCCGCGACTGATGGCCCGCGCAGGAGGCGCCCCCCGGACGCCGTCGTGAGCGCC
>JAWVZK010000224.1:0-4364 GCA_033722275.1 Longimicrobiales bacterium | reverse complement strand
CATGTCCTCGACAGTCCTCGAATCTGAGATGGATCAGGCGCTCCGGACGAGGGTGTCGGCCAGGATCGCTTCAGCGGCTCGCCGACCCGAGCGGAGCGCCCCTTGGATGGACCCGAACTCGGTGTGGTCTCCGGCGACGAAGAGGCCGTCGGGTCGACGAGCGGGTCGGGGCCCTCGATCCATGCTCCCGGCTGGGTGACGGGGAAGGGCATGGGGGATCCTGTACGTCCTGAGGAGTGTCCAGCGCCTCGCCTCCTCCCCGAACCACCGCTCCATTTGCTGCAGGGTCTCAGCTTCGAAGCGCCGAGGATCCATCGCCGCCTCTCCGATCCCGGAAGCAGAGATCAGGTGGGTCCCATCCGGAGCGTACGCCTCCGAAACGGAGCTCATGACGGCCAGGTGATTGACGGGTCCGGTTCCTACGCCGTCCAGCACGAGGAGGGGGCTCGAAACGGGAGCCTCGGTCGACACCCAGTACGACGTCACCGCGGCCTTCGTGGCCGGGGGCTCCCGACCGGTGAGGCTCGCGCCCTCCACCCCGTCGGCGGCCAGCACCACGTGCCGCGCCGTGAGCACGGAGCCGTCGTCGAGGGTCACCGAAGTGGGGGAGACGTCACGAGCCCGCACGCGACAGGAGATTCGTCCCGCCAGGGGGGCCGCGAGTCGCTCCGGCAAGCGCTGCATGCCCTGGGCGGGAACAGCGGCGTCGCCTGCGGCGAAGCAACGGAAGTAGTAGCGGAAGAGCTTGGCAGACGTCTCCAGGTCACGGTCGAGAAAGACCCCGCCGAGGAACGGTCGGAAGAAGGCGTCGATGAACGCCGCCGAAAAGCCCAACGCTTCGAGCTCCTCCTGCGTGGACCGATCGGGGCCGGTGAAACACTCCTCCGGGTCGGTGGCCAGAAGGCGACGACGCAGGGCGGCGATCCTCATCTTGTCGCCTACCGAGCCGACACGGGCGCCCAGGGTGGAGATGACGTCCGAAGGGTTCCGGTAGGGATCGCCCAGAGTCTCCAGGCGCGATCCCGTCCACACCATGCTCCCCGCCCGGAAGGCTCGAAGGTCGAGGTCGTCGACGTCGAGGTGGGCCCCAAGCTCGTCGTAGGCGGTGAGGAGGACCTGGAAGCCGCGATCCAGCTTGAATCCGTCCACGGCGTCGGTTCGGATGCGGCCCCCCACGTCGTCGTCGGCTTCGATGACGTGGACGTCGACGCCTCGCTCGACGAGGAGGGCGGCGCACGAGAGGCCGGACAGCCCGGCGCCGGCGACCAGGGCCTGGGAACGTCTCGGTGGCGGCTCGCTGCGATTCATGGAAGGATCGTTAAAGTATTGTGCAAAGTCATCTCTAGACAATATCGATGATCTTGCAGAATGTCTAGAGATACGTTTATGTTTTGTTCACGTTATATCCTCGACATGGTCCGGAGGTCGCAGCTGCTCCGACATCCGTCCGGATCCATCCGCACAGCGTCCGAACCGCCGTCGTATGATGCTCGAAACACTCCACCTCCTCGCCACCGTCTTCATGGTGGGCGTGATCGCCTTCGTTCAGGTGGTTCACTATCCGCTGATGGCCAGGGTCGGGGCCGGCCACTTCGCGTCGTACGAGTCGGGGCACACGGCCAGGACCGGGTGGATCGTGATCCCTCCCATGGTCATCGAGGCGGTCACGGCCCTCTGGCTCGCCGTGGAGTCGGTGGGGACCCCTTCGGCGGCGCCGGCCCTGGTGGGTGCCGGGCTCGTGGGCGTCATCTGGGTGTCGACGGCGCTTCTCCAGGCGCCGGCGCACGGACGCCTGATCCGGGGATTCGACGAGGTCACGCACCGGCGCCTGGTCCTCGGCAACTGGATCCGCACCGTCGCGTGGATCTTCCGCGTTCCCATCGCCGTGCTCCTTCTCCCGTGAGGGCGTCGGCGCCCACGCTCCGGGAGAGGCGGTGCGCGACGTGCGATTGGACGATGGAGCCGCCCGTCGCACGCCCACGGGCCCGGTGCCGGGTGATGGGTCCCGCGCGGACGGAGCGCCGGCGCCCTCCGGGCCCGGCGCATCGCGAGAGGCTCCGATGAGTGGGCGTCGCCACGTTCTCGTGTTGGGAGATCAGCTCAACCGGTCGGTGGGCCCTCTGGCATCGGCCGATCCCCGGGGCACCCGCGTCCTCATGATCGAATCCGAGACGCTGGCTGGGGAGCTGCCGCACCACAAGCAGAAGCTGGCGCTGGTCTTCTCGGCCATGCGTCACTTCGCCGAGGAGCTCCGGGACCGGGGCTTCGATGTCGCTTACCGGCGCGCGCAGGACTTCGAGGCCGGCGTGGTCGGCTTTCTGAAGACGAACGAAGGGGCGACCCTCGAGGTCATGCAGCCCACCGACTGGGGATACGAGGCCCGCCTCGAGGAGGCGGCCAGGCGAGGCGGGGGTCGGCTGGAGGTGGTGCCCAACGATCTCTGGATCACCACGGCCGACGAGTTCGACGCATGGGCCGAAGGTCGCGCGTCGCTCCCGGCTCGAGTACTTCTACCGCGAGGTGCGGAAGAGACGAGGCTGGCTCATGGATGGCGAGGAGCCGGCGGGTGGCACGTGGAACTACGACGAGGAGAATCGGAAGACTCCAGACGAGGACCACGACTTTCCTCCTCCGCTCCGCTTCGATCCCGACGAGCTCACGCGCTCCGTCCTCGCGGAGGTGGAGGCCGATTTTCCCGACCATTTCGGCTCCCTCGAGGAATTCAGCTGGCCCGTGACCCGCGCCCAGGCGCTGGAGGCCCTGGATGACTTCCTGGAGCATCGTCTCGCCACCTTCGGTCCCTTCGAGGACGCCATCGTGGAGGGTGAGCCGGTGCTGTACCACAGTCTCCTCAGCGTCCCACTGAATCTGGGCCTCCTCACGGCCACCGAGGTCTGCGAGCGCGCCCTCAAGCACGCGCGGCACCACGACGTGTCTCTCCCGTCCATCGAAGGGTTCATCCGTCAGGTGCTGGGGTGGCGGGAGTTCATGCGACACGTGTATCGGAGGAAGATGCCGGAGCTCCGGGAGGTCAACGGACTGGGTCACGAGATGGATCTGCCCGACGTCTACTGGGGCGGGAGGACGAAAATGCGTTGTATGGCACAGACCGTGGAGCAGCTGGCGCGCACCGGCCACACCCACCACATCCAGCGTCTCATGATTCTGGGGAATCTCGCCCTCATCGCCCGCGTGGATCCACGGGAGATCAACGACTGGTTCCTCGGTTGCTACGTGGACGCCCTGGACTGGGTAGTGACGCCCAATGTCATGGGGATGAGCCAGTACGCCGACCTCGGCTCCTTCACGTCGAAGCCGTACGCGGCCAGCGCGAACTACGTCGACAAGATGAGCGACCACTGCGGGGCGTGCGCCTTCAACCCGAAGGAAGCCGTCGGGGAGGACGCCTGTCCGTTCAACTCCCTCTTCTGGGGGTTCATCGACCATCACGCGGAGCGGTTCTCCGACAACCACCGCATGGCGCTCATGGTCCATAGCTGGAAGCGGCGGGACGAGGAGGAACGAAGGGCGATCCTCGACCGTGCGGAGGAGGTCCGGAGCTCATTGGACGCGGGCACGCTCTGAGAGATCCAGGCATCGCTTCCTGTGCGCCGCGTGACGGGCCCCGGGCGTCGGCGAGTGGGGAAGGGGTGGTGACCTCCAGTGGCGACGGCGGCCCCCTCTACGGCCCGGCACCTCGGTGATCAGTCAATTCATGACTAGACAACTATCACTCGATCCCTCATCATACGAAGAACTCGACGAAAGAGCCGCCGTCCCTCGACGGCAGCACGTAAAAGAAAAGAGGAGGACTCCATGACGACTGCGACCATGCAATCCATCGCTCAGAGAGACACCGAGCTCAATGACATGATCCTCCAGGGCGACGCGATGGAGGCGTTCGAGAAGTTCTACGCCGAGGACGTCGTGATGCAGGATCAGGGCATGGGACCCTGGGAGGGGAAGGACGAGAATCGGGAGCGGGAGAAGGCGTTCTTCGACAACGTCACCGAGCTTCGGCGCTTCGAGCTCGTCGACGCGGCGGTCGGTGACGACGTGACCTACTCGACCTGGGATCTCGACTTCACGCACGAAGAGTGGGGCGACGTGCAGTACAAGCAGGTCGCCGTCCGCCACTGGAACGACGAAGGGCTCATCGAGAAGGAGCGCTTCTATCGCGGGTGAGGTCGTGCCCGTCTCCGCATGACGGAGGGTGTGCATCCGAACAGGCTCTCTGTTTGACCAGGGGGTCTGTGTCGGACCGCGTCCCCGCTGCGGGGCGTGTGCAGACGTTGACGGCTGGGCGTCCTGACGACGTTCCCGCCGGCAGCGACGGGCCGCCGGCCTTCCGACCGGCGGCCCTT
>JAWVZK010000223.1:0-4446 GCA_033722275.1 Longimicrobiales bacterium | reverse complement strand
CGGCGGGATTCCGCCCTCGGCTCGCCGAGCCCGACCGACGCACCTCCATCGTGATGATCGGCCATGACGATCCTCCGGGAGCCGTCCGGCATCTAGCCGAGGACGGCGTGATCGTCGATCACCGACCGGGCTTCGTCCGGGTCAGCCCCCACGTCTACAACACGGTGGAGGAGGTGGACCGTTGCGTGGAGAGCCTTGCGCGTTTCGTCCCCTGATCCCGCCGAGCCGCGTCGGGGGCCGAGACGGCCGCGGGGCGAGCAAGGCGCGCTCCGTCCCTAGTACCAAACATCGGATACACTCCACTAGGATCCGCGTCGCCGGAGCACGCGACCGGGCGTGATGGGCACGAGCTCTCCGCCGTCGATGACGAGACGGCCGTTGACCACAAGGTAGTCCACGCCTTCGGCGTACCGCATGGCGTCGGCACCGAAATCCGCCACGTCCCGGATCGTCTCGGGATCGAAGATCACCAGGTCCGCTGCCATGCCCGGCGCCACGTAGCCCCGGTCATGGAGTCCCAGCCTGTGGGCCGCCATCGAGGTCATGCGTCGCACGGCGTCCTCCAGGCTGAGGACGCTGTCCTCCCGGACATAGGTGGCGATGACCCGGGGGAAGGCACCGAAGGCCCTGGGGTGGGAGCTGTCCGTGGTCTCCGGGTTCACCGGCGACGCATCGGTGTCGATCATGACGAAAGGGGCCCTCAGCGCTTGCCTCTTCTGCTCCTCGTTCATGCTCCGGGGATTCACGCTCACTCCTCCCGCCTGGACGAGATCGAAGAAGGCGTTCCAGGGGTCGGTGCCGAGCACCTCGGCGGCCTCGGCGATGGATCGGTTGACCACGCCGGGATCCACGTCGTCGGGGGCGGAGACGATGAGCACCTCCGCCCAGTCCATCCCGACGTGCCGATACCAGTTCTCCCAGTCGCCCGTGGTCTCGATCTCGTTCCTGAGCTCGGCCCGGACGGCAGGATCGGAGAGCGTCTCGAGGAAGGCGTCTCTGCCCCGCGCGTAGTGCCGCGGATGCACGAAGGAGCCGAGCCCGATGCCGTTGCGGATGTAAGGATAGATGTCGGCGGTGACGTCCATCCGCGCCGATCTGGCCAAATCGATGAGCGCCAGCGCCTGGGCCATGAGGGGCCAGTTCTCCTGTCCGGCGGCCTTCAGGTGGTAGATATGGACGGGGACGCCCGCCCCGGCCCCCACCTCCAGGGCCTCCCGGATGGCTTCGAGGACCGCGTGGCTCTCGTTTCGCATGTGGGTGAAGTAGACCCCTCCGTACTCGGCGGCCACCCGGGTCAGCGCCACGAGCTCCTCGGTGTCGGCGTAGATCGCCGGAGGGTAGATGAGCGAGGTCGACGTCCCCACGGCCCCGTCCTCCATGGCCTGTCGAACCAGCGCCTTCATCTCGTCCAGCTGCTCCGGCGTCGGCGCGACGTCGTTCTCTCCGAGGACGACGCGTCGAACCTGGGTGAGGCCCACGTCGTGCACCACGTTCAGCGGAATCCCGTGGCCTTCGAGGACCTCGAAGTATTCGGCGTACGACGTCCAGTCGTGGGTCTCGTCGCCCACGACGATCCCCTCCCACTCCTCGCGGCGAGGCGCCGGGGAGCCGCCCTCACCGGACAGGTAGGTGGTGATGCCTTGACGGAGCTTGCTCTCGGCGCTCGGTGGATCGGTGATCAGCACGAGCGTGGACTGGCCCATCATGTCGATGAACCCGGGGGCCAACACCCGGTCTTCGGCGTCGATGGTCCGCATCGCCTCCCGTCCGGACAGCTCACCGACGGCGACGATTCGATCGTCCCGGACGCCGACGTCGGCACGATACCAGGGATTGCCGCCACCATCGACGATCCTGGCGTCGACGATGAGGAGGTCGAGGCTGCCCGCCGCGGCTCCCGATCCCGGCTCGCCGGGAGCACAGGCGAAGCTCGCCGAGGCCAGAACGGCTGCACAGATCGCCGGATACATCCTTCTCATCGACACCCTCCCTGGGAACACGGACACGATGCGAGCGACGGACGAAGCCGTGGCCTGGAGGTCCGCCGAGGTCACCGCCCTTGACCCTCCGCTGGAGGCCAGCGGTCCGAGTCTCGAGCCCGGTACTTCCGGAGGACCCGCTCCAAAGCCCGGTCCAGGTCGATGCCTTGCTCGTTGGCGATGACCAGGATGACGAACAGGATGTCGGCCAGCTCGATGGCCAGGTCCTGCTCCGGCTCGTCGGGCTTCTTCGTCTTCGGCCCGAAGCGATGATTCATCTCTCGGGCCAGCTCACCCACCTCCTCGGTGAGTCTCGCCAGATTCGCGAGCGGCGGCCAGTAGCCCTCCTCGAACTGCGAGATCCAGGCGTCGACCCGCTCCTGTGCTTCTTTGATCTCCATCGTCTCACCTTCGCCGGGTGTCGTGGCCGTCGCCGTACCCGGACGTCTCGTCGTCGCTCGCGCGCCTCCGAGCACGGCGCGTCTCCCCCCGATGGTCGACGGGGAAGAAGCCGACGGCGAAGAAGCCCGAGATCACCGTGACGAACAGGAGCTGCGCGGTGCGCGTCATCCGGTCTCGACCCGGCCGGGGCTCAGGGGACCAGCACGAGCTTTCCGAAGATCTTCCCGTCCTCGAGGATCTCGTGGGCGCGGCGAGCCTCCTCCAGCGGCATGACCTCCTGGATCACCGGGTCGAAGACTCCGTCGAAGATCAGGCGCATGACTTCACGGAACTCCGTGGGCGACCCCATGGTGCTCCCCAGGATCTCCAGCTGCTTCCAGAAGACGAGACGCAGCTCGGTGATCCCTCGCGAGCCGGTGGTGGCCCCGGACGTGACGAGTCGGCCCTTCTTGGCGAGCGCCCGGAGGCACGCGGGCCAGATCTCCTCACCCACCGTATCGAACACGACCTGGACCCCCTGCTTGTACGTGTCCCGCCACACCTCCCTGGAGAAGTCCACGTCGAAGCGGTCGTAGACCACGTCGGCGCCCAGCTCCCGGGTCCGCTTCACGTTCTCCTTCCCGCCGGTCACCGCGAACACCTTCGCTCCCGCGCGGCGCGCGACCTGCACGGCGGCGGTGCCCACGCCGCCCGAGGCGCCGGTGATGAGCACGCGCTCGCCCGCCCGGAGCCGTCCTCGGCGCACGAGGGCTCTCCACGCCGTGACGAAGACGAGGCCCGCGGCGGCCGCATCGACGAAGGAGACGTCCGTGGGGATCTCCAGGAGGTTCTTCGCCGGGACCACCGTGTATTCGGCGAAGCCCCCTTGCGTGTGCTCACCGATGATCCGGAAGGGTGGCTCGTCGAAGGCTTCGCCGCGGTCCTGGCCGTCGTACCAGTCGTAACCGAGTGAGGGGTCGACGACGACGCGGGTCCCGAGAGGCACGTCCTCGGCCCCCGGGCCCACGGCGTCGACGGTCCCGGCGATGTCGGAGCCCCCGATGTGCGGCATGGGGGTCTCGATGGGCAGCCCGCGTCGGACCCAGAGATCCAGGTGGTTCATGGCCGATGCCTCGACCTTGATCCGCACCTGCCCCGGTCCGGGCTCCGGGACGGGCACTTCGCCGATCTCCACGACGCCCGGCCCCCCGAACTCCTCGAAGAGTGCCGCCCTCATCTTTGTCGACATCGAATCGATTCCCGGTTCGGTTTGAGGTTGTGCTTCAGCTCGAAGTCTACAGGGTCCCGGGTTCGAAGTCACAAGCCCGAGTGGCTCCCCCCATCGGCTTGTTCTAGCTTCTATCCGATGACGCAGGACGACTCGACCCTCGGCGGCTACCATGAGGTCCATGATCGACCGCCGGCCTATCAAGGTTCCGACGGCCATCCCTATACGGTGTCCCTGGAGACGGAGAGGACCGCCGACCTGACGGCTCCCTACGCCGGCTACCTCGTGTTCCCGCGCTGGGCTCAGACGGGCGTGGGCATCGTGGGCCATCTCGAGACCCCGACCCTCGTAAGAGCGCCATCGGCGGAGAAGGCGGAGGCACGTCTGGGCGCGCTGACGTTGTACGAGGTCCAGGATCTCCTCGAGGAGGCCATCCGGAGGTCCTCTGGAGACGAAGGAGCCGAGCCGGAGCACGCTCCCCAGATCGATGACTGAGCCTTTCCTGCGCATCACGGAGATCTTCCACTCCATCCAGGGAGAGTCCACCTGGGCAGGCGTGCCTTGCACGTTCGTGCGGCTCACGGGATGTCCCCTCCGATGCACCTGGTGTGACACCGAGTACGCGTTCCACGGGGGCACGAGGATGACTCTCGACGAGATCGTCGACGAAGTGCGGAGCCATTCTGCCGGAGTGGTGGAGATCACGGGGGGGGAGCCCCTGGCGCACCCCCGCGCCTTCGATCTGGCGCACCGACTCCTCGAGGAGGGGTTCACGGTCCTGGTCGAGACCTCGGGAGCGTTCGACGTCTCGAGGCTCGATTCCAGGGTGCACAAGATCATGGATCTCAAGTGTCCCGG
>JAWVZK010000222.1:0-4506 GCA_033722275.1 Longimicrobiales bacterium | reverse complement strand
GCGACACCCAGGACCGTGGCGGCGACTGCCGCGAGGGTCGGGACGTCCGTTCCCGAGATGTCGAAGAGAAACCCCTCCATGGCGCGGCCGGCGGCCAGCGAACCCACGATGCCGACCGCCACCCCCACGAGGGCCATGAGGGTCCCCTGGCGCACCACGAGGCTCAGCACCGCGGCCGGTCGCGCCCCGACGGCGATCCGGAGTCCCATCTCACGGGTCCTCCGCCCCACGGAGAAGGAGACCACCCCGTAGACACCGACGGCGCCGAGGAGGAGGGCGACGGCGGCGAAGATGCCGATGAGCACGGAGAGGAGCCGCTCTCGTTCGAGGGAGTCCCCCACCACGTCCTCCATGGATCGGACCGGCCCGACGGGGATCTCGGAATCCACCGACCGGACCACCTCGGTCACGGTCCCGTCGACGGCCTCGGGTCCGAGCTCCGTCCGCACGTTGAGGACCAGGCTCGGGATCGCTCCGAACGGAGGTCCGCCGAAGGTCATGTACGTCTGGACACGCGGCTCCTGGGCGAGCGCCCGGGCACGGACATCCTCCACGACCCCGATCACCTCGTGCCACACCGGATCCCCGAAGGTGAGGTTCACTCTCTGCCCCACGGCGGACTCGTCGCCGAAGAGTCGGCGAGCACCGGTCTCGTTGAGGATGACCGGGCCCACCTCCCCATCGGCGTCGGCGGGCTGGAAGCCCCTTCCCTCCAGCACTTCGATGTCGTAGACACGGAAGAAGTCCGGACCTACCAGATTGGGATCCGCCGGCACCCACTCGCTCCCGTCGGTTCGCCGGGGCATGACCGGCCAGTCGCTCATCCCCGACTGGAGCGGCGTCTGCCACGAGGCGGCCGCGTACTCGATGCCCGGCGCGGCGGCAACCCGGGTCTCGATGGACCGGTACAGCTCCCGGACGTCCTCGGACCGGGGATATCCGGCCGACGTCGCGCTCACCTGGATCCCGTACAGATCCTCCGCGTCGAATCCGGCATCCACGGAGCGGAGCGCCGAGAGGCTCCGAAGGAGTAGCGCCGCGCTCGAGACCAGGATCACGGCGCCGGCCACCTGTCCCACCACCAGGGCCCGTCGGAGCGCAGATCGGCTTTGCACCGCCCGCTGTCCGGCGGCGCCGGATTGAATGGCCCCGAAGACCTCGTCCCGTGCCAGGTTGAGGGCCGGCACGATACCGGCCAGGACACCGGCGAGGACCGCCACGGCGACGGTGAAGCCCACCAGTGGAAGCCCGATCACGATCCCCTCGGGAAGCGGGGCTTCCGTCGGGAGCAGCGTGACCAGGAAGCCCCGCGCCGCGTACGTCATGGCCAGACCGACGAGGCCCCCGGCGATCCCGATGACCACGCTCTCTCCGAGGGCGTGCCGGACCAGTCGCCGCCGCCCGGCGCCCATCGCCGCCCGGACGGCGATCTCCGGCGTCCGGGCTTCGGCTCGCGCCAGGAGCAGGTTGGCGACGTTGACGCACGCCACCAGGAGGACGACGCCCGCGGCCGCCGCGAGCAAGAGGATCATGCCCCGGACCGGCCCCGTGACCGCCTCCTGCAGCGCGGTCACCGCGACGTCACGGGAGCCCGCGTTGGAGAGTCCGGGGTAGAGGCGCTCGATACGGCGTACGGCGGGCACCAAGGCGCTCTCGGCTTCTCCCTGTTGGACGCCCTCGGCCAGGCGCCCCAGCACCGTCAAGTTGTGCCGCTCCGCCGATCGGGCGTCGAAGGACGCCGGATCCAGCACCAGGGGCACGAAGTAGTCCTCTCGCCTCCCCGTGAACAGGTATCCGCTCAGGGGCCTGTAGTCGGAGCCCATCACCCCGACCACCCTGCGCGCTCGGCCCCCGATCTCGATGGTACGATCGAGGACGTCCGGGTCCCCACCGAAAACGGTCTGCCACAAGCCATGGCCGAGTACGACGACAGGTTCCTGGCCAGGACGTCCTTCCGCGGAGGTGAAGCCGCGACCCAGGACCGGCTGGGTTCCCAGCATCGCGAAGAAGTCGGGCCCCACCATGAGACCTTCGACGCGGAGCGGTTCGGGCTGTCCGGTGAGGTTGGCGGCGTCCGGTGCGACCGGGACGGTCGTCGAGAAAGTCGAGGGAACCTCCCTGTACTCCCAGTACTCGGCCGCGGAGATCCATCCCGTCGATCCGGTGGGAAGGTACCGGTTGGCGAGCTGCACGAGAGCGTCGGGCTCCGGATACGGCAGAGGGCGCAGCAGCGCGGAGTGGACGACGCTGAAGATCGCCACGTTCATCCCGATGCCGAGCCCCATGGTCAACACCGCCGTCGCCGCAAATCCCGGGCTGCGAGCCAGTGAGCGCACCATCTGTCCGAGTCCTCTCCACGTCCGCTCCATCATCCCGTCCCCTCCCCTGCAGACACGTCGGTCCCTTCGACTTGACGGGGGCCGACCCTCCCATCGGGCCCGCAGCCCGGTCTGCAGCGCATCACCGACGAGCCATAGCACGGTACGAAGGCGCCCTCGTCCCCTCACGCCGCCCCGCGTCAGGATCTCCTCATACGCCGCTCGGAGCTCCTCACCGCGCTCCCGACGGAGCCAACGCGGATACAGGAGCATGAGGACACGGATCCACGCGTCGTTGCTTCGACCATCGTCAGGCTCGTCCTGTCGCGCCATCTCAGCTGCTCCCCCGCTCGGGGATCAGGCCCTTCTCGAACGCGAAATCGACGATATCGGCGAGCAGCGCCGCCTCGGCGCTGAGCACCTCGCGTCCCCGCGTCGTCAGCCGGTAGTACTTCCGGCGTGGGTCGTCTTCGTCCGGGCGTGGACGGTGGTCGGACTCCTCCACCAGCTCGGCGTCCAGGAGCTTGCCCAGCGTGTAGTGGAGCGAGCCGGGGCCGATCTCGATGGCGCCTCCGGTGCGCTCGGGTACGTCCTTCATGATCTGGTAGGCGTGGCTGTCGCCGTCGGCCAGCGCCAGGAGCACGTGGAACACCACGGGCGTCATCCGGAACGGTGTCTCGGGACGATCGACCATCGAGGCCACCCTCATTCAGTTGCTGAAACATTCAGTTACTGAAATATAGGTTCGGATGCATCGGGGCAAGGGCCAGGCGGCTTCGCCTCGAACTCCACTGGCGGATCAAGCGGGGCCCTCGTCATGTTCATCGTCCAGGCCGGCCCGGAGGAAGCCCCTAGCTGTCGCGGGAGGGAGGTATGAGGCGATGACGGAAGACGACAGGGAGCTCGGGCTGGAGCCCATCGATGAGGCGCAGGACCTGCCACGCGTGGTGGAGGAAGCCCACGAGGTGCTCTCCAGTTACGGGTGGCAGATGCTCGGGATGGGGACACTCGCAGTCGCCGCCTGGGTCGTCATCGGCCTGTCGGCTGCTTGGCTGCCCGTGGAGTGGCTGCTCCTGGCCCTCCTGGGCCTGGTCCTCGTCTATTTCTTTCCCGTGGACCGGGAGCCGCGCCTAGCCAAGGACGTCCTCCGTCGCTGGGACGACCTGCGTGTCGAGCGCGCTCTCGAGTCCTCGGGGCTCTCCTCCGATCCCAGACTGGAGGTCGCCGAATCCATGGCCGACCGCATCATGCGCCACCCATCGGTGGACGAGCGGACGCGCGCGGCGACTCGGGCGATGGTCCTTCGGCTGCGACGCCTCCTCCACGATCTCCGGCGGCTCGATCACCTCGCCCGCACCCGGATGGCGGACACCCGCCTCGACGCCAACCGATCGATCTCCGATCTCCAGGACCTCCTCGACGCTCGCGTCGGCGACATCCTCGGCCGGCTCGCGCATCTCCACGGCACCGTCGTGATGCGAGACAGCGCCTCGCTGGATCACGTGGTGACCGCCGTGGAGGATCTCGCCCGCGAGCTGGAGGCCGAGGGGGAGGTGGAGCGCCTGCTCAGCCGGGCGGAAGGCGAAAGCGGGCGTTGAGCGAGCTGGCGTCGCACGGAGCCGCGTGTGGAGGGTGCGACCGTACGGACGCCACCGAGCCGTCATCGACGGAAGGGCTCCGCGGCCGGCATGAGCCCGCCTGGGTCGACCAGGGAGGGGCCGTCGGCTGAGTCTCGGGGTCTCATGGACTCAATCCCCGAGCTTCAGGGTCCACGTCCGCAGCTCTTCCAGATAGTCGGCCAGGAACGTCCGGGTCCGCTCGTCGGTCAGCGTCCCTTCCTCGTCGAACTTCTCGTGCGCCCGGGCGACGAGAACCTCGGGACGCAGCATCGCCGGTGCGTTCGTGAAGACCAGGGACTGTCGCAGCATCGACTGTGAGCGCGCGGTCCCCGTCATCCCGGGCGTCGCCCCCATGATTCCCACGGGCGTGCCGCTCAGTACCGAATCCCGGGGAGGCCGGGAGGCCCAGTCCACCACGTTCATCATCACCCGGGGACACCGTGGTTGTATTCGGGGGTGACGAGGAGCAGGCCGTCGGCGTCGGCGATGGCCTTCTTGAGGGCCACGACCGGCTCCGGATCTCCCGCCTCCTCCACGTCCTGGTTGAAGAGCGGGATCTCCCCCACCCG
>JAWVZK010000221.1:0-4801 GCA_033722275.1 Longimicrobiales bacterium | reverse complement strand
GGCGATGCCGATCCCGTTGTCACGCACCCGGATCCGCAGTCGGTCGTCGGGGGTCACGTCGCTCTCGATGATCACCCATCGCTGATCCTTCGCCGGGTCCCGGTACCTGATCCCGTTGGAGACCAGGTTGTAGAGGATGAGGCGAAGCCGCGGGGCGTCCACGGAGCGGTCCACCTGATCGGGCGCCAACTCGAGACGCACCCCGGCCTCGGAAGCCTCGATGGCGAGCTCTTCGACGATCTTGCGCAGGAGGACGGGAAGACGGATTCCTCTTCGCTTCTCGCCTCCTGGAGACCCTGCGCCCCACGTGCCGACCAGAGCCTCCACGTCGTCGACGGTCTTGAGCGCATCCTCCAGGGAATTGCGCACGAGGGTGCTCACCCGATCCAGATCCGCACGGCTGAGCTCGACGCGAGGGTTGGCGATGATGTCGACGGCTGTCTGCGCCGCACCCAGACGGTTGTCCAGCTCGTGGGACAGGACCTCCATCACCGCCTGCATGGCTCGCGCCCGCTCCTCCTCCTCCCGAATCGCGCCCTCCTCCTGGACGCGGACTAGGCGGTGCAGCGTCTCGTCGAGGACGGTGTCCACGTCCATGGCGGCCCGGAGCGTCGCCTCGGCCTTGTCCGAGATCTCTTCGGTCTCGGCCACGTGCGAGACGACGGCATGGGTCAGACGGCTGAATCGGCTGATCGTGGCGGCGAGGCTCTGACGCGTTCGACGGTTGACCATGACGATGGCGGCCAGGAGCCCATCCAGATCCGGGTCCGGAAAGGGTGGTGCACCCGTCTCGGCATTCAGGCTTCGATCGAGGATCATCCGGGCCAGGCTCTGGTAGCTCTCCAGGAGCTCCTCGGGCAGGTCCCCCTCCAGGGACGGATCGGCGAGCGTGTCCATCCAGCGGGCGAGGATCCCCTCGACTCGCGCCTCCGTGGCGGAGGACCGGGTCTTCTGGGGTGCGGGGCGTGCATGATCCATGCCGGCCAATCTACGCCGGAGCCGGAGATCTGGCAGCCCTCCCGGGTATAGCGGCCCGAGCACGAAAACCCGACAGCGGAGCGCGGTTCGACCCATGGAAGACTCTCCATCGAAGGACGCTCCCCGGAACGACTCCGCCGAGGAGCCGGTCCAGGGAGAGCTCCGCGACGACATCACCGAAGTGGCGGCGTCGACCCGCGTGGCCCACGTGCTGTCGGGTACCGACCGGGGACGCATGCAGGTTGTGGTCCTGCTGGTGGCGGCGGGAGTCTCCGTCTTCGTCATCGGTCAGCTGCTCCTCCCCTTCACGCTGGGGATCGTCGGTGCCGCGGTGATGGCGGTCCTCGCGCGGCCGATGCAGGACTTCTTCCACGAGAAGATCCCGTGGCCCACGCTCTCCGCGCTTGTCGTGACCGCGCTGCTCCTCTTCCTCGTGCTCATCCCGTTGGGCGTGTTCTCGTCCCTTCTCGTCGTCGGTGTGGAGAGCGGCGCCTCGGTGGTCGCGGGCCAGGTGCAAGGGCTCGTGAACCAGCGAGGACCGGTCTGGAACGCCCTCGTGTCCCTGGCCGGCCTGGTGGGCGTCGAAGAGTCGACGATGAGCCGTCAGATCCAGGCCCTGTTCTCCAACCTGGGGAGTATGGTCGCCGGAGGGACGGTGGGATTCCTCTCCGGTCTGGGCGGATGGGTGGCTCAGGCGGGAATCGGCCTGGTCACCCTCTTCTACTTCCTGAGGGACGGGGATCAGTTCGTGGCGTTTCTCCGTTGGCTCATCCCGCTGGACGCGAAGGTCACCGACGCGCTCCTGTTGAAGTCCAGGGAGATCGTGAGCGCCACGGTCTTCGGCACGTTGGTGGTGGCCATCGTCCAGGGCGCGCTGGGCGGCCTGCTGTTCTGGGCCTTGGATCTGCCGGCCCCCGCGCTGTGGGGCGCCGTCATGGCCTTCTTCTCGCTGCTTCCCGCCGTGGGCCCTCCCGTGGTCTGGGTGCCGGCGGCGCTGATCCTGGCCGGGTCGGGGGAGATCGGCCGGGCGCTCGTCCTGGCCGGGGTCGGGGGGCTGGTGATCGGCACGATCGACAATCTGCTGCGCTCGATCCTCGTCGGGGACCGGGCCCGCCTGCATCCGCTTCTGGTCTTCTTCGCCGTGCTGGGCGGGCTGGTGGTCTACGGAGCGGTGGGGTTCCTCTTGGGCCCGATCGTCATCGTCCTGGCCATCTCCGTCCTGGAGATCGTTCGCGTCATCGTCTACGAGGAGTTGGATCCAGAGTCCTGAGCGAGCCACGCCACCGCATCGTCCCACTCGTCGGAGGAGAACTTCCTCACCTGGAGAGGGGTCAAGGCCCCCGCCAGCTGCGACGCCCTCTCGATCCACCCTTCGTCGGCGACGACGGCACACCGCTCCACGTCGTCGAGGTGATCGAAGGCCAGCCGGACGTCCTCCCATGCTCCGTCCGGCGTGAACCCCTCGAAGTCCTGGTGGAAGGCGTAGAGGAGACGCAAGGGCTCCTCCGAGATCTCGGCCCTCTTCAGAAGGGGGCGCAGCGTCGCCTCGTAGTCATGCTTCGTCACCTTGCCCTGGGCGATGACTCCGGAGATGCCCCGGGGAAGATCTTGGATCAATGTGAGCATTTCGGTTTCCTGCCTTGGACGTCCTCGTCTGCAGTCGGGCTGGGGGCGGGATCCTCTCTCAAGCGGCAGTTCCCAGGGATTCGGCGTCGACGTCCTCCAGGATCCGGCGCGACTTCTCGACGTGCTCCGGGGCGACCCCCAGGTCGAAGTGGTCGGCGCGGATGGACCGCTCCGTGGTGTGCCGCTCGGAGCCGCGTCGGAACGCATGGACGATCAGGCCGGTGCCCAGACCGACCGTCGCGCCGATGAGCGAGCCCCAGAACCCCAACACCATGGCGGCGAGGCCCGGTTCGGCGAGGTTGAGGAGTCCCAGGAAGAAGCCGACCAGAAGGCCGATGAGGGCTCCGCTCAAGGCGCCTTCTCCAGCAGCGTGGAGCCAGCCCCGAGGGTGGACCGTCTCCACCACGCGGATGCCGCGGGCGGAGATGCTCACGGCCGATGCCGGTACGTCGTGCTCGAGGAGATGCTCGAGCCCGGCACGGGCATCGGCGTGGGTCGAGAACGTTCGGACGGTTCGACGTGCATCGCTCATGGAATCTCCTGCTCCGGGACTGCCGTTTCTGCCCTGATCAGGCGCAAACATCATTCCATTACGGGACGTCGCCGCTGGCCGGTGATCCCCTGTTCTCCAGCGCCGCTCCGCCGTTTCGCAATCCTCACGAATGAAACGCCGGAGGGTGACCGAAGCGGAATGACGGGGGTAGACGGAGCTGGAATCGATCTTGCCTTCCAAGCAGTCCGGGCCCGGGTCCCTCCATCCGGCTCGGGAGTCCGGGAGAGGCACGGTGAGGCGCTCGTGGTAGCGACGAAACGAAGACCGAGGACCGCGTGACCGAAGACGACCGAGGTACGAGCGACCGGAAGCCTCCGGGCGCGGTCGACTCGTCCTCCGGAGGCTCCTGGAGCCGGCGGATCCGCGCCGGGTTGCGGTACCTGGGTCGGACGGCGCTCGCCCTGGCGTCTCTCGGCGTGCTCATCTTCGTACTCCTCCACTTCGGCGTGGCCATGGGGTGGATCGTCCCCAAGGCCCTGGCCCGAGTCGTGCCGGAGGGCTGGACCGTCCGTGTGGACGGGGTCGAGGGGAGCTGGCTGAATCGGATCGCGGTCTCGGGCTTGAGCCTCGAGGGCCCGGACCTCACGCTCTCCGCCGACCGGTTGGTTCTCGGCTATCGACTCCGGCCTCTCCTGGACCAGCGGATCTCGCTCCGGACGCTTGTCGTCGACGGCCCGGTTCTGGAGCTGACGATGGCCGACTCCGGAGCGATGGAAGACGCCGGGGCCGCCGATTCGACGTCGGTGGGGGCGGGAGTCGCGATGCTCGCCGGCGAGCCGGTGAGCGGATGGGCCGTGCGGGCCGACTCCGTGGAGGTCCAGGAGGGGGTCGTGCGACTTCGGATGGGCGACGGCGGCCGCTACGACGTGTCGCGTCTCAGACTCTCGGGAAAGGGGGGCCTGGGACCCGATGGGCTGGAGGCCACGGTGGACACCCTCGGAGCCTCCTTCCGCTCGGCCATGTCCCTGTCTTCCGATTCGACCTTCCGCTCCGAGGGGGTGTTGGCGCTGGTGGGCTCCCTGCGAGACGGAACGCTGCGCCTCGACACGCTCGTGCTCTCGTCGAACCACAGTGACGTCCTGGGCGGCGGTGACGCGGTCTTCGTTCCCGAGCCTCGCATCCTCGGCGCGGTGCAGATGCGGATCCACGCCCGGCCCCTGGACCTGCGCGACCTCCCCCTGCGTCTTGATCCCGGCCTCCTCGCCCATCCCAGGTTCACGGTGGCGCTGGACGCGGGGGGGAGGCCGGACTCGCTCCTGGTGGAGCTGGACGTCGAGCGCGAGGCGACGGGGACGACGGCGGAGGCGAGGATGACCGTGCGCCCCGGATCGCGGGAGGGAGGGATCACGGCGGGCGAGGAAGGCGGCGCAGGGGGAGACGTAGGAGATGGCGAGGGAGCTCGCGGGCCCCTGCCGGCGCTGGCCGGGCGTCTTCGATTCGAGGAGCTCGAGCTGACGCCGTGGTCACCCTCGCCCTTCGACGGCTGGGCGTCGGGAGACCTGGACGTCCGGCTGGAGACATGGGGTGGTGCGGCGCCCTTCACGCTCCGGGGGACCGTTCGCCACCGTCCCGGGACCGTGGATCCTTCCAGGCTCCTGACCCGTCCGATGGAGGCTTCTCTCGACGTCGACGGACGGCTGCCCG
>JAWVZK010000220.1:0-4870 GCA_033722275.1 Longimicrobiales bacterium | reverse complement strand
GCGGAGGACAACCAGACCACCGTGGAGATCCACGTCCTCCAGGGCGAGCGGAAGATGGCCGTGGACAACAAGACCATCGGCAAGTTCCAGCTCACCGGGATCCCGCCGGCGCCTCGCGGCATGCCGCAGATCAAGGTGACGTTCGACATCGACGCCAACGGCATCCTGCACGTGTCGGCGCAGGATCAGGCCACCGGTAAGGAGCAGAAGATCCGGATCGAGGCCTCCAGCGGGCTTTCCGAGGACGAGATCGAGAAGATGGTCCAGGACGCCGAAGCGCACGCCTCGGAGGACGAGGAGCGTCGCGCCAAGGTCGAGTCCCGCAACCAGCTCGACTCCCTGGTCTACCAGGTCGAGAAGGACTCCGAGGAATGGGGTGACAAGCTCTCCGAGGAGAGCAAGCAACGTCTCGAGGGCGCCGTCGAGAAGGCGAAGGAGGCCCTCAAGGGCGACGACCTCGACACCATCAACTCGGCCCGCGACGAGCTCATGCAGGCCTTCAGCGCAGCCGGGCAGGAGATGTATCAGGCCCAGGCCGCAGAAGCCGACACCGCCGAGGGCGCGGGCGCCCAGAACGACTTCGAGGAGGGCGCGGCCACGCCGGAGGAGCCCGCCACGGAGGACGAGGACGTAGTCGAGGCCGACTACGAGATCGTAGACGAAGAGAAGTAGCACCACCCCGCTCGGTGCGATCCGGGGAGGCGGCGGGCAACCCGCCGCCTCCCCGACGCATCGAAGGAGGGGTGACCGGCCCCGGGAGGCGCTTCGACGCCTCCGAAAAGAGCCCGAAGACCGGCGACACACGAATCGTGCGGACCGGAGGGGACCATCCGTCCCGCCGATCGTGTAGGACAGCGCAGTAGAACGTCGTCCGACTCCGGAGCTTCACGGTCGGAGCGGGGCCAGCACAGAAACGCAGGAATCCGGTCCCGGACCTCCGGGGTCGTCACCGATAGCAGGAAAGGGAGGATGCAGGGATGTACGATCCACTGATGACAAAGAGTCGGATCGTGGCCGCCGTGGGCACGATCTTCCTGGTCGGGGCCGGCGTCGCCGCCGGACTCGGCTGGACCAACACGTCGCACGCCATGCTTCCGGCCGTGGAGGAGCCCCAGGTGGCCGCCGCGGCCGTACAACCGGCCATGGACTTGAGCGACGCGTTCACGAACCTCGCAGACGCGGTCACGCCGGCCGTGGTGCGGATCGAGAGCCGTCGAACGGTTCCCGCGAGCGCGCAGCAGGTGCCGGAGCAGTTCCGTCGATTCTTCGACCTTCCCCGGGGTGAGAGCCCGGAGCCCCGTTCTGCCCTCGCCGGCGGCAGCGGCTTCATCGTGTCCGAGGACGGCTACATTCTCACCAACAACCACGTGGTGGAGAACGCCACCGATCTGCGGGTCTACCTGCCCGATCGACGGTACTTCCCCGCAAAGGTGGTGGGCACCGACCCCTTCACCGACGTCGCCGTCATCAAGGTCGACGTCGACGAGGAGCTCCCCGTCATGTCCTTCGGCGACTCCGAGGAGGTCCGTGTCGGCGAGTGGGTCGTGGCCATCGGGAATCCCGGATTCGGGGCCTCCACCCAGCTCGACTTCACCGTCACCGCGGGGATCATCAGCGCCAAGGGTCGCGGCCTCAGGCTGCTCCAGCAGGATCTCAACATGGATCCACGGCTGAGGGACTACGCTCCCTACGCCATCGAGGACTTCATCCAGACGGACGCGGTGATCAACCCGGGCAACTCGGGTGGTCCGATGGTGAACCTCCAGGGCCAGGTGGTGGGCATCAACACGGCCATCGCTTCACAGACGGGCGTGTATCAGGGGTACGGCTTCGCCATCCCCATCAACCTGGCGCGTCGCGTGATGGAAGACCTGGTCGAGTACGGGCACGTGAAGCGTCCGCGCCTCGGGGTCTCCATCGGCGAGATCGCGGCGGAGGACGCCGAAGCCTACAATCTGCCGTCGGTGTCCGGCGTGCTCGTCCAGGACGTTCCGGCGGACGGCCCGGCGTACGGCACGCTCCAGGTCGAAGACGTCATCGTCCGCCTCGACGGTGAGCCGGTGGGATATGTCTCCGAGCTGCAGGCCGAGATCGCGGAGCGGCACCCCGGCGACGTGGTGGACATCACGGTGTACCGGGATGGTGAGCCCGTCGATCTCGAGGTTCGCCTGGGCGAGGCTCCCATCAACGACGTGCCCGTCGTCGCCGCGGACCGTCCGGTCCTGGCCTCCGAGCGTCTCGGGATCCAGGTGGAAGCGCTCACTCCACAGATCGCCGAGCAGCTGGGGTGGAGCGACGCGTCGGGCGTGGTCCTCGCGGACGTGCTCAATGGAAGCGCCGCGGAGCGCCGCGGCGTCGGACAGTTCCGGAACTGGAAGCTGACCCGGATCAACGAGACGGAGATCGCGCTTCCCGAGGACGTGCGCAGAGCGCTCGATCCCGTGGGCGCGGGTGACGTGGTTTCACTCCATTTCCAAGATCCCGACGGCAACCAGCGGGTGATGAACGTCCGCATGCCGTAGGCAGAGCTTCCGCGGCAGGGAGAACCTTCCGTGGCAGGAAGGATCCTTCGAGCGGGTGTTTCGGGGCGCGGGGCCGACGGCCTCGCGCCCCTTTCTCGTGTCGTCGTGCTTCAACGCCCCGGTGGACGAGTGTATCTTTCGACCGCGCGAAAGTGGCGGAATTGGTAGACGCGCGGGATTTAGGATCCCGTGGCCCTGTGCCGTGGGGGTTCGAGTCCCCCCTTTCGCACTTCGCCTCCCCTCCAAGTCATCAGGACCGGTGTCGGCATGAATCTCGATCCGTCCACCCTTCGGATCTCCGTCGAGGAGAAGGAACGCTGGCGTCGGCGCATGGAGGTCACGATCCCGGCCTCGGTGGTACAAGCCGAGGAGCGGAAGGCCGCCCAGAAGATCGCGGCCCAGGCCAATCTGAAGGGCTTCCGCAAGGGGCGAGTCCCCCGGAAGGTCATCGAATCCCGCTTCGGAGGGGCCCTCAGGCAGGAGGCGGTGGACAAGCTGGTGGGCACCGCGTACAGGGAGGCGCTGGCCGCTCGTGAGCTCCGTCCCATCAGCGAGGGCGAGCTCGAAGACCTCCGTTACCAGCCGGAAGAGGACCTGACCTTCGCCATCTCCTTCGACGTGGAGCCCCGATTCGACATCGAGCGCGTCGGCGGCTTCGTCGTGGAGCGCACCGTGGAGCCGGTCGCCGACGACCAGGTGGACCAGGTCCTGGGACGCATCCGGGAGCAGAACGCCGTGTGGCAGCCCATGGAGGAGGGGACACCGACGGTCAAGGATCTCGTCTCCGTACAGATCACCCGGCTCGACGACGAGGGGCGACCCGAAGGCGATCCGCGGGAGTACGACCTCGTCCTCGGGCAGGGAGACGCCATCCCCGACATCGAGGATGCCATCCAGACGCTCCAGCCAGGCGAGTCCGGCGTCTTCGACGTCTCCTTTCCCGAGGACTTCCCCGACGAGTCCCGCCGGGGCGACACCGAGCGGGTGCGCATCAAGCTCGAAGCGCTTCGCACCATGGATCTGCCCGAGCTCGACGACGATCTCGCCCGTCAGGTAGGAGACTTCGACAGCCTCGACGAGCTCCGCTCCAAGGTCCGGGAAGACATGGAGAAGGAGGCCGAGCAGCAGGCCGAGGCCCGTGTGCGGGGACGCCTCCTGGACTTCATCATCGAAGCGAACCCCTTCGAGGTTCCGGCATCCATGGTCCAGCGGTACGCCGACGGCCTCATCGGCGAGCAAGCGAACGAGCTGCCGGAGGAGCGGTTGAGCGAGTTCCGCGAGCAGATCCGGCCCCAGGCGGAGCGCGCGGTGAAGCGCATCCTCATCATCGAGCGCATCGCCGAGATGGAGGGCCTCACCGCCACGGAAGAAGACATCGACGACCGCATCGAAGAGATCGCCGAGGCGAACAACACCGATGCCGCGAAGGTGTATGCACAACTACAGAAGTCGGGTCGACTCCAGTCGCTCGAGCGGGAGCTCACGGAGAAGGCCGTGTTCGACTTCCTCGAAGAACAGTCCGAGATCACCCAGGCCGACGAAGGCTGAGAAGCCCCCGAGGAACCCCATGCCGCTTTACCCACCGTATGTCATCGAGCGCACCAGTCGAGGCGAGCGCAGCTACGACATCTTCAGCCGGCTCCTCATGGACCGGATCGTCTTCCTGGGCTCGGCCATCAACGACGACGTCGCCAACATCATCGTGGCTCAGCTCCTCTTCCTCGACGCCGAGGATCCCGAGCGTCCCATCTTCATGTACATCAACTCCCCGGGCGGCGGTGTCTACGCGGGGCTGGCGATCTACGACACCATGCAGCACCTTCGGGCACCGGTATCGACGTTCTGCGTGGGCATGGCGGCGTCCATGGGAGCGATCCTCCTGACCGCCGGGGCGAAGGGTCAACGGCACGCGCTGCCCAATTCCCGCATCATGATCCACCAGCCGTCGGGCGGATCGCAGGGGACGGCGGCGGACATCGAGATCGCGGCAGCAGAAATCTTGCATATTAGAGAGAGACTCAACGGTATTCTTTCCAAGCACACGGGTCAGTCCGTGGAGAAGATTGCCGACGACGTCGACCGGGATCGGTTCATGGGACCGGAGGAGGCCGTGGAGTACGGGCTCATTGATCAGGTCCTGGAAGGGACGGTACAACAGCTCGACGGGAAGCCAGCAGACTCGGACGATAACGAGTAGGCCGGAACAGGAGTGGACATGTCGGACAAACATCTGCGTTGCAGCTTCTGCGGGAAATCCAAGGAAAGCGTCAAGAAGTTCATCTCCGGCCCGAACGTCTACATCTGCAACGAGTGCATCTCGCTCTGCAACGAGATCCTGGCGGAGGAGG
>JAWVZK010000219.1:0-4886 GCA_033722275.1 Longimicrobiales bacterium | reverse complement strand
GTGAGCTCGGTGTCCACGAGGCCGGGCGCCACGGAGAGGACCCGGATGCGGGGGGCCAGGGCGCGGGCCAGCGAGCGCGTCATGTTGTCCAACGCGGCCTTCGAGGCGCAGTACGCGATATTGCTGCCGTTGGCCTCCCGGGCCGCCAGCGACGAGATGTTGACGATCACGCCGCCGGGGTCCGCGTCGAGCAGCCGTCGCACCGCCCGAATGGTCGCGAAGGGCCCCCGGACGTTGGTGCGCATGATGTGATCGAAGAAGTCGTCCTCCAGAGCGTCCAGGTCGGCATGGGGGATCACCCGGGTCGTGGCGGCGTTGTTCACCAGCACGTCCAGACGCCCCTCGGTCTCGCTGAGGCTCCGGGCCAGGGCCTCCAGGGCGGGCGTGTCGACGGCAGAGGCCCGGACGTACCGATGCCCTCCACCGGACAGGCCGTTGACTACGGCCCGCGCTCCTTCTTCGCTGTCCCGGTGCGTCACGACGACGAGGGCGCCGGCCTCGGCCAGGGCCCCGGCCGTGGCAGCGCCGATCCCTCGGCTCCCTCCCGTGACCAGCGCCACGCGTCCGTTCAGCGGTTCGGCGTCCATGGGATGCGTCTCCTCATGGGTGAGGGATGGTTCCGGGGGTGTGCCGGACGACCCGATTCCACGCACACGCGCGCGAGTGAGGAACTTGGCGGTCCGACCTTCGTCTTGATACTCTAGGAAGACGAGCGCAAGCGTGGGCGTCCCGGCCTGTCACTCGAGTGCTCGTGGGGGTAGACGATGACGACGACGCACGAGGTGAGCCTGGGTCATCTCTTCACGAGGTGCCTCTTCTGTCACGCTCCCTTCCCCGAGAACGGGATGCTCCACCGCATGCCGCGTGGCCGGAAGATCGCCTACGATCCGGTCCGGGGACGTCTGTGGGCGGTCTGCCACCGGTGCCACCGCTGGAATCTCGCTCCCATCGAGGAGCGTGAAGCCGCGCTCTACGAGCTCGAGCGCACGGCGCGCGATCTGGCTCGGCCCCTGGTGACCACCGCGAACGTCAGCCTTCTCGGAGTCGGTCCCATGACGCTGGTGCGGGTGGGCGCGGCTGGGCTCGTGGAGCAATCCTGGTGGCGGTACGGTCGGGAGCTCCGACGCAGGAAGGCCGCATACGAGAGCCCACGGTCCAAGCTCTCCGCCTACACGTTCGGGCTCCTGCAGTACCTGGGCGACGCCATGGGGTTCAGTGACGGCGACGTGGCCATCGACTGGGAGGACACCCCCGTCGCCGACGTGCTCCGATGGCGGCGCTTCGGGTGGGCGGCGTGGCACGGGCGCGAGACGTGCCCGTACTGCAACAGCACGCTTCGAGCGCTCCGCTACGACCTGGGGTGGTGGGTCTACCCCATCGACGGCGCCGACGGGAGGATCGGAATCGGGATACCCTGCCAGCGGTGCGATCCATGGACTCCCGACAAGGTCTACGAGCTTCATGGAGACGTGGCCGAGAACGTCCTCCGACGCCTTCTCGCCTATCAGAACATCGCCGGAGCCAGCGAGGATCGGATCACGGACGCCGCCCGGAGGATCGAGGAGGCGGGGTCGGCGGGAGCATTCGCCGAGCGGGTCTCCAGGCAGAGGGAGACACTCTGGCGCCTTGGATCCACGGGAACCGTCGGTCTCGAGATCGCGCTCAACGAGGCGGTGGAGCGCCGGCTGCTGCAGATGGAGGCGCGAGCCCTGGAGTTCTTCTGGAAGAGGGAGGAGGAGCTGGCTCGGATCATCGACGAGGAGCTGACCCCCCGAAAGCTCCTGGAGGCGCACCTGCGTCGACTCCCCGTGCGTGTCCGGGCCCGCTCGTCCGTGCTGCGGCGTCGGCCCGAGGGTCTCGTAGGGAGGATCCTGGCGGGCGAACCCGTCCGACCGGGTAAGGTCTGAGTCCGAGGGCTCGCCCGCGGTCCGGGTTCACGTCTCCTGGGGGTCCCTCAGCGCGTCCCGGAAGTCGGACAGGGACGGCGGATGCAGGAGGCCCGCGTCTTCCCAGACGTCGGAATGCGGATCTGCGCCGGCGCCCCCGATGACCACCTGGACGGACGCGGGGAGAAGCTCCCTGACGCGTTTGACCTCCTCGACCCCTCGGGCGTCCAGCCTCGGATGCACGGCAGAGAGCGCCACCATCGACGCGTCCAGCTTCTTGGCGGCCTCGGCGATGTCCTCGGCGGGAAGGTCCGGTCCCAGGAAGCGCACGCGCCACCCCTGATACGCCGCGATCACGCCGGCGAGAAGAGCACCGAACTCGTGCTGCTGGCCCACCGGCGTTCCGGTGAGGGCCAGTGGAGCGTCCGGGTCCGGTTGGTTCGTGGTGGACACCCACTCCAGGAATCTGCGGATCGCCACCGATGCGATGTGTTCGGTGCTGGGTCGCATCCGGCCCGACTGCCATGACCGTCCCACCTCCTGGAGGAGGGGGACCACGAGACCCTCCACCAGCTCGTGGGGTCGAAGCTCCACGGCCGAGCGCATGAGGTACTGCTCGAGCTCGTCGGTGCGCATCTCCTCGATGAGCGCGAGGGCGTGCGCCACCCGCTCCACGTCGGGCGTGACCTCGTCTCCGTGAGGCTGCACCGGTGTCTCTCGATCTTCGTCGATGAGCTCCTGGAGCTCGCTTTCCTCCAGGTCGGCGATCAGGCCGATCGTGCGACCACCGTCCACGGCCGTGGCCAGAAGCTGGAGCCGGCGTACGTCGGCATCGGAATAGAGTCGCTGGCCGCCCTCGCTCCGTGAGGGCTCCACGGCTCCGTAACGCCGTTCCCAGGCGCGGAGCACCGGCGCGGAAAGGCCGGTCCGCTGGGCGACGACTCGGATCGGATGTCTCGGTTCGTTTGGATCGGACATGACCGAAACGTTAAGTCATTGTTCAGGGTGTGTCAAACACGAAACCTCGACATCCTCTTGACAAACGCCACGAATGCTCCTAATTACCCTGTACGAAAGCTAAACAACTGACACAGGAGTTTCTTCATGATCAAACGCCTCACTCTCAGCGTGCTCGTCGCCGCCCCCTTTCTCGTCGCCGCACCGTCGGCCGTGGAGGCCCAGGAGGGTGACATCGTCGCCGTCGCCCAGTCGGCGGGCAGCTTCGAGACGCTTCTGCAGGCGGCCACTGCCGCGGACCTCGTGGCCGTGCTCAAGGGCGAGGGGCCGTTCACGGTCTTCGCGCCCACCGACGAAGCGTTCGCCAAGATCCCCGACGAGCAGCTGAACGCTCTGCTTCAGGATACCGAAGCGCTTCGACAGGTTCTCCTCTATCATGTCGTCCCCGGCAAGGTGGAGGCGTCCCAGGTGGTGAACCTGGAGTCGGCTGAGACCGCTGCCGGTCAGCGCGTCCGGATCGCGGTCGAGAACGGAACCGTCAAGGTGGACGACGCCACGGTCGTCGCCACCGACATCGCGGCCACCAATGGCGTGATCCACGTCATCGATCAGGTGATCCTGCCCGAGATGTAGGGTCGACGCTGGAGCGCCCGGGTTCGTCCCGGGCCCCTTCGACGAACCGGGAGGCCTCCGAGGCGACTCGCCTCGGAGGCCTTTCCGTATGCAGCTCGTGCGCCGGACACCCTGGCGCCTCGTTGGCGCACCTTCGAAACTCAGGGCCCGATCCTACCACCGAACATCCGAGCAGGCTCGACGATGAACCTCCGAAGTGTCCTCGCCACGGCGCTGGCCCTGTCCGTCGTCCTTCCGATCCACGTGAGGGGTCAACAGACGAGGGCCCTAGACGACGCCTTCGTGGAGGCTCTGGAGTGGCGGTCCGTCGGACCCGCCAACATGTCGGGCCGCATCACCGACGTGGAGGGCCTTCCTGGCCCGTCGAAGACGTTCTACGTGGCCGCCGCGTCCGGCGGAATCTGGAAGACCACGAACAACGGGACGACGTTCCGCCCCATCTTCGACGACCAGCGGGTGGTTTCCATGGGCGACCTCGCCATCGCACCCAGCGACCCGACCCAGATCTGGGCCGGCACGGGCGAGGAGGATTCCCGGAACTCCATCTCTCCCGGCGGCGGAGTCTACAAATCCACCGACGGCGGGCAAAGCTGGCGACTCATGGGTCTGGAAGCCACGGAGCACATCGGACGGATCCAGGTGCACCCCTCCGATCCGGACATCGTCTTCGTGGCGGCTCTTGGGGCTCTCTGGCGGACGAATCCCGAGCGGGGGCTCTACCGGACGACGGACGGCGGCGAGACCTGGCAGCAGGTGCTCTTCGTCAGTGAGCGGGCCGGCTTCGTCGACGTGAAGTTCCATCCCCGTGATCCGAGCATCCTCTTCGCGACCAGCTGGGAGCGTCAGCGCGGGCCCTACTACCTGGAGAGCGGAGGTCCGGGGAGCGCCCTGTGGAAGAGTGCCGACGGCGGGGACACGTGGGAGAGGGTGGAGGGCGGGGGACTGCCCGAAACCACCCTCGGCAAAATGAACGTCGCTTTCGCGCCGAGCTACCCCAGGGTGATGTATCTCATGGTGGAGGCCGCTGCCCCCGAGGGCTCGGATGAGGAGAACCTCAACGGTCTCTACCGTTCCGACGACGGCGGGGAGAGCTGGCGTCGCATGAACGACTTCAACACCCGGCCCTTCTACTACTCCGAGGTGGTGGCGGACCCGGCCGACCCCGATCGGGTCTACTTCTCGTCGCTGCGCTTCAGCGAGGACGGGGGGGAGAGCACACGGGAGATGGCTCGAGCCGTCCACGTGGACTTCCATGCCATCTGGGTCGACCCCAACGATCCGGACCGGATCGTTCTGGGCAACGACGGCGGCATCGTGGTCAGCTTCGATCGCGGCGGAAACTACTGGTTCCCCAACATCATCCCCCTGGGACAGTTCTACAACGTGAGCTACGGGATGGAGGTGCCGTAC
>JAWVZK010000218.1:0-4912 GCA_033722275.1 Longimicrobiales bacterium | reverse complement strand
GTGCGACCCAAGCTGATCATCTTCGGCGTGACCTTCCCGACCATCATGGTCCTGGACGTCGTCACGAAGCGCTGGGCGCTCGAGACCTTGGTGCTGGAGAGCCGGGAGCTGTTCGGAGGCCTGCTGCCCCTGACGCTGGCCTTCAACAAGGGAGCCGCGTTCGGCATGCGCATCGGAGAGGATTCGCGCTGGTTCTTCATCCCCGTGACGATCGTCGCGCTCATCCTGCTGGGGATTCTCTACAAGCAGGCCGAAGAGCGTGATCTACTCCGCATCAGCGCCATCTCCCTGGTCGTGTCCGGAGCGGTGGGCAACCTCTACGACCGGGTGCGATGGGACCGGGGGGTGGTGGACTTCCTCGGTCCGGTCGACCTGGGCTTCTGGGACTTCCCCATCTTCAACGTGGCCGATATGGCCATCACCTGCGGCGCTGTCCTCCTGGCCATCTCCTTCTGGCTCGAGGAGCAGCAGGAGCAGGCCCTTCAGAGGGTGGAGGAGCGCGGAGAGCCCGAGGATGCAGGCGAGCCCCCGCCCGAGGCGGTGGGACGCCGGACGGTGGCGGAGCCGGAGAACGTGCGGTAACCGCCGCGGTCAGCGCTCGTCGGGGAGGCGGTCAGCGCTCGTCGGGGAGGCGGTCAGCGCTCGTCGGGGAGGCGATCAGCGCTCGTAGAGGAGGTAGTCGATCCGACGCCCCTTCATCTGGGTCACGCGGAAGACGCCCGTGTCCACGTCCACCTCGTCGCCCACCACCGGGATCCGGTTGAGTCGGCCGAAGACGAACCCACCGACGGTGTCGAAGCCCTCGTATTCGTCGGCGGTGGGCTCGAATCCGAGCCGCTGAGAGGCCTCACGCAGCGTCGTACCTCCCCACACGCGGACGCGATCATTGGCCAGCTTCTGGAAGGCCACGGGTTCGTCGCCCTCGTGCTCGTCCTGGATCTCGCCGATGATCTCCTCGATGAGGTCCTCCAGCGTGACCAGACCCGCCGTGCCGCCGAACTCGTCCACGACGATGGCCATCTTGGTGAGCTGGGCTCTCATCTCGGGAATGAGATCCTCGACGCGCTTCGACGCGGGGGCGAAGGGCACCGGCCGGGTCACCTCCTCGAGGTCGGTCCTGCCCTCCCGGTGGGCCCGCCACACGTCCCGCCCCACGACGACACCGATGATCTTGTCCAGGCTGTCCTCGTAGACCGGGAGGCGGAGGTGTCCGGTGTCCAGCATGACCGCCTGGGCGTCGTCGATGGAGGCGCTGGAGGGAATGCCCACCATGTCGGTGCGGGGCGTCATGACCTCGCCCACGGAGACCTCGTCGAGTCGGATCACGTTCGTGACCACGGAGAACTCGTCCTCATCGAGCGTCCCCTCCCTCCGGCCGATCTCGGCGAGGACCTCGATCTCGGCGCGACTCACCGTGGGACGCTCGCCCCCGGGCGTGATGAGACGGGAGATCCATCCCAGGGGCACCAGGATCGGCTTCATGCCCACCACCATCACCCGGAGCACGTAGGCCGTCGGCTTCGCCAACTGCTTCCAGTAGGTGGCGCCTACCGTCTTGGGGACGATCTCGGTGACCAGGAGCACGGCCAGCGTGAGCGCGCCGGAGAAGACACCCACCCAGGCCTCGCCGAAGACCACCGCCGCCTGCGCACCTGCCAGCGTGGCGCCGACCGTATGGGCGATGGTGTTGAGGGTGAGGATCGCGGCGATGGGCTCCTCCACGTTCTTCTGAGCCTTCTCCAGCCATTCACCCGCCCATTCACCCCGACTGGTGAGTACGGCGATATAGGAGTGGGTGACCGAGAGGAACACGGCCTCGAGGATCGAGCAGAGGAACGAGATCGCCAGGGCGATGGAGACGATCGTGAAGAGCGTAAGCATCGCCGAAGAGTCTAATGCACCCGAGTGCCTGGGGGCGACCGTTTCGGTCCATCCCATCTCTTGATCTCCCGGACGGTCGGGGACCTATTCATCGGATGCCGACCGCCATCGAGATGCCCGACGAGCCGGAGCTGCCATGAGTCCAGGACAGCTGGAATCAGCGCAGGACCGCTGCCACGAGCCCAGGACGTCTGGAATGAGCGCCAGCCCGATCGTCCTCGCCGCCGCCTGCTTCCTCGCCGTGTGCGCGGGCGCAGGAGGACCCCCGAGCTCGGCGCCCACCACCGTCCCGCCATCCGGAGACGCGCGGGGGCCAAACAGTCCGGGCGTGGCGGTCACGTCGCCCCGGGCGGTCTACTCCGTCTACGTGGGCGCCGAGTCCGCCGACCTCCTCCACGTGGTGACGCTGGGGCCAGACGGGGTCTCGACGGCGAAGACCGTTCCCGTGGGCGAGATGGCGGTGGAGAACGAGGGGCCCCACGGCCTCAACATCTCACCCGACGGCGCGCACCTCTACATGACCACGGCCCACGGCGTCCCCGACGGCAAGCTCTGGAAGTTCGCCACCGGCGTCGACACCCTCGTGGCCGAGCCCATCCTCCTGGGCAACTTCCCGGCGACTCTCGACCTGACGACCGACGGCCTTTACGCCTTCGTCGCCAACTTCAACCTCCACGGAGAGCACGTTCCCTCCACGGTCTCGGTCGTCTACACGCCGGACCTGGTGGAGGTGGAGCAGATCCCCACCTGCACCATGCCCCACGGGCTCCGGGTGGCTCCCGACGGCCTCTTCGCCTACTCGCTGTGCATGATGGACGACCAGCTGGTGGAGATCGACACCCGATCCTTCGGGGTGTCGAGGCGTTTCGACGTCTCCACCGGCGAGGAGGGGCCGCTGGAGGGGTACCGGGTGCCGGAGGTGGTCACCGGTCGCATGGGCATGTCCTCTGCTGCCGCTGGGACGACCGGATCGAGGACGGCCATGGAGGAGCCGACCTGCTCGCCCACATGGGTGCAGCCCTCGCCGGACGGGCGGACGCTCTACGTGGCGTGCAACAAGTCGGACGAGATCCTGGTGGTGGACCGGCGGTCGTGGGCGCTTGAGCGGAAGTTCCCGGCCGGCAGGGCCCCCTACAACCTCGGGATCACTCCCGACGGCCGGACCCTGGTGGCGTCGCTCAAGGGCGCCGGGGCGGTTCAGTTCTTCGACGCCGGCAGCGGCGAGAGCCTGGCGGTGGCCCCATCCACCACCACGGTCACCCACGGCGTGGCGGTCACCCCCGACTCCCGCTACGCCTTCGTCTCGGCGGAGGGCGTGGGCGCGGAGCCGGGGAAGGTGGACGTCTACGACCTGGAGACCCTCCAGCTCGTCGGGTCGACGGAGGTGGGCCAGCAGGCCGGGGGCATCGTCTTCTGGAAGATGGAGCCGGCGGGCCGCTGAACGCCCCTCCCGGTCACCGCCGGACGGCCTCCCAGCGACGGACGACCTGGAGGCGTGAGGAGGTGATCGCCGCCTCCTCGGCCACCATGACGAAACGTCGTCCGTCCAGAGTCGGATCGTAGTTCCGACCCCAGACGCAGCACGCCCAGAAGCGACCCTCGGACTCGAAGAGCACGGACGGCGGGCCCGGGCGAAGCGCTCCGTCGACGACGGAATAGGGGACGGTCATCACGGCGTCGCCATCGAGCCGACGATAGAAGATCTCCCCTCCTCCCGGGGTCCAGGCGGGCTGCCACGCCGCCTCGGTGGACACCTTCACGCGGGTGCGCCTCTCGGGGAAGTCGGTGACGTACACCTCCCTCTGGCCCGATTCGTCGGAGACGTAGGCGAGCCATCGACCGTCGGGAGAGAGGACCGGCTGGATCTCGAAGGCGTCGGTGACGACGAGGGCTCTCGACACGTCGTCCTCGCCCACCCGGATGACGCGGATGTCGGAGTCGGGCCCCGCCACGGCCTCGCGCTCCTGGAGGACGAGCGTGCCGCCGTCGGGGGTGAAGTCTCCCGCATGCTGCTGGAGAGGGTTCTCCGGGATGAGCGGCTCGGGCTCACCCACGTTGTCCGCCCGCGTCCAGTACAGGTTGTGGACGCCGGCGTCGAAGCGATTGAAGACCACGCGCTCTCCGTCGGGCGTCCATACGGGCCAGTCCGCGTTGGCATCGACGGAGAGGGCGAGGATCGCCCCACGCGCGAGCTCCAGCGTGAAGAGACGGAAGCCCGGCTGGTCCTCGGGCACATTCGCCCGGAAGGCGATCCGATCCCCGGAGGGCGAGATCCGGGGAGCGTCGAATCCGATGACTCCTGCGGGAAGCTGGGGATCGTCGGCCGTGAGGAGCGGTTCCATCAGTCCCCCCCGGTCGACCCAGACCAGCGATCTGGATACGGTCCGCCCGCCCGGAAGATGCACGAGCGTGCCGTCGGCCGCGAGATCGAACATCATCCAACGGTCCCGTACGCCGCCGGACACCGCCACACCCTCCCGTAGTCTAGTCGGCTCCCCGGCGATGGAGGTGAGATCCGGGGAGAGGGGAACGGACCACAGCGCACCGCTCCGGACGGCGCTGGCGCCCGTGCTCCGACCGAAGACCAGGAGGCCGTCGTCGGTGATCTTCGGGGAGTGGCCGCGGAGCAGCGGGACCGCCTCGGCGCCCTCTTCGAACCGCAGCAGCATGATACGCTGCTCCCACGGGTAGGCCACCTCGCTCGCCGTGAACACGATGCCGCCTCCGTCCGGGAGAAAGGAGGGCTGGCCGTAGCACACCGAGTCTTCGGCGGCGGGGCGGGCCACGACCCGCATGGGCCCGCCGTTCTCGGACACGGCGAGAAGGCCCGGGCGGGCGAGGGTCGCGAAGACGATGGTCCCGTCCGGGCCCCACGTACCTCCCAGCCACGCGCCAGTGTTCTCCCCGAGCCCCGATTCGACGATCGTGACGGGCACTCCTCCTCCGGAGGGGATCTTCTTGACGGATCCCGTCGCCGGGTCGTTGAAGGCGATCCACTCCCCATCTGGGGAAGGGAAGATGCTGCCGACGG
>JAWVZK010000217.1:0-4978 GCA_033722275.1 Longimicrobiales bacterium | reverse complement strand
TAGAACCCGTTCCCGTGGCTGAGCATCACCGTGGGTCCGTATCCTTCGAAAGGCCCGGCACAGACCACGGTGCCGGCCTTCACCGCTCGGACGGGCGTGCCTGTGGGTGCGGCGATCCCGATGCCGTTCCAGAGGATGACGGTCCCGTTGGGTCGCTGGTCCCGACCGAACTCGTAGATGACGTCTCCCTCCAGCGGCCAATCCAGGGAGCCGGCGTCCTCGGCGGAGATCGATGCGCGACCCGCCCGGCGGGCCTCGAGCTCCCGACGACGGGCCTCGAGCTCCGCCACCAGATCGGTCATCCGCTCCTCGTCGGCCTCCAGCTCCTGGATCCGAGACGTCGCCGACGCCTCACGGGCGCGGAATTGCTGGATCGCCGCCTGCCGCTCCGCCTCCACGGCACGGAGCTGGACCACCTCGGTCAGTCGCTCCTGGCGTAGGCTGCCCAGGAGAGCCATGCGCTCGCGAAGGGCGTTGTTCTGCTCCACCAGCTCGGCTTCGAGGGTACGTACGCGGTCCACCAGGGCCCGATCGAAGGTCGCGATCTTCTGGAGGTACCGGTAGCGGTTCAGCAGATCGGTGAAGGAGTCGGCGCTGAGGAGGACCTGGACCGTGCGCATGGGCCCCATCTTGTAGATGTCCCGGAGCCGGCGATGGAGGATGGCCTGGCTCTCCGCCAAGCGGTCCTGGGTGGTGACCAGATCCCGGGTCGTCGCCTGGACCTGTTCCGCCGTCGCTTCCGACTGGAACTCGACCTCGGCGAGAACCGACCGCGACGCCGAGAGCCGCCGCTCGACGTTCGCCAGCTCGGCGGCCACGTCCCGTACGCGGTTCCTCACGTCGCCGATCTCGCGCTCGAGTCGCTCCCGCTCTGCCCTGATCTGCTCCAGACGACGCTGGCTCTCGCGGATCTCCCGGCTCAGATCCTGCGCCTGCGCTTCCGTCGAAGGGAAGACCGCGAGCGTCGGGCCCCAGACCAGCAGGCCGACGAGGGGCAGCAGACACCGGGCGCGTGCGATGGAATCCGGCACCTCAGATCTCCCTCAAGTGGCGGCGGATGGCCAGAGCGCTGGAGACGGCGCCGAAGCCGGTCCCCGCCGCCAGGCCGACGAGGATCCACCCCGTGGGGAGCCACGCCACCTCGAACAGATAGGCGTAGACTCCGCGGTAGGTCGCGTAGGTGAGCAACCAGGCGAGGAGCCCCCCGGCGAAGCCCGCCAGGGCACCTTCCAGGAGGAACGGACGACGGATGAAGCCGTTCTTGGCTCCCACGAGGCGCATGATGTAGATCTCGTCGCGGCGGGCGAAGATGGCGATCCGCAGGGCCGTCCCGATGATGAGGGCCGCCACGAGGGCGAACGCGGTGCCCAGCACCGCGGTGCTCGCCGCCCCGATACGCCGGAGCGCGAAGAGGCGGTCCACCCATTCCGCTCCGTACTGGGCGTCCTCCACGAAGGGGTGCCCCTCGGCTGCGGTGGCGATGCGCTCCACCACGTCCGGGTTCCGGAAGCCGTCCCGCAGCTCCACCTCCAGGGACTGGGGCAGGGGGTTGACCTCAGAGTCCATGAAGAGCTCGCCGAACTCCGGAAGCTCGGTGCGGGCCCGCTCCAGCGCGTCCCGCTTCGAGACGTACGAGACCAGCCGGACCTCGTCGAGGGCGGAGAGCTCCTCCAGAAGGAGGTCGATCTCGCTCTGTCTCGCATCGTCCCGGAGATAGACGACGACCTGGACCCGTTCCTCGATTGCGGATAGGGCGAGCTGGAGGTTGTAGGTGGCCAGGGCGAAGAGGCCCACGACGAAGAGGGCGAGGCCCACCATGGCGGAGGAGAGGCCGGTGAGGACGGGTGCCCTCTTGAAGGCCGCCAACGCTTCTCGAAGGGCGTACATCTACCCCTGCTCCCGCGTCCGGTCGGAGGCTCCCGCCCGGGGGCCCTCACCGGAGGTCGATGTCCCGGGCCTGTCCAGGGGTGGCTCCCCATCGGCGGCGGAGTCGTAGACCAGGCGCCCCTGGTCGAGCTCGAACACCCGTGCGCCGGGATGGCGCCGGACGAGCTCCAGATCGTGGGTGGCCATGAGGACCGCCATCCCCTTGGCCTGGATGTCCCAGAAGAGCTCCAGGATACCGCGGGTGGCACGATCGTCCAGATTGCCGGTGGGCTCGTCCGCCAGCAGGACGTAGGGATCGTTGGCCAGCGCGCGGGCGATGGCTACCCGCTGCTGTTCGCCTCCCGAGAGCTCGTGCACGAAGGCGCCTGCCTTCGCCCCCAGCCCGACCTGGCTCAGGAGACGCTGGGCCTTGGACCGCACGGCCTTGCCGGGCGTGCCCGTAACCTCCAACGCGAACGAGACGTTCTCCAGGGCCGTGCGCCCCGGGAGGAGCCGGAAGTCCTGGAAGACGTAGCCCACCCGTCTCCGCACCTTCCAGAGGTCTCGTTCCGTGGTCCGCTCCGAAGAGTAGCCCGAGACGCGGACCTCCCCACGGGTGGGCCGATCGGCCATGTGGATGAGGCGCAGGGTGGTCGTCTTCCCCGAGCCAGAGTGACCGGTGAGGAAGGCGAACTCCCCCTTCTTGAGCTGGAAGGAAACGTCCTGGAGCGCGAAGCCGCGCTTGGGGAACTCCTTCGAGACGTTCTTGAGCGTGATCACCGGAGCAGGAAGCCGCGGGACGAGACCTCGTTCCGGGAAGGAAGGTTAGACATCGTCGGGAGAGGTGTCAAAGCGATTCTCGGCGAGTCGATGCGCCAGGGAGAGCGCCTCGATCATGGACGACGGATCGGCTCGCCCGGTACCGGCGATGTCGAAGGCCGTTCCATGATCGGGCGACGTGCGGATCATGGGCAAGCCCAACGTCACGTTGACCCCCGTCCCGAAGGAGACGGTCTTGAACGCGGCCATGCCCACGTCGTGGTACGGCGCCGCCACGGCATCCACGTCGCCGGCCAGAGCGCGGGAGAAGACGGTATCGGCCGGCAGGGGGCCCGAGACCGAGACGCCCCTTGCTTCCAGCTCCGCGAGAGCCGGGGCGAAGATCTTCTCCTCCTCGTCGCCGAAGAGGCCCCCGTCCGAGGCGTGGGGGTTGAGAGCGCACACGCCGATCCGCGGATCGGCGATACCCCAGTCGCCATGCAGGGCGAGATGGAGGAGAAAGACCTGATCCACCAGCCGAGCCACGGTCACGGCGTCGGCCACGTCCCGGAGCGCCAGGTGGGTCGTCACGAGAAGCACCCGAAGCGGGGGGCCGAGGCGGGTCCGCTCGGCGGCCATGAGCATCCCCACCCTCTCGACGCCGGTGAGGCGCGCCAGCATCTCCGTCTGCCCCGGGAAGAGCCACCCGGCGGCATGCAGGGAGGGCTTGTGCAGGGGGGCCGTCACCACCCCGTGGGCCTCGCCGTCCAACGCCTGCCGCACCGCGTGCTCGATGGCGCGGGCGGCGGCAGCACCCGAGGTCGCGTCGTCGTCGCGCCGCCGGTGCTCCTCGGCGAGAGCGCCGAGGCCGTCGATCCCCAGCGGCCCATCGGGGCCCATGAAGGACACGCGGACGTCGGGATGGGAATCGGAGAAGCGGTGGAACGCGTCGAGGGCGACGTCGGGGCCGACGCCCCTGGGGTCTCCCGGCGTGACGACGAGGCGGACCTCCACCTACATGCGGATGTCGATGTACGTCCGCGCTCTGAGCTGGTCCAGGAGGCTCTCGACCTGCTTCTCCTGCCGGAGCTGGGCCTGGATCTGAGCCCGTAGATCGTCGAAGGTATAGGCTCCGGCCTCACGGATCTCCTCCACCTTGACCACCGGATAGCGCGTCTCCCCGCCGGCTTCGTACTCCAGGGGGCCCACCACCGCTCCTTCACGGGCGGTCCGCAGGCTCCCGTACGCCGGGGGGAGCTCGTCGAGCTGATCGAAGGCGATGGTCATGGAGTCGGGCGCGGAGGGATCCGAATGCTCCTGATAGAGCTCCGCCATCGAGGCCCCGGCCCGAGCTCGATCGGCGATCTCCTCGGCCAGCGACCGCGCCCGGGCGAGATCCCCTTCCGTCGTCTCGGGGGTGATCAGGATGTGACGGGCCTGGCGCTCCCCGGCCCGATACCGCTCCACCTTGATGATGTGGAATCCGAAATCGGTGCGGACCACGTCGCTCACCTGTCCGTCGATCAGGGCGAAAGCGGCATCCTCGAACTCCCGGACCATCCGGCCTCGCCGGAACCAGCCGAGATCCCCACCGAGCTCGGCCGTCCCGGGGTCATCGGAATGGGCCCGGGCCAGCTCGGCGAAGTCGGCGCCCGCGCCGATGCTGTCGAGGAGGGCCTCCGCCTTCTCCCGGGCCGCTTCCACCGCCTCCTCGCTGGGCTCGGGGGCGACCACGACCTGCCAGAAGGTCAAGGTCCGAGGACGCTGCTGAAGCGATGTCCGTGCTTCCTGGAAACGCTCCAGCATCTCCTCTTCGGTGACCGTCACCGGGGCGCTGTCCCGTAGCCGGGTCTGGACGAAGAGCTGCTGGATCCGCCCGGCGCGGATCTCGTTGCGCCTCATCTCCCGGAACTCGGCCAGCGTCAGGCCCTCGGCCGCCAACGCCTGCTGGAGGGCGGGGCGACCGCCGAACTGTTCGGTGAGGTCGTTGATGACCTCGTTCACCTGCTGATCGACCACCTCCTCGTCGACCTGGATGAGAGAGTCGGCCGCCGCCGCTTGAAGCAGCAGGAGACGGTCGACGAACTGGTCGAGGATGGTGCGGAAAAGCTCTTCATACTCCGGATCGCCTTCCTGGGGAACGGGTCGACCCATGAGAGCCATCCGTTGGATCTCCTCCTGCACCTGGGTCTGCACCACCACCGAGTCCCCGACCACCGCGACGAGGCGATCGACGACGTCGGAAGGCGCGGCCTGACCGGTGAGGCCCGAGGGGATCCAGAGGCAGAGGAACGCCCCCAGCGCCGGAAGTGTGCGGAAGCTCGTCATCGGGCTTCGTAAACCACGCTCGCCC
>JAWVZK010000216.1:0-5015 GCA_033722275.1 Longimicrobiales bacterium | reverse complement strand
GGACGAGGGGCTCTTCGCGCCCATAGGCAGCCGGGACCTGCGAGGGTGCTGCCTGGCCCGGGAGGCGGTGGCGGCGGCCTCGCCCCTGGCCGACGCCGTCTGGGCGCTCCAGGGCCTGGGTATCACGCCCTTCCTCCTGGCCGGCACCGACGAGCAGCGGGGGCGGTGGGTCCGGCCCGCCCTCGCCGGTGAACTCATGGGCGGCTTCGCCATCACGGAGCCGGACGCCGGCTCGGACGTGGCGTCCATGACGACCCGGGCCGTTCGGGACGGGGACGCATACGTCCTCGACGGCCACAAGTCGTTCATCAGCAACGCCGGCATCGCCGACTTCTACGTCGTCTTCGCCTCCACCGATCCGGACGCGAAGTCCAGGGGCTTGAGCGCTTTCGTCGTCCCCGCCGAAACCCCCGGATTGGCGTTCTCCGGTGCGCAGGTCATGAGCGCTCCCCACCCTCTCGGGGAGCTCGCCTTCGACGGATGTCGGATTCCGGCGAAGAACTTGCTGGGGGAAGTGAACGGGGGCTTCAAGGTTGCGATGGCGACCCTCGACCAGCTCCGTCCCACGGTTGGAGCGGCGGCGTGCGGCATGGCCGGCCGGGCGCTTCGGGAGGCGCTGTCGCATGCTGTGGAGCGCCGGCAGTTCGGGGAGCCCATCGGCGACTTCCAGCTCATCCAGGACAAGCTCGGCCGGATGTCCATCGAGCTCACCGCCGCCCGCATGCTCGTCTACCGGGCGGCGTACGAGAAGGATCTCGGTGCGGAACGGATCACCACCGAGGCGGCCATGGCGAAGGCGTACGCCACCGAGGCCGCCCAGCGGATCGTCGACGAGGCAGTCCAGATCCTCGGAGGCCGTGGCGTCATGGCCGAGCATCCGGTGGACCGGCTGTACCGCTCCATCCGGGCGCTCCGGATCTACGAGGGGACCACCGAGATCCAGCACCTCATCATCGGAGGACGGATGGTGGCCGACGCGAAGGCCTCGAGGGCCGCCCGGGCGGAGAAGGCCGAGACGAACGACAAGGCCGCCGATGCCGAGGGCCCGACCGGGATCGGACGCGGCTCCGCATGAGGATCCTCGTGGCCGGCGGTGGCCCCTCGGGGCTGTACTTCTCCATCCTCATGAAACGGGCGGATCCGTCGCACGAGATCGTCGTGGTCGAGCGGAACCGGCCCGACGACACCTTCGGCTTCGGCGTGGTCTTCAGCGATGCCACCATCGCCGAGGTGGAGGATGCCGACCCGGAGACGTACCGGGCCGTCACCGACCACTTCGTGCGTTGGGACGACATCGATGTCCACTACCGCGGAGAGGTCCTCCGCTCGACGGGGCACGGCTTCAGCGGAATGAGCCGTCAGACGCTCCTCACGGTCCTTCAGGAGGAGGCCTGCGAGCTGGGTGTGGACCTCCGGTTCGAGACGGAGATCCCGGGCCTGGAAGGCAAGTGGGATCGCGCCGCCTGGGACCTGGTGGTGGCGGCCGACGGGGTGAACTCCACCATCCGTCAGCAGATGGCGAGACGCTTCGAGCCCACCGTCGACTGGCGGCCCAACCGCTTCGTGTGGCTGGGTACGACCAAGCCGTTCCACGCCTTCACCTTCTACTTCAAGGAGGACGAGCACGGGCTCTGGCGGGTGCACGCGTACCAGTACGAGCCCGGGCGGTCCACTTTCATCGTCGAGTGCACGGAGGAGACGTGGTCGTCCGCCGGGATGGACCGCGCGACCGAGTCCGATACCCTCGCCTTCTGCAGCGACCTCTTCGCCGAGGAGTTGGAGGGCCACGAGCTCATTCCCAACAAGAGCGTCTGGCGGAGCTTCCCCACCGTCCGGTGCGAGCGCTGGGCGGTGGACAACGTGGTCCTCATCGGCGACGCGGCCCACACGGCCCACTTCTCCGTGGGATCCGGGACGCGCATGGGGATGTTGGACGCCATCGCGCTCCGGGATGCGCTGGCGGCGGGGAGTGCCCGGTTGCCGGGCGGCGCTCCAGGAGGTGGCCCTCGGGGAGGTGGCGCTCGGGGAGGTGGAGCGCGGCCCGGGTCTCACGCCGCCCGCGAGTCAGGCGAGCGTCGTGCTCACGGAGACGGAGCTGCGTCCGAGGAAGGGAGGGGCCCCGGAGCCGAGCGTGTCGCCGACGCCGCTGCCGCTCTCCGGACCTATGAGGAAGCGCGTCGCCCCGCTGTCGAGTCGCTTCAGCGAGCGGCGCAGGCGAGCCTCGAGTGGTTCGAGGCCACCGAGCGTTACATGGACCTGGATCCCGTGCAGTTCACCTTCACGCTCCTCACCCGGAGTCTCCGCATCACGCACGAGGATCTCCGGATCCGGGACCCCGACTTCCTGGCGCGGGTCGACGCCTGGACGGCGGAGACGGCGGCGGAGCAGGCCGGTGTTCCCGTGCCCCGACGGCCACCCCCGCCTCCCATGTTCACCCCCTTCCGGCTCCGGGAGCTGGTGGTGCCGAATCGGGTCGTGGTGTCGCCCATGTGCCAGTACACGGCGGTGGACGGTACGGTGGGCGACTGGCACATGCAGCACCTCGGGAGTCGGGCGGTCGGGGGCGCCGGGATGGTGTACGCCGAGATGACGGACGTATCTCCGGAGGCTCGCATCTCGCCGGGGTGTGCGGGTCTCTACAAGGACGAGCACGTGGCGGCGTGGAAGCGCATCGTCGACTTCGTCCACGAGCGGACGTCGGCGAAGATGGCCATGCAGCTCGGTCATGCCGGGCGGAAGGGCGCCACGAAGAGCCTCTGGGAGGGAGACTCGGAACCGCTGGAGTCGGGCGCCTGGGAGATCGTGTCGGCTTCGCCCATCCCCTACTTTCCGGATCGGAGCCAGACGCCGAGGGAGATGACTCGGGAGGACATGGACGAGGTGGTGGCCGACTACGTCCGTGCGACGGAGCGGGCGGTGGAGGCCGGCTTCGATCTGCTGGAGGTCCACATGGCCCACGGCTATCTCCTGGCCTCCTTCATCTCGCCGCTGACCAACGAACGGGAGGACGAGTACGGAGGCTCGCTGGAGAATCGGATGCGCTTTCCCCTGGAGGTCTTCGACGCGTGCCGGGAGGCGTGGCCCGACGGGCGGCCCATGAGCGTACGGGTGAGTGCCGTGGACTGGGCGCCCGGAGGGGTCACAGCGCAGGACACCGTCGAGGTGGCCCGAATGCTCGAGGCCCACGACTGCGACGTGGTGGACGTCTCCTCCGGACAGACGGTCCCGGATCAGCGACCCCGCTACGGCCGGCTTTATCAGACGCCCTTCGCCGACCGGGTTCGCCACGAGGTGGGAATCGCCACCATGGCCGTAGGCAACATCTCGTCATGGATGGACGTCAACACCATCGTCTCCGCCGGCCGGGCCGATCTGTGCCTCATCGCCCGTGCCCACCTCTTCGACCCGTACTGGACCCGGCATGCCGCGTACATGCTGGGCTACGACCTCCCCTGGCCGAACCAGTACAAGTCCGTGGAGCGGTATACCCCCAGGTTCGAGTTCCACTTCGGAGGGGAGGAGTAGGCCGTGGACATCCGGACGAAGATGGTCTTCACCCTCGTCTCCGTGGCGCTGGGCAGCATGCTGGCGCTCGCCGCCCTCATGTACCAGAACGTCTCCGCCCGCTTCGACCAGCGGCGTCTGGAGCAGCTCGAAGGCCTCGCCGAGTTCAAGGTGGAGTCGCTGCAGAGCATCGTGGAAGGCTGGTACGAGCGCATGAGCCTGGTAGCGAGCAGGAACCAGCTCGGGGCCACGCTGGCGTCTTACGAGGCCTCCCCGGACAGCGCCCTGGTGGCCCGTCTCGCCACTCTCCTGGACGACGTCCGGACCGCCTCTCCGTCCTTCGTGCAGCTCTGGATCTACGACCGGGACGCCGTCGTCCTGGCCTCGTCGGGGCCGTACGGAGAACCGTCGGCTCTGGACGTCTCCGGCCGTGAGGCGTCGGACGCTCCCTGGTTCCTGGCCACCGTCTTCCCCGAAGAAGAAGCCACGGCTCTGGCGGAGCTGGCCGTCCCGTTGCGGTTGGAGGGGGCCCGCGTCGGGTATCTCCGGGCCCTGTTGTCGACGCGCGAGATCGTCGAGCTCTCCCGGGAGTACGAGGGTCTCGACGAGACGGGAGAGACAATGGTGGTCACGCGGACCGACGGTCGCGTGCGGCTCCTCCATGGGGCGCGGGCCGCGCCTCCGATCGGGAATCCGTCCGTCGACCTCTCCCGCTTCCGCACCGCGGGCTTCGTCGTGGACGACGACGGCCTCGCCGCCCACGTCCTCGGCCCGGGTGGTGAGGCGCTGGTCCGCGGCGCGGTGGACTACCGCGGGGAGGAGGTCCTCGCCGCTCTCGACTACCTTCCCGAGACCCGCTGGGGGGTGGTGGTGAAGATCGATGCCGCCGAGCAAGCCCTCCCCGCCCGACAGTTCCGCCAGGACGTGGTCCGGATGGCCGTCGTCCTCGCGGCCTTCGCCATCCTCCTCGGGATGATCCTGGGCTTCCGGGTGGCTCAGCCCATCCACCTCCTGTCCGAGGCCTCGAACCGGATCCGCGACGGGGATCTCACGGCGCGCTCGGGCGTCGAGCGGGAGGACGAGGTGGGGCTCCTGGGCCAGACCTTCGACAAGATGGCCGCCGAGCTGGAGCGGCAGGTGGAGCTTCTCACCGAGTACCGTCTCTTCTTCGACATGTCCCTGGACATGATGTGCATCGCCGCCACCGACGGATACTTCAAACGGGTGAACCCGTCGTTCACCCGGGAGCTGGGCTGGTCGCAGGAAGAGCTCCTGGCACGACCCATCGTCTCCTTCGTCCACCCCGACGACGTGGACAAGACCCTGCGGGAGCTCGAGAAGCTGGATGAGGGCATTCCCACCATCAGCTTCGAGAACCGATACCTCTGCAAGGACGGGTCGTACAAGGTGCTGCGCTGGCGGAGTACGCCGGAGCGCGGCACCGGGCGCCTCTACGCCATCGCGCGGGCCAAGGTTGCAGAGGGCAGCTTCTGATCTACCTCACGCTGATC
>JAWVZK010000215.1:0-5017 GCA_033722275.1 Longimicrobiales bacterium | reverse complement strand
CCCGGATTCAGATCGGTGGCGACCACCATCGGCACCCCCTCTCGCCGTAGGGCGTCCACGGGGGGAGGATGCGACTCTCTCAGCGTCAGATAGGCGCCGGGCAGGAGGACTGCGGCGGTTCCGGCAGCGCCCATGGCTGCGACCCCCTCGTCGGATGCGTACTCGAGATGGTCCGCCGACCGCGCCCGCAACCGGGCGGCGAGAGCGGCTCCGCCGCCGTCCTCGAGCTGGTCCGCGTGGAGTCGCAGATCCAGGCCTTCGCGGGCTCCCGTCCGAAGCACTCGCTCGCACTCCGACGGGGTGAAGGCGATGGACTCGCAGAAGGCGTCCACGGCATCGGCGAGCCCGTCGGCTGCGGCGGCCGGGATGAGATCCTGGCAGACCTGATCCAGATATGCCGTCCGGTCGCCCTGGTACTCCGGCGGCACGGCATGCGCAGCGAGGAGCGTGGTACGAACGGTCACACCCGTCCGGGCCTCGAGACTCCTGGCCACACGCAGCATCCGCAGCTCGGTCTCCGTGTCCAGACCGTAGCCCGACTTGACCTCCACCGTGGTCAAGCCGTGGTCGATCATGGTCTCCAGCCGTCTCTGACCCCCGGCCAGAAGCTCCTCGCTGGTGGAGCGGCGGGTCGCTCGAACGGTGGCCAGAATTCCCCCGTCCCGCCGAGCGATCTCCTGATAGGAGACGCCCTGGAGTCGCAGGGCGAACTCCTCGGCGCGATGCCCACCGAAGACCAGGTGTGTGTGGGCGTCCACCAACCCCGGGGTGGCCCAACGCCCCTCCAGCTCCACCGTCTCCGCGGGGTCGGCCAGGAGGCCCGACGGCGCGTCCCGCTCCGGTCCGACCCACTCGATCCGGTCGCCCACCACGGCCAGAGCGCCGTCGCGGATCACGCCGAACCGCCCGTCCACGGCGGACGAGAGGGTGGCGACGGTTCCTCCACGAACCACGAGATCACAACTGCTCAGCTTCGCCTCCTCGTTGACGGCCCCTCCGCCGCCAATCTACACTCGGTGCCGATGACCGACCTCTTCTTCGACACGGCGTTCCTTCCCTCGGGATGGGCCGACGACGTGCGGATCTCCGTCGACGCCAAGGGATGGATCACGCGGGTCGACGCGGATACGACGCCGGGAGACGCCTCCCGGGTCGCCGGTATCGCCCTGCCGGGCGTCCCGGACGTCCATTCCCACGCCTTTCAACGAGCTCTGCTTGGCCTGACGCAGCGGGGCTCTCCGTCTGGCGACTCGTTCTGGTCCTGGCGGGAGCGGATGTATCAGTTCCTCCGATCGTTGGACCCGGAGTCGGTGCAAGCCATCGCCGCGCAGCTCTTCGTCGAGCTCATCCGCAATGGCTTCACGTCGCTGGTCGAGTTCCACTACCTCCGCAACGACACGGACGGTCGGCCGTACGACGATCCGGTGGAGATGGGACGTCGACTCCTCTCGGCGGCCGAGCACACGGGTCTCGGACTGACTCTGCTCCCCACCCTTTATCGAGCGTCGGATTTCGGCGCGGAGCCTCCGACCCGCCAGCAGCGTCGCTTCGTCGCCACCGTCGAGGAGCTGGTGGGGGACGTGGCGATCCTGGGCGCGGGCGCCACCCCCGGCACGGTACGGATCGGACTCGCCCTCCACTCGCTTCGCGCCGTGCCGCCGGAGGCCCTCAGATCGGCGGTGGACGCGGTCCGGAGCATGGATCCGGAGATTCCGGTGCACATCCACGTCGCCGAGCAGGAGCGCGAAGTGGAGGCGTGTCTGGCCTGGTCCGGCGCCCGTCCGGTGGCCTGGCTTCTCGACAACGCCCCGGTGGATCGACGGTGGTGCCTCGTCCACGCCACCCACACCGAGAGGGAGGAGCTCGAGGCCATCGCCCGTCACGAGGCCACCGTGGCCCTGTGTCCCTCCACCGAAGCCGATCTGGGCGATGGGGTCTTTCCCCTGGCTCGGTTCGGCGAGGTCGGAGGATCTTGGGCCATCGGGACGGACAGTCACGTGGGACGGGACCCCGCCGAAGAGCTGCGCCTCCTGGAGTACGGCCAACGTCTGACGTCGCGAACCCGGAACGTGGCTGCGGGACTCAGCCATCGCTCGACGGGAAGAGCGCTCCTCGAGGAGGCGTGGGCCGGGGGCGCCACCGCCTGCGGGCGATCCGTGGGTGGGATCGCGCCGCGACTGCGCGCCGACCTCATCGTCCTGGACGGTGAGCACCCGTCTCTCGCAGGGCGCTCCGGCGACGAGATCCTCGACGCGTGGATCTTCTCGGGTGACCGCACACCGGTGCGCGACGTGATGGTCGGGGGCCGATGGCTGGTCCAGGACGGTCATCATGAGGCCGAGGACGACGTCGCGGGAACGTACCGAGCCGTGGCTCGGGCCCACAGTCTCGACAAGCCTCAGCTCACCATGGATCTTCCGGAGTAGACGACCGCGTCGTGCAGGGGTCGGCGACGGACGGGCACCGTCGCACCACGCCGCCGGCCCTCTCGCCGAGGGTCATGGGAGGGGAATGCGGAGTCCGTGATCCTCGGCCGTGGCCCGCGCCGTCTCGTATCCGGCGTCGGCGTGTCGGACCACGCCCAACCCCGGATCGTTCGTCAGGACCCGCTCGAGTCGCCCGGCCATCTCCGGGGTCCCGTCGGCGACGACCACCTGTCCCGCGTGCAGCGAGTTGCCGATCCCCACCCCCCCTCCGTGGTGGAAGGAGACCCAGCTCGCCCCGGAAGCCGTGTTCAGCAGGGCGTTGAGGATCGGCCAGTCCGCCACCGCGTCGGTCCCGTCCCTCATGGCCTCCGTCTCCCGGTTGGGGGACGCAACGGAACCGGTGTCGAGGTGGTCTCTGCCGATGACCACCGGTGCCGAGACGTCGCCCGACCGGACCAGCTCATTGATGGCCAACCCGAATCGGGCCCTGGCACCCTGCCCCAACCAGCAGATGCGCGCAGGAAGTCCCTGGAAGGCCACCCGCTTCCCCGCGAGGCGGATCCAGCGGCCCAGGTGCTCGTCCTCCGGGAAGAGCTCCAGGACGAGCTCGTCGATCCGCCGGATGTCGGCGGGATCGCCGGACTGGGCGGCCCATCGGAAGGGCCCCTTCCCCTGACAGAAGAGCTCGCGGATGTACGCCGGCACGAATCCGGGATAGGCGAAGGCGTTCCGGAACCCGGCGTCCTGGGCGTAGCCCCGGAGGTTGTTTCCGTAGTCCACGGCCACCGCCCCGGCCCCCTGCATGGCCACGATGGCTTCGCAGTGCGCCCGTATCGATTCCATCGAGCGCCTGAGGTACTCGTCGGGGTCGCTCTGCCGTAGATCGTCGGCCTCCGAGAGCGTGAGGCCGGCGGGGATGTACCCTTCGAGTGGATCGTGGGCGGAGGTCTGATCCGTGACGATGTCGGGAACGTCTCCCCGCCGCACCAGCTCGGGAAGAACCTCCGCACAGTTGCCTACGAGGCCCACCGAGAGCGCCTCATCCCCGTCGCAGGCCTCCCGGATCCAGCCCAGCGCCTCGTCCAGATCGTGGGTCACGCGATCGCAGTACCGCGTCTCCAGGCGTCGCCGTATCCTCCGGGCGTCCACCTCCACGCAGAGCAGACACCCTTCGTTCATGGTCGCCGCCAGGGGCTGGGCTCCGCCCATGCCTCCCATGCCTCCCGTGAGGATCCATCGACCCCTCAGCGAGCCTCCGAAGTGCTTGCGGGCCATGGCGCCGAAGGTCTCGTAGGTTCCCTGGAGGATCCCCTGCGTCCCGATGTAGATCCAGGAGCCGGCGGTCATCTGGCCGTACATCATGAGCCCGCGACGCTCCAGCTCGTGAAAGTGCTCCCAGGTGGCCCAGCGACCCACCAGGTTGGCATTGGCGATGAGGACCCTGGGCGCCGCCGCGTGGGTCCGGAAGATGCCCACCGGCTTGCCGGACTGGACCAGGAGGGTCTCGTCATTCTCCAGCTCCCGGAGACTTCTCACGATGGCGTCGAAGGCCTCCCCGCTCCGGGCGGCCCGGCCGGTGCCGCCGTACACCACCAGGTCGTCGGGGCGCTCGGCCACCTCGGGATCCAGGTTGTTCATGATCATCCGGAGGGCCGCCTCCTGGGTCCATCCCTTGCAGGAGAGCTCGCTGCCCCGGGGGGCACGGACGGTTCGGGGGATCGCGGTGCTCATGCTCGGTCCTCGGAGAGGTCGGAGAAGGATCCCGCCCGCACCAGCTCGGTGGCGGCGTCCAGGTCGGGGCCCAGGGCACGGTCGCCGTCCAGCCTGGGCACGCGGCTCCGGACGGTGGCGTAGGCGGTCTCCACCCCGCGCCCGGCCCGGAGGGGACGCCGGTACTCGATGCCCTCGGCAGCGCATACCAGCTCGGTGGCCACCACCCGCTCGAGGCACGCCACGGCCCGCCGCGCCTTCCGCGCCGCGGCGAGGCCCATGGAGACGTGGTCCTCCTGGTTGGCGCTGGTGGTCACCGAGTCCACCGAGGCCGGATGCGACAGCACCCGGAGCTCGGAGAGGAGGTCCACCGCGGTGACCTGGGCGATCATGAAGCCGCTCTCGAGCCCGGGATGGGCGGTGAGGAAGGCCGGAAGCCCCATGGAGAGGTCGGGGTTCAGGAGGCGCTCGATGCGCCGCTCGGAGATGGCGGCGAGGTCGGCGCAGGCGATGACCAGGAGATCGAGGGCTTGGGAGACGATCTGGGCGTGGAAGTTCCCGCCGCTCACCACCACGCCGGCCTCGGCGAAGACGAGCGGGTTGTCCGTGGCGCTGTTCACCTCCACCTCGAGGATGCCCCGGACGTACTCGAAGGCCTGACGCGCGGCGCCGTGGACCTGGGGAACGCACCGGAGGGCGTAGGCGTCCTGGACCCTGGGGTCGCCCTCCCGGTGCGATTCCCGGATCTCCGAGTCGGCGAGGAGCCGCCGGAGCCGGGCGGCGGTGGCCATCTGGCCGGCGTGGGGCCGGGCCTCCTGGATCTCCGCCCGATACGCCTCGGGGGTGCCCAGAAGTGCCTCCAGCGACATGGCCGCCGCCGT
>JAWVZK010000214.1:0-5071 GCA_033722275.1 Longimicrobiales bacterium | reverse complement strand
GAGGTCCCGCCCATGTCGAAGGACAGGATGGCGTCGTGTCCGGCCCTCCGGGCCCAGGTGAGGGCGCCGACGACGCCCCCCGCCGGTCCCGAGAGGATGGTGTGCACGGGCTCGCTTCGTGCCCGCTCCACCGGCAAGGCGCCTCCGTTGGAGCCCATGATGGTCACCCGCTCCGCTCCGGCGCTCTCCGCCAGTCGACCGAGGTACCGACCCATGACCGGTGCGACGTAGGCGTTCACCACCGTCGTGGAGGTCCGCTCGTACTCCCGGAACTCGGGCAACAGACGGCTGGACACCGAGAGGGGGAGTCCCAGCCCTTCGAGGGCGTCCGCGACGCGCTCCTCGTGATCGGCGTCGGCATAGGCGTGGAGGAGGGCGATGGCCACCGACTCGGCCCCCCTCCCCCGGACCTCCCGGGCCAAGGCCGCCAGACGGGACTCGTCGAGGGGAGCGATCTCCTCGCCGTCGGGACCGAGCCTGCCCTGGATGCCCAGGCGATCCTCCCTGGACACCAGCGGAGGCGGTCGCCGCCCCACCAGCGCATAGAGCTGAGGCCGGTTCTGCCGGCCGATCTCGATGACGTCCTCGAAGCCCTCGTTGGTCACCAGGACCACGTGGGCCCCTCGGCGCTCCAGCAGAGCGTTGGTGGCCACCGTCGATCCGTGGAGGAGGATGAAGCGCTCCCCTTCGTCGATGATCTCACGGATGCCTTCGAGGATCGCGCGGGAGGGGTCGTCGGGGGTGGACGGGACCTTCAAGGTCTCCACTGCACCGGCCCGCAGGAGCACCAGATCCGTGAAGGTGCCACCGGTGTCGACGGCGAGGAGCGACGTTGACGCTCCCCGGCGTGCCTTGGACATTGATCCGCTCACTCCGTGCCCCCGTCTCTTCTCGGCTTCATGCAGCTCCTGCCCTCCTTCGAACGCTTCTGCTCCATGGCGGAGGAGTCCACGCTCGTCCCCGTCTGGCGGGAGTTTCTCTTCGACGTGGACACCGCGGTCACCGCGTACGCGAAGCTAGCGGAACCCCCCTTCGGATTCCTTCTCGAGTCCGTCGTGGGTGGTGAACAGTGGGCCCGGTACTCCTTCCTGGGAACCCGGCCGTCCGAGGCCTGGAGGCTCAGCGGCGGAGTGGTGAGCGAATGGACGCCCACCACGGGGTGGCGGACGGTGGACGCCAGCGATCCTCTCGCCGACCTCGATCGACGTCTTCGACGCCACGCGCCCGCCCGCGTGGAGGGTCTGCCCCGCTTCTGGGGCGGAGCCGTCGGCTACTTCGGCTACGACACCGTCCGTTGGATCGAGGACCTGCCGGATCCTCCCGAGGACGACCTGGGTCTGCCGGACGGCCTCTTCGTCTTCACCGACATCGTCCTCGCCATCGACAACCTCAAGGGCAGGGCCATGGCCATCGCGGCGGTGGCTGTGGAGGAAGGAGCAGACGAGGTCCGGCGTCGGCGGCTGTACGAGGACGCCGCCGAGCGGACCGGCGCCCTCGTGGCGGAGCTGGGTGTCCGGGACGCCCCGGACCCGCTCTCGCTGGGCGCGGAGCCCGACGACGATCCCCCGTTCGAGAGCTCCATGACCCGGGACGCCTTCGAGGAGGCCGTGGAGCGGATCCGGGAGTACATCCTGGCCGGGGACGCCTTTCAGGTCGTGCTCAGTCAGCGCCTGGCCTTCCCGCTCCGGTCCCGACCCTTCGACCTCTACCGGGCTCTCCGGAGCTTGAATCCGTCTCCCTACCTGTACTTCCTGGAGCTCGACGGCGTCTCTCTCGTCGGGAGCTCTCCGGAGGTCCTGGTACGCGTGGAGGACGGAACCGTCACCGTGAGGCCCATCGCGGGAACGCGGCCTCGAGGGGCGACGCCCGACGAGGAGCGGCTCCTGGCCGAGGACCTCCTGGCGGACGAGAAGGAGCTGGCCGAGCACCGCATGCTCGTAGACCTGGGCCGGAACGACGTGGGCCGGGTCGCCGTGTACGGGACCGTCACCGTGCCGGACCTCATGGTCGTCGAGCGCTATTCCCACGTCATGCACATCGTCAGTCAGGTCGAGGGCGCGCTGAGGGAGGGGCTCGGAGCGCTCGACGTCTTCCGTGCGTGCTTTCCGGCCGGGACGGTGTCGGGGGCCCCCAAGGTGCGGGCCATGGAGATCGTCGACGAGCTGGAGCCCGTCCGGCGGGGGCCGTACGCCGGTGCCGTGGGTCACTTCAACTACGGGGGCGAGCGCATGGACACCGCCATCACGATACGGACGATCGTCGCGTCCGGAGGGCGAGCGTATGTCCAGGCCGGTGCCGGGATCGTCGCCGACTCCGAGCCGGCCAGGGAATACGAAGAGACGCTGAACAAGGCCCGTGCGCTCCTGCGGGCGGCCGCGATGGTGGAGCGGGCCGAGACGTAGCCACCTCCCGGCGCGGTCGTCTCCGCCTCGTCTCGTCCTCGTCCACGGGAATGTCCAGGAGGGCTCGGGAAGGTCCGGGGCGGGATCGTCGAAGGTTCAGGCGCCGGCGAGGGCCTGGAGCCGGAGCCGGGCGTCGCGGACGGACGGCAGATCCGGTCCGTTCGCCAGCCGCTCGACGTAGACGGCGTAGTGCTCGACGGCCTTCGCGGTGTCGCCCACCTCCTCGTACAGACGGCCCAGGGCTTCGTGTGCGGCCATGCGGTGCATGCCGAAGTAGAAGTTCTGCCCCGCGGCGGCGCTCCGCTCGCGCTCGCGGATCGCGTCCTGCGTCCGGCCCGCCCGCTCGTAGAGGGTCCCGAGCTCCCAGGCGTTACAGCGGTCGCACCCGGACGTAGCCCGGAGCCCCTCGATGGCGGCAGCGGCCGAGGCCGGGTCGTCCTCGGCCAGAGCATAGGCGTCGACCAGCGTGCGGGCCGTCTGGATCTGCCGGTTCTGCAGGCCCATCGACGCCTCCTCCCATTCGTCCAGGAGACCACGAGCTTCGTCGACGAAGCCCGTCCACGCGATGAAGGGAATCCACTGGCTGTTGGATCTGAACTGCGGGGGGATCTCCTCGAGGAGGCCGCTGGCCAGCATCGCCTCCACGGTCGGGGCCGGGTCGAGGCCGAAGAGCGGGTGGACCATCGCCTGCTCCAGCCACGCCTGTACCGCGTCGATGGGCGCCCCCTGCCGCACCGCCTCCATCCTCGCCCCTTCGAACACCTCCCTCGCCGCCGAGAGCTGTCCGGTGAGGGCGTAGGAGAAGGCCAGCGCGCGGGTTCCCGTACGTCTCCAATTCGGTGCCTCGTCGAGTCGCTGGAGCGATGTGGCCCGTCGCTCCGCCTCGTCCGCGTCCCACTCGCTCCAGGCCAGGATGAAGCCCGTCCAGCTCCTCCACAACTCGTTCTCCGGGTAACGTGTCTCCAGCTCGTCCAACGCCTGGCGGGCTTCGCCGAAGTCGCCGCTCAGGCTCAGGTAGAGGACGCGGTTGGTGTAGGCGGACCGCGAGGTGCCCGATCCCTGGATGGCCCGCTCCAGCAGGGCGGTGGCGTCTTCCCAGCGCGCCAGCTCCGAGTACGCGGTGGCGAGGTTGTTGAGACCCGTCTCGTCGTCGGGATACAGATCGAGAAGGGTCTGGTAGGCGACGATCTGCTGCTGGATGTCCCCGGTGACGCGGTCATGGTACCAGGCCACAGCCTTGTAGCGCTCCCGATCGGTGAGACGGTGGCGCATCTCGTAGGCGCGCGTGGCGGCGTCCCGGATCTCCTGGGGTTCTCCTCCGACGTCGTTCAGGACCAGAGAGAGGCCCCGCCACCCCATGGCGAAGTCCGGGTCGACCCGGACGGACTCCTCCAGGAGTGCGCGCGAGCGGGTCAGCTCACCCAGGTCCCGCGCTCGGACGGCTTCCGTGTAGAGCCGCAGGGCTTCGAGCGAGGACGTGGTCACAGCCTCCAGGGGCTCGCCGGCCCGAATGGAGCGCAACGATTCACCCGCGCGCTCGCGGATGTCCTGCGACAGTCCGTCGATGGCGCGGATGACCTCGCTCCCGTCCGAGGCGGTGCGCCGGAAGGTGGCCAGGGTCTCGCCGTCGGCGGCGCGGATGCTGGCCAGCAGCAGATACCCCGATCCCGCGGAGCCCACCTCTCCCTCGATCACGGCGCGATAACCACCGCGCAGGAGGACCTCGTCCGCGACGGAGCCGCGGACTCTGGTCTCGGGCGGGAGACCCATATGAGGACGAGAATCCCCGACACGGACGCAGGCTCCACCAGCGTGATGGCCTCGGTGGTGGCGAGGTCGACACGGAGCGCTTCCGTGACGACGTCGCCCAGCGAAGCGTCGTCGGTGTTGTCCTCGAAGTCCGCGAGCAGCACGGGATCGCCGGTCTCGATGAAGCCCTGGGCCTGGAGGTTCCCCACCGGACCCACGCCGGTGGACCACATGACGAAGTAGGCGATGAGCGAGAAGCCGAGAAGAGCGAAGGCGCCCACTCCCCCCAGGATGGCATTCCTCCAGGTCAGGAGGCGTCGGGTCGTCGATGCCCGGGCGCTCGCTCGGTGGAGGGCAGTGGTGTCGTGCTCCGATTCCCCCGAGACGACCTCTGCGGTCCCCTCCGAGGTCGTGGTGCCCGCCTCTCCGGCATCCGAAGACCGGCTCTCCCCCGGCATCCCCTCCTGCACGAAGGCGGTGGCGAGGCAGACGGGGAGACCCAGAAGGAGGAGAACGAGCGCCATGGACGGGGTCCAATCGGGCAGTCCCGCCGTCTGGGTGAGCACCTCGACCACCTGGAGCACGCCCCACGACGCGGCCAGGAAGATCCCCGTCACCTGCCATAGCGAGCGTCGATGGATCTCGTGGATGAGTTCCTTGATGCCGTTCAACGGACCATGCGCTCCATGGGTGGGCGGTCAGACCGCCTCACGATGCGGAGACTCCTACCGCACGACGGGCCGGACCGGGATCGATCGCCGACGGCGAATGCAGGTGGGCCCGCGAACACTCGCCACGTGGTCTTGTCCTGGAAGTCGCGAGCCGCCACCCTGCGTCAGCCCAGCTTCTGGTACAGCCGGACCAGGGCCGCGATGCCCGTCTCGAAGTTCTCGATGGGGAACCACTCGTTCGGGGCGTGG
>JAWVZK010000213.1:0-5110 GCA_033722275.1 Longimicrobiales bacterium | reverse complement strand
GAGCTCCGGGTCATGGTGGAGCCCGACAAGGTGGGCGACGGCGAGATGGCCCAGATCTCCGAGACCGTGGCCCGGCGCATCGAGAGCGAGCTCCAGTATCCGGGGCAGATCAAGGTGGTGGTGGTGCGGGAGACACGGGCGGTGGACTTCGCCCGCTGAGCTCGGGTCCGGGACGCGTCGGGGCGAGAGGAACGTTCGAGGAACGCCCGGGCCGCGCCGGTCGGGCGCGGGTAGGCGTCAGCTCCGACGCTGTTAGATTTCCGGGCCTTCGGCCCGTCGGCGCCTTGCGTCCCCGAAGAGCTCGCCCCGCCGCCGGTGACCCGGACGTTCGAGCCGATGCCCGTCCTCCAACCTTCCAGACGATGACAGCCCAGATCATCTCCGGTCGCGACATCGCAGAAGAGATCCGCGCAGAGCTCAAGGAGCGCGTCGCACGGGTCAAGGAGGCCTCGGGGATCGTTCCCGGCCTCGCCACCGTCCTCGTCGGCGACGATCCGGCATCGCAGATGTACGTCGGCATGAAGAACAAGGCGGCGGCGGCCATGGGCATCCACTCGCGCCAGATCACCTTGCCGGCCGATACGCCGCAGGACGAGCTCCTGGGCGTCGTGGAGGGCCTCAACGCAGACCCGGAGATCCATGGGATCCTCGTCCAGCTCCCCCTCCCGGACCACATCGACGACGGTGCCGTCATCGAGGCCATCGATCCCGCCAAGGACGTGGACGGATTCCATCCGGTGAATGTCGGTCGTCTGGCCACGGACTCCGGGGACTTCTTTGCGCCGTGCACGCCGGCGGGGGTCATCGAGATGCTCATGCGGAGCGGACACGATCCGAACGGAAAGCACGTGGTCGTGGTGGGACGATCCAACATCGTCGGTCGGCCCCTGGCCTCGCTTCTCATGCGCAAGGCTCCGGGCGGCAACGCCACGGTCACGGTGGCCCACTCCCGAACCCGGGACCTCGCGGCGGTCACCCGGGGCGCCGAAGTCCTCGTGGTGGCCATGGGGCGCCCCGAGATGATCACAGCCGATATGGTGGGAGAGGGCGCGGTGGTCATCGACGTGGGCACCAACCGCGTAGAGGACCCGAGCCGCGAGAAGGGGTACCGAGTCTGCGGCGATGTGCTCTTCGACCAGGTGAAGGAGAAGGCGTCGGCCATCTCGCCGGTGCCCGGGGGCGTGGGCCCCATGACCATCACCATGCTCCTGTCCAACACCGTCGCCTCGGCGACCCGCCGGTCTTCACCCGCCGACTGATCCGTTGAGCGAAGACGGCATCCTGGACCTCTTCGACGATCCCGAGAAGCCGGGCGCGTCCACCGGCGAGGGGGTCGAGGTCTCCGACGAGGAGGTGGAGGAGCGGGCGGAGGACCCGTCGTCGCCAGAGGCTCCAGGCGCTTCACCGGGGGAGCCCCTGGAGCCCAAGGTATGGTCCGTATCGCAGGTGAACCGGGCCGTTCGGGGTCTTCTCGAGGAGAGCGTCGAGCCCCTGTGGGTCGGAGGAGAAGTCGGGAGCTGGACCCGTTCGCGCGCCGGCCACTGCTACTTCTCCCTCAAGGACGAGAGGGCCCAGCTTCGGGCCGTGATGTTCAGCCGGGAGGCACGACGGCTGCCCACCGACCCCGACGAGGGGACCCAGATCCGGGTCTTCGGTACCCTCACCCTCTACGAGGCCCGAGGAGAGTATCAGCTCGTGGCCCGAACGGTCGAGGCCGAAGGGGCGGACGGGCTCTGGAGGAAGGCCTTCGAGGAGCTTCGCGCCCGGCTGGAGACGGAGGGCCTCCTGGCGGCGGAGCGCAAGAAGCCCATCCCCCGATATCCCCGCTGCGTGGGGGTCGTGACCTCTCCCACCGGGGCGGCCCTGAGAGACGTGATCTCCGTCCTGGCCCGCCGCGCGCCCTGGTCCAGGATCCTCCTGGCGGGAAGCCGTGTCCAGGGAGAGGGAGCGTCGACGGAGATCGCCGCTGCCCTTCGCCGACTGGACGCCTCGGGACGTGCCGACGTCATCATCGTGGGAAGGGGCGGCGGCTCCCTCGAGGACCTCTGGGCCTTCAACGAAGAGCCTCTGGCCAGGGCCATCGCTGCGTGTCGGACGCCGGTGGTGTCGGCGGTAGGGCACGAGGTGGACGTGACCATCTCGGATCTGGTGGCCGACCTCCGGGCACCGACGCCGTCGGCCGCGGCGGAGTCGGTGGTCCCCGACGGGGTGGCGTTGCTGCGGCAGCTCCGCAATCTGCCGGAGCGTCTGGGGCGGGGCTTGCGCCGCGCGGGCTCGCGCCGACGCGAGGCGGTGGCGGAGCGCCTGCTGCGTCTCGGTCGAGCCATGGAACGCGTCCTCACGCCGCTGCGACAGAGCGTGAGTCTGGGCGCGGACCGGCTGGAGCGGCGCATGCTCGCGTTGGCCGCCGCGCGCCGATCCCGGCTCGAGGGACTCGGAGGCCGGCTGGAGGCCCTGTCGCCTCTGTCGACGCTGGCCCGGGGGTACGCCGTCGCCCGCCGCCCGGACGGACGGGTGATGCGCAGCGTCGACGATCTGGGTCCCGGGACGCGCTTCCACCTCCGTGTCGCCGACGGGACGGTCGAGGCGGAGTCCCTGGGGCCCATGGAGGATGGGACATGACTCGCGACTGCCCCTCCGCCGGGTTCGGTAGCCTCCGAAGGCGGAGCACACCACCGCCCTCACCCCTTGCGTCATGAGTGAAGACGAGACGAAGGAGCTTACGCTCGAGACCCGCCTGGCCCGCCTGGAGGAGATCCTCGCCCGAATGGAGTCCGAGGAGATCGAGCTCGAGGAGGCGCTGAAGCTCTTCGAAGAGGGCGTGACCCACGTACGGGAGGCCGAGCGCGTCCTTTCCGAGACCGAGCTCAAGGTGGAGGAGCTCCTGGACGACGGATCCACCCGTCCGGTGGACGCCGACGAGCGAGACCCGTGAAGGTTCGGGACTTCCCTGGCCTCGAGGCCTATCTGGACGCCGAGGTGGCCAAGGTCCAGGCTGCGCTCCACCGCGCCTCGGAGCGTCTGGAGCGCCTGGGACCGTCGACGCCGGGAGGCTCGGAGGCGGCTACTCCGGCCCTCGGCGTCGACGTCCTGGCCGCGCTCCGGCACGGGCTCCTGAGCGGGGGGAAGCGGCTGAGGCCGATCCTCTGCGCGACGGCCTACGTGACGTGCGGCGGGCGCTCGACGGACGCGGCCTACGACCTGGCGGTCTCGCTGGAGATGATCCACGCCTATTCCCTCATGCACGACGATCTTCCGTGCATGGACGATGCCGAGCTGCGGCGGGGTCGTCCCACCACCCACCGCGTCCACGGGGAGGAGAGCACGATGACGGCGGGCGCGGTGCTCATCCCGGTCGCGGCGCTCACGGCCCTCCGAGCGGCCCGGGCCCTGGGCTGTGGAGAGGACCGGGCGCGTCGGGTCGCGAGCCAGCTCATGCAGGCCGCTGGAGCCGGAGGGATGGTCGGTGGGCAGTGGCTGGACCTCCAGGGAGAAGGTGCGGCGCTCGAGCCCGAGGAGCTGGACCGGCTCCACCAGCGAAAGACTGGGGCCCTTCTGGCCGCGTCGTTGCTCATGGGCGCGACGGCGGCCGGTGCTTCGGACGACGTTCACGACGCCATGGCCTCGTACGGTCGAGCCGTGGGCCTCGCGTTCCAGATCACCGACGACATCCTGGACGCCACGGCGTCGTCCCAAGCCCTCGGCAAGAATCCCAGCGACACCGAGCTCGACAAGTCCACCTACGTGGCCCTCTACGGCCTCGAAGCGGCCCGGACCCACGCGGACGCCTTGGTGGATCGGGCCCTCGACGCCCTGCAGGAAGCGGACGTCGACTCCCCCCCGTTGGAGGCCCTCGCACGTTACGTGGTGGAGCGGGGTAGCTAGTGCACGCGGGCTCCGGCGCTCCAGGCTTTTCGGCGCCGCGCATGCGGGTATCTTCCTAACATCGTCATTTCCGACAGCAAGGAGCGATCCGGGTGACTCTACTGGATCAAATCAAGTATCCGGCGGACTTGCGCCAGCTCAGGCATGGACGGCTCCAGGACGTGGTGGAGGCCGTTCGGAAGCGTCATATCGACGTCGTGTCCGAGAAGGGAGGCCATTTCGGGGCGAGCCTGGGCGTCGCGGAGCTCACCGTGGCCCTGCACTATGCCTTCGAGACGCCTCGGGATCAGCTGGTCTGGGACACCGGTCATCAGGCCTACATCCACAAGATCCTCACGGGGCGCAACGAGGCGCTTCCCTCCATCCGCACCCGCGGTGGTCTGGCTCCGTTCCTCCGTCGCAACGAGTCCATCTACGACACCTTCGGGGCGGGACATGCTTCCACCTCGATCTCGGCGGCCTGGGGTATGGCGGTGGCCAGAGACCTGAACGAGGAGGACTTCGACGTCGTGGCCATCATCGGCGACGGGGCCATGGGATGCGGCCTGGCCTACGAAGCGCTGAACAACGCGGGTCACACCGATCGGGACTTCATCGTCGTGCTCAACGACAACGACATGTCCATCGCCCCCGCCGTGGGGGCCATGAACAAATACCTGACCGGGATGATCACGAACCCTGCGTACAATCGCGTGCGCGGTCTCGTGAAGGAGGTCCTCCACAGGACCCCCACGGCCGTGGGAGACGTCATGGAGGAGCTCGCCGGCCGGATGGAGGAGAGCCTCAAGCACCTCATCACCCCCGGGCTCATCTTCGAGGAGCTGGGGTTCCGGTACGTCGGCCCGGTGGACGGACACGACGTCAAGGCGCTGGTGGACACGTTCGAGCGCGTGAAGAAGATGGATGGACCCATCCTGGTCCACGCGCTGACGCAGAAGGGGAAGGGGTTCACGCACGCCGAAGACGATCCGTGGACGTGGCACGCTTCAGGACCCTTCGACAAGGTCACCGGAAAGGGCCGGAAGAAGTCGGCGGGCTTGCCCCGCTATCAGAAGGTCTTCGGCAAGGGGCTGGTGGAGCTCGCCGATGCCGATCCCAGAATCGTGGCGATCACGGCCGCCATGCCCGACGGGACCTCCACCGACATGTTCCTGGACGCTCATCCCGATCGGTACTTCGACGTCGGAATCGCGGAGGGACACGGCGTCACCTTCGCGGCCGGTCT
>JAWVZK010000212.1:0-5123 GCA_033722275.1 Longimicrobiales bacterium | reverse complement strand
GGCGATGGGTGTCGAGGTTGGTCAGGCACGATTCCCGCTGCGTCACGATGACAGCCGTGATCAGGAAACTCAAGCGCCGAGCTCCCCCGAATCCAGGTGGGCCTCAGCGCTCTGCGTAGCTCTCGGTGAGGGCCTGGTACACCAGCGTCCTGAGCCTGGCGTGATCGTCGCGGGCTGGTGCCGGAAGGAGCTGGGTGAAGTACGTCACCACCAGGTCCTCGGTGAAGTCTCCCCAGTAGACGGAATGATAGGCGCCGCCCCACGAGAACTCTCCTGACGAGCCCAGGGTGCCTCGTGCCCCCAGGTCACGTACCACCTGGAACCCGAGTCCGAATCCCACGCCCGGACCGAGCAGGTCACCGACGTGGTTCTCGGTCATGATCTCCACCGACTTCGGCGAGAGGATGCGCACGCCGTCCAGCACGCCACCGTCGAGGATGGCCTGGAGGAAGCGGGAGTAGTCCCGGGCCGTGGAGAGGAGACCGGCCCCACCCGAGAAGCTGGACCGCGGTCCATCCACGTAGAGCCCCTGCCCGCGCATTCCTCTGCCCTCCGGGGAGCGCTCCAGAGGGCCGTCCCGCGAGCCCCGATACACCACGGCGAGTCGATCCCGCTCGGAGCGCGGGAGGTAGAAGTGGGTGTCGGACATGCCGAGAGGCTCGAAGATGCGGCTCCGGAGGTAGGCGTCGAGGGACATCTCCGACGCGACCTCCACCACGGCGCCCAGGATGTCCGTGGAGTAGCCGTAGACGAAGCGCTCTCCGGGCTGGGCCTGGAAGGGCAGGTCGGCCATGCGCCGCACCGTCTCGCGGATGGGCTCCTCCCGGTCCGCGAAGTACCACCCCTGGATCCCCGCCTCCGCCCACCTGTCCTCCGGGAGCCCTCCGCCGTAGCCCACACCGGCGGTGTGGGTCAGGAGGTCCCGGATCGTCACCGGGCGCTCGGCGGGGACCACCGTGTACGCCCCGTCCCCGTCCTCCACCGCGACCGTGGTCTCCATGAACTCGGTAAGGTGGAGGCCCACCGGGTCCTGGATGACGAGCTTGCCCTCCTCCTGGAGGATCATGATCGCCGCGCTCACGATGGCCTTGGTCTGCGAGGCGATGCGGAAGATGTCGTCGGTCTGCTGGCGGTCCCCCGCTTCCATGTCCCGGTATCCGAAGGCCCGCTCGTACACCACGTGGCCCCGTCTCTGGACCCGGATCACCGCGCCGGGCAGCGCCCTCGACTCCACGTACCCTTCCCACACGGTGGTGAGACGCTCCAATCGCTCCGTCGACATTCCCACGTCTTCGGGAGCGACGTGGTCCTGTCCGAGAGCCGGGAACGCGGTTCCGAGGAGGAGGGCGAGTGTCAGGAACGGCCGACTCGCCGCGCGCGAAAGGGGATTCATGAGCGTCTCAGTCGGAGGGAGGCGGCAGTGGAGTCACTGGAGAAAGGAGCGAGAGAGTCACCGGCAACATACCTCCCCCGACGCGGCGTCGCCGCTTCATGACCCGCTCGGGTGGAACAACCACATGGCCGTCGTTTACGGACCAACCCCGCGGAGGCCGTGAGGCACCGTCGGGGACGTGCCAACCGGTCGAACGCGCCGGGGCCAACACATGACATGAACGGTCCCCCCTGATCCGGTCGACGCCACGCCGCCATCGAGCGGAAGGCGGAATCCAGGTCGGAGACTCATTTTTACACAAGGGACCCCAGGACTAGCGACGGTTGCGTACGTCGCGGACGCCGCGCCGGTGGAGACGCCGGGGCGGCGTTCGTGTGTCCGGCCGACTCGGACCGGCCTCGCCAGCTCCGACCGGCGTCCTCGAAGACGCGCCGAGCCCCCTACGCGCCACCGGTATCCGACAAGGCCAGCGAGTGGAACGGCGCCAGAGGCCTACCCGCTCAGACGATGGACTCGGAGGCGCCCGCTCAGCGGATGGAGAGGCGCCACCCCACACCGAAGCTTCCGGCGACCGGCCCCCGTGTCACATGGAAGCCCACGTCCTCCTCGGCGGAGCCGCCCGCGGAGCCGCCGGCCGCCCCCCGGTCTCCGGCCAGCTCCGAGGGCGACGTCCGGACCCACTGCATCCCCGGGCCCTGGAGTCCGATGAGCCCGCCACCGATGAGCCCCACGGCCACCGCCGGCCCCACCGTCTGGGGACCCGCGGCCTCGCCGCATGCGAACGAGCACAGCACCTCCAGGAACCCCCACGACCCGATGCCGATGAGGGCTCCTCCGAGACCGGCGCGCCAGAGCGTGTGGATGGCCCCCTTCCGTCGGGACACCTGGAGCACCGATACCGACTCTATGGGAACGGCCACCGGGCGCCCGGTGCGCTCGTCGACGGCCACCAGGCGCTCTCCGTCCGTCATCTGGAAGGTGCCACGCCAGGGTGAGTCGATGCCGCCGGTGACCGCACCCTCGGGCGTGAGCTCGAGCCGGATCGCCTCCCCACGGACGGGAGGAGGGCCGACCTCGTCCACCTCCGGCAGTCCGAACACGCCGCTCACTCCTGGATCGCCCCGGCCCATGAGGGGACGCTGCCCCGCGGCGGGTCCACGCTTCGTCCACACCAGGATCATCCCGCAACCGGTGAGCTCGGTGTCCGAGAGATCCTGGGTGCCCGGAGCGTACTCCACCGGGATCTCGGCGGCCCGCTGATAGACCTCGATGGCCTCCACGTCGGTGATGGGAACGTGGTGGCTCAATGTCACGCCCGACCTGGGATCGAGTCGGGCCGGACGACCGTCCACGTAGACCCTCGGGCTGCACAGCCCCGCCGGAGTCATGAACTGGATGGTCTCCCCCAGGTGGGGCATGGGCAGATTGAGGCCCCCGACCGCGCTCCGTGCGGTCCCGACCCGCATGCTCGGTATCCGCTCGAAGAGCGCTTCCGTCGACCGGGCCGGCGATCGCTCGATGTCGTAGGGCGTGATGAAGTTCCCGACCCCCCGCTGCAGCCGCCTCACGAAGCCGTTGCGTACGAGGTGATGGTCGACGACGGGCCTTCCCACCGAGACCAGCATCGCCTCCATGGGGATGGGCTCCGAAGGGAGACGGTACTCCACCTGCATCTCGCCGCCTGGACCCAGCTCGAAGATCCCCGCGCGCGTCTCCTCGTAGCCGAGCGCGGCGGCTACCATGAAGAAGCTCCCCGGATCCGGAGAGGTGACGCTGAAGCGGCCCTGGGCGTCGCTGATGGCCTGCGCGATGGAGTCTCCGTCGGTCTCGTAGAGCATCACCAGGCCGAACTGGATGGGCTGGTCGGTATCGAGATCGAGGAGCGTCCCCGAGATCCTCTGAGCCTCGGAAGCGGACGGCGCGGACGCCAGCACAGCGGCCACGGTGAGGCTCAGCGCTCCACGGATCCAGCTGCGGGAGGCTACGGGGCGGCAGGGTTGCATCGGTGCGGGGAGGGTGATCGCGATCTTTCTGGTCAGGGATCGTCTCGCTGAGCACGAGCAGATCCGTCTGCGACGTGAACTTGAGGAGGGCTCGTCGACGGAGGCAAGCCGCCTCGCCCTCCCTTATACGCTACGGGATCGGAATCGCTCCAATTCCGTCCGATCCGGTGGAGGGGCAGCTGAACGGGCGACAATCCCGTGCGGGACCGCCCGGAGCTCGATCCGAGCTCCGTCCGTCCGGGAGCCCGGCGCGCCGCCGGGAGACGGGCCTTGGGCCCGAGCGGTGGGCCGTCCCGACCCCCCGGGGACGGAACCGGGGACCAGCAAAAGGAGTTATTTGGATATATTCCAGGGGTGTCGCCCACAGGTCGACACTTCAGTAGAAAAGTCCTTTACCCAGGGAGGTAGCATGCGACTCATACCTGGTTCGATTCCAGGGGCGATCGCTGCCATGGCGATGACGCTTCTCTTGGCATCCGCCGATCTTGTCTCGGCGCAGACAGGCACCGTCATGGGACGGGTCGTCGATGCCCAGTCGAATAGACCTTTAGCCAACGCACAGATCTCCGTCCCCGGCACCGGCCTCGGCGGCCTGACCCAGGCCGACGGAACCTACCGCGTCGCCGGCATCCCCGCCGGCGAGCAGGCGGTGCGGGTGACCATCCTCGGCTACGCCACGCAGGAGGAGGTCGTGAACGTCCCCTCCGGTGGGACGGCGACGGCGGACTTCCGCCTCAGCCAGGACGCCATCAACCTCACCGGTATCGTCGTCACCGGCGTCGGCCAGGAGACGGAGAAGCGGAAGCTCTCCACGTCCGTCGACGTCATCAGCGCCGAGGAGATCTCCGAGATCCCGGTGACCTCCGTCGATCAGCTCCTGCAGGGGCGCGTGGCGGGCGCCACCGTCAACGCCCAGTCGGCGCAGGCGGGCACGGCGACGCTCATCAACTTCCGCGGTGCGTCGTCGGTCTTCGGATCCCAGACGCCGGTCATCTACGTGGACGGCGTGCGCGTCGACAACTCGCAGGCGACGGCCGCGGGCACGGGGGGTGAGCAGTCCTCGGCCCTTGCCGATCTCCTGACCTCCGACATCGAGCGGATCGAGATCACCAAGGGTGGAGCCGCCTCGACGCTGTACGGGTCGGACGCCGCAACCGGCGTCATCCAGATCTTCACCAAGCAGGGCACGCCGGGTGCGCCTCGGTTCACCTTCCGGTCGGAGTACGGGGTGGACCAGCCCGAGCTGAAGTACATGTTCGACACTCCCCTGACCTTCCCCAGCCTGGTGGAGTCGGGAGAGACCTCGCCCACGTTCATGGAGGACAACTACTGGCAGACGGGCTTCGCGCTCAACCAGTACCTGGCCGTCAACGGCGGATCCGATCGCGTCACGTACAACGTGAGCGGCCGTGTCCAGAACGAGGAAGGCGTTCAGCCCAAGAACGAGAGCAGCATCTACGCCGTACGCGGCGGGCTGCGGGCGAACGTCAGTGAGGACTTCACGGTCAACTTCTCCGGGAACTACACGCGGAGCCAGTTCGAGCGCCTGTTCAACGGGACGGCCATCGCCGACCCGCTCACGACCTTCGAGGTCGGCGACGCGCTCTTCTTCTCCGGAGCCGCGTCCCTCGACGAGGCTCTCGACATCTTTCTCTCGCCGAACATCGACGAGCAGGTCAACCGCTTCATCGTGTCGGGTGGCTTCGACTGGAGCATCACGCCGGACT
>JAWVZK010000211.1:0-5130 GCA_033722275.1 Longimicrobiales bacterium | reverse complement strand
GCGCCGGCCGCTGGTGTAGAGGGAGTAGTTCTCGATCCCGGGGCAGGTGCCGATCTCCAGCATCATCTCGATGTCGAAATTCGTCCGCTGCTCCAGGCGCTGCGCCTCCAGGAGCATGCCCGCCATCCGGGAGGAGCTGGAGGATCAGCTCGCGAAGTTCCGCGCCGAGGAGCGGCTCCTGGAGGCCCAGCGTCTGGAGCAGCGCACGAACTTCGACATCGAGATGATGCTGGAGATCGGGACGTGCCCGGGCATCGAGAACTACTCGCTCTACACCAGCGGACGGCGTCCGGGGGAGCGGCCCGCGTGCCTCCTGGACTACTTCCCCGCCGACTTCCTCACCGTGGTGGACGAGTCCCACGTCTCCATCCCCCAGATCAACGGGATGTACAACGGCGATCGGGCCCGCAAGACGGTCCTCATCGAGCACGGCTTCCGCCTCCCTTCGGCGCTGGACAACCGGCCGCTGAAGTTCGAGGAGTGGGTGGACATCGTGCCCCAGGCGCTCTTCATTTCGGCGACGCCGGGGGACTGGGAGGTGGCCCAGGCCGGGGGCGTGGTGGTGGAGCAGATCATCCGGCCCACGGGCCTCGTCGACCCGGAGATCCTGGTGCGGCCGGTGAAGGGCCAGGTGGACGACCTCCTGGCGGAGATCCGGGAGCGGGAGAAGGCGGGGGAGCGGGTCCTGGTCACGACGCTCACCAAGCGCATGGCCGAGGACCTCTCGGAGTACCTCCAGTCGGTGGGCGTGCGGGTCCGCTACATGCACTCCGAGGTGGACACCATCGAGCGCATGGCGATCCTGCGGCAGCTCCGTCTGGGCAAGATCGACGTCCTGGTAGGCATCAACCTCCTCCGCGAGGGCCTCGACCTGCCCGAGGTCTCCCTGGTGGCCATCCTCGACGCCGACAAGGAGGGCTTCCTCCGCGACGCCCGCTCCCTCATCCAGACCGTGGGCCGCGCGGCGCGGAACGTCGGCGGCAAGGCCATCATGTACGCCCACAGGGTGACGGACTCCATGCGGCGCTGCATCGACGAGACGAACCGGCGCCGGGAGATCCAGATCGCCCACAACGAGGAGCACGGGATCACCCCCGAGACGATCCGCAAGAGCATCGAGGAGATCGAGTTCGCCACGCGGGTGGCGGACGCCCGGCAGGCCCCGGCCGCCGTCGCCGAGTCGCCGGAGTCGTACGCCGACGAGATCAACCGCGAGGAGTACGTGAAGATCCTGGAGAAGGAGATGGCCGAAGCCGCCGAGGCGCTGGACTTCGAGAAGGCGGCGCTCCTGCGGGATCAGCTCTTCGAGCTGAAGTCGGCCCAGTAGAGCGCGGCCGCCCGGGGGCGGCTCCTCGTGACGCTAGTCGAGCCAGCCGACGAACTTCCGGACCCCCTCCCGGAACTCCACGTTCGGCGCGTACCCCAGCAGCGCCCGCGCCTTCGCGATGTCGGCGAAGGTTCGATCGACGTCACCGGGCTGCATGGGGAGTCGCTCGATCCGGGGCTCCACACCCAGCTCTTCGCCCAGGACCCGGATCATCTCGGAGAGGGAGACGGTCCGGCTCTCGCCGAGATTCACGACCTCGTAGCGGCCCTCGTGGGCCCGCACCCAGTCGAGGGCCTTGGTCACCCCGTCCATGACGTCGGTGAAGTAGGTGTAGTCCCTGTAGGTCGATCCGTCCACGAACATGGGGATCGCCTCGACTTCCCTCATGAGGCGCGCGAACTTGTGGATGGCCAGGTCCGGCCGCTGTCGGGGACCATACACCGTGAAGAAACGCAGGCAGAGCATCGTGAGCCCGTCCAGGTGGGCCGCCGCGTGGCAGAGGAGCTCGCCGGCTTTCTTGGTCGCCGCGTACGGGGAGATGGGGTGGTCCACCGGGTCGCTTTCGGAGAAGGGGATCTTGTCGTTGTTCCCGTACACCGAGCTGGAGGAGGCGAACACGAAGCTCCCCACCTCGCGCGCCTTCGCCAGCTCGAGGAGCCGCGTCGTGCCCATGAGGTTCACGTCCGCGTAGAGCGCGGGTCGCTCGATGCTCGGTCGGACGCCGGCCTTCGCGGCCAGGTGCACGATGGTGTCGACGTGGTCGGGCAGACGGCCCAGCGCCTCTGCGTCCCGGATGTCGCCCTCGAAGAACGTGAACCGGTCGTGGTCCCGCGCGGACGCCAGATTCCCTTCCTTGACGCTCCGGGGATAGAAATCGTCGAAGTTGTCCAGGCCGACCACCTCCTCGCCGCGGGCGAGCAGATGGTCGACCGTGTGGGACCCGATGAAGCCGGCGGCGCCGGTGACCAGAACGGACATGGACGATCGGAAGTTGGGGGAGAGCTTCGAATCCGTGAGGAGGATCAGGGGCGTCTCACGTCCCCGCTCCCCCACGATCGGCTGGATTCGGCTTCATGCTACGGAGGGGTTGGCATCATCTTGCGTAGGCAACGATCGTGGGGCTGGAGTCCCATCGCAATCCATCGCCTGGCGTGGGTGAGCATCTACAGGGAGCAAGGGAAGATGCGTTCCAGAAAGGGAATCATCCTGGCCGGAGGCTCGGGCACCCGTCTGTATCCCCTGACCCGCTCCGTGTCGAAGCAGCTGATGCCCGTGTTCGACAAACCCATGATCTACTATCCGCTGTCGGTCCTCATGTTGGCGGGCATCCAGGACGTGCTCGTCATCACGACGCCCGAGGACCAGTCCCAGTTCCAGCGGCTCCTGGGCGACGGAAGTGGGCTGGGCCTCGCCATCTCCTACGCGGTCCAGCCTTCTCCCGGAGGATTGGCGGAAGCCTTCCTCATCGGGGAGGACTTCATCGACGGGCGGGACTCCGCGCTCGTCCTGGGCGACAACATCTTCTATGGACACGGCCTGCCCGAGCTGCTGCAGCGAGCGGCGCGCCGCCCCGAGGGCGCGACCGTCTTCGGGTATTTCGTCTCGGACCCCGAGCGGTACGGCGTGGTCAGCTTCGACGACGAGGGCCGTGCCGTCGACATCGAGGAGAAGCCGGCGGAGCCCAAGTCGAATTACGCCGTCACGGGCCTGTACTTCTACGACCCGGAGGTCGTGGAGATCGCGAGGTCGATCCCCCGCTCGAGCCGGGGCGAGCTGGAGATCACCGACGTGAATCGTCGCTATCTCGACGCCGGCCGGTTGAATGTCGAGACGCTTGGGCGGGGCTTCGCGTGGCTCGATACCGGCACGCACGCCTCGCTCCTCGACGCCGGGGAGTACGTACGTGTCATCGAGGAGCGTCAGGGGCTGAAGGTGGCGTGCGTGGAAGAGGTCGCGTACCGGATGGGATTCATCGACGAGGAGCAGCTCGAGCGACTGGCCGAGCCGCTCATGAAGAGCGGGTACGGCCGGTATCTGAAGGATCTGCTGAGGCGGGGGGTCCGGTGAAGCTCGTCGAGACGGCGCTGCCGGAGGTCAAGATCGTCGAGCCGACGGTCTTCTCCGACGACCGGGGCTTCTTCATGGAGGTCTGGCACGCGGAGAAATTCGCGGAAGCCGGACTCGACGTGGAGTTCGTGCAGGACAACCACTCGCGCTCGACTGCGGGCACGCTCCGAGGGCTGCACTATCAGGTCGTCCGGCCGCAGGGCAAGCTGGTCCGCTGCCCCGTGGGCGAGATCTTCGACGTTGCCGTCGACATCCGCCGCTCGTCGCCCACGTTCGGGACGTGGGTGGGCGTCCGTCTCTCGGAAGAGAACCACCGGCAACTCTGGATCCCGCCGGGCTTCGCCCACGGCTTCCTGGCGCTCCGGGACGCCTCTCACGTGCTCTACAAATGCACCGAGATCTACCTGCCCGAACACGATCGGTCGCTGAGATGGGACGACCCCGAGATCGGGATCGAGTGGCCGCTGGAAGGCGCCCCGCCCAGGGTCTCGGAGAAAGACGCCACGGCGCCGAGCCTTCGCGAGGCCGAGCTATGCGCGTGACGTCCGATGCGTAGGCTTCTCGTGACCGGGGGCGCCGGCTTCATCGGCGTGAACTTCGTGCGGTACTGGCGGGAGCATCATCCGGACGATGGAATCGTGGTTCTCGACGCCCTCACCTATGCAGGGAACCGGGCGAGCCTGGCCGGACTGGAGGACGCCGACGGGTTCCGTTTCGTTCACGACGACATCCGGAATCGATCCCTGGTCGAGGATCTCATGGTCGACGAGGCCATCGATACGATCGTCCACTTCGCGGCGGAGAGCCACGTCGATCGCTCCATCGCCGGACCCGACGCGTTTCTGGAGACGAACGTCCTGGGCACACACGCGCTGTTGAAGGCGGCCAAGGCCGTATGGCTGGACCGGGGAACGGGCCGGGAGCATCGTTTCCACCACATCTCCACCGACGAGGTGTACGGATCCCTGCACTGGGACGATCCTGCCTTCTCCGAGACCACGCCGTACGCGCCCAACTCTCCCTATTCGGCCTCGAAGGCGGCTTCCGACCACCTGGTCCGGGCCTACCACCACACGTACGGCCTGGACGTCACCACCACGAACTGCTCCAACAACTACGGGCCCTATCAGTTCCCGGAGAAGCTGATCCCGCTCTTCCTGGTCAATATCCTCCGCGGGCTCCCCCTTCCGGTGTATGGCGACGGGAAGAACGTTCGTGACTGGCTGTTCGTGGAAGACCACTGTCGAGCCATCGACCTGGTGCTGACCTCGGGCGGCTCAGGGGAGGTATACAACGTCGGCGGCAAGTGCGAGCGGTCGAACCTCGAGCTGGTCGACGCCCTCTGCGCGGCGGCCGACCGGGTGCTGGGCGGGTCCCCCGATCTCCTCAGCGCGTTTCCCGACGCTCCCCAGGCGCGAGGGGAGCACGCACGAGATTTGATTACGTTCGTGGAGGATCGGCCCGGGCATGACCGGCGCTATGCCATCGACACCAGCAAGATCGAGGCGCGGCTGGGGCACGAGCCGCGGGTTCTGCTGGCCGAGGGGCTGGAACGGACGATCCACTGGTATCTGGACAACGTGGCCTGGTGGGAGGCCCTGATCCACGATCGATGAAAGGGACTTCATCTATCCCACCGGCTGGCGTCATGTTGGATGGGCCACGATCGGATCGCCCGGGTCGGAGCCGCGGTCCGTCCTCTGTGAAAGAACCCAGCGTTCCCCGCCACGGAGTCG
>JAWVZK010000210.1:0-5152 GCA_033722275.1 Longimicrobiales bacterium | reverse complement strand
GTCGCTGGGCGGGACCGTGGACGACATCGTCCGGACCCGGATCTACGTCGCGGACCCGGACGTGGCGGAGGCGGTGTCCCGCGTCCACGGCGCCCGGCTCGGCCACCTCCAGCCGGCGAACACGCTGGTGCAGGCCGGCCTCATCGGTGACGGCTACCTGGTGGAGATGGAGGCCGAGGCGGTGGTGGAGGGTAGGGGTCCTGCAGCTGTGCACGGTCCGCGTCCGGCGGCCGTCGAGTGAGCCGATGGGAGCTGGCGCGTCCGCTCCGACTCGCTCACCCGGTGTCGACGGCTCCGAGCCCTGTCGCTTTTCCAGCATCGGCGACCATCATGGACCTTCCCGGCGCTCCAGCTCGTGGAAGAGATTCCGGACGAGGACGACGGGCTCCGACGGCTGCACGACCTCGGTCTCCCGAAGCATCAGGAATCGCCCGTCGCGATCCACGTCGAACAGCCGCCCCATTCCGCGGGGCTGGAGCACGATGCTCGGCGGAATGGCGAACAGGGTGACGACCGGACCCGGCCGCGGGTCGGCCCCCGTCGACCGGAAGGCCGCCGCGCGCATCTCCCGACGCTCGAAATCGACGAAGTAGACCTCGCCACCATCCCGGGACCATCTAGGCGAGTTGCCGGCGCCCATCACCCACCGCCGGGATCCCGCCTCGGGAAAGGGACGGATGTGGATCTCCTGGCGGTTGCCTTCGTTCGATTCGTACGCCAACCACCGTCCGTCGGGTGAGACCACGGGCGCCAGCTCCGCGAAAGGGGTCGCCAGGAGAGTGTCGATCTCGACTCCTTCGGCTCCGAACCGACCGATGAAGAGATCCGGCTCCGGGCCACCGCTGCGGAGCACGACCGACTGGGCGCCGGGGCTCCAGTCGTGCTGGAGCACCCCGGAGCCGCCGACCCGGTCATGGGCGAGGATGAGCTCGGGCTCTCCGGTGCCGTCGGGTCGAGCCGAGCTCAGAGACCATACCAGGTGGTCGCCGTTTCCATCCGCCACGTTTCGCGAGGCGGAGAACGTCACCCGTGAGCCGTCCGGTAGCCAGCCCGGGAGGATGTCGGAGTTGGGGTGGTAGGTGAGGCGGGTTGGCGAGGCAGCCGGCAGCTCCACGACCCAGATGTCGACGTTCCCGTTGTCCATCCGTTGGAACGCTACCCGGTCGCCCTCCGGCGAAATCGCCCAACCCAGGTTCTGGCCGCCCGGCGTATTGGGTATGAATCTCAGCGCCTCATGCGCGGGCGACACCGTTCCATCCCTGGAGAGCCAGACGAACTCGTGGGTGCCCGCAGTGGGTGATCCGGAGTGGTAGATCAGGTCGCCGTCAGGGGACAGATCGAACATCGGCACGTCATTCGCCACGAGGAGGTCGTCGACGAGGGAGATGGGGTCGGAGGTGAGCTGAAGCGCCTCCAGGTCCAGGCCGGCCGCCAATATCCGGCCCTCCGACGAGGCGAACACCAGGTGGCCCGTGGGGGTGAGGTCGGCCCGCATCCCCGACGTCACCGCCGTGCGCTGTCCGGTCGAAAGCCGCTGAGCCTCGATGACGAAGTCCCCGCCGCGCATGACCGTGAGTAGGGCGATTCCTTCCTCCGGGAGCGGCCGGAAGTGGAGGAGGGCCGCCTCGTGATCGAGATCTCGTTGAAGGACCATCTCCGGGGCCCCGCCCGATGAGCGGACACGGCGGATGCTCCTGGCTGCGTCGGAATAGTAGACGAAGCCGTCTTTGCTCCAGGTGGGGCAGCAGTACGCGGATCCTGCCAGCTCGCGGGCGCGGCCGCCCGCAAGGGAAGCGACTCGAAGGGTACCGTCGACGACGAAGGCCACGTCCGCCCCGTCTGGTGAGACATCCGAAGTGTACTCGAAGAGCTCCCCTGTGGCACCAGCGACGGGAATCGTCTGAGCATCCTCCCAGAGTCGGACCTGGAGCTGGCCCCCCTCGGAGAATACGATACCCGATCCGTCCGGCATGATGGACAGCGCCCGGGCGTCGAGGGCGAGGGCCAGGGGGAAGCGCTGCACGCTACGCGGGCTTCCGTTCCGCTGCGCCATCCAGCCGGCCGTGGCGGCGAAGGCGACTGCGAGGGCACTCGCGATCACGGCTGCAGGCTTCCAGAACGCCACACCTCTGGCAGCCGTCTCCCTCTCCGTACGTCCGTGCCGGAAGCCGGGATCGTCGAGGGCGCGAGCGAAATCCGACGCCCGGGCGAAACGGTCCGCCGGCACCTTCTCCAAGGCCCGCTCGATTGCCGACTCGACGTTGGGCGGAACCGTCCTCCGATGCGCGGTCACGGGATCGGGGACCGTCGTTACAATACGACCGAGCACGGCCTGCGGGGTCGTGCCCGTGAACGGGGGCTCGCCCGTCAGCATCTCGTAGAGCACGCAGCCGAGGGAGTACACGTCCGTGGACGGGCCTACGTACGAGTCCCCTGTCGCCTGCTCCGGGCTCATGTATCGGGGGGTCCCGAGGCTCGATCCCGCCTCGGTCAGACCCTCGCCCCGCGCCGCTCCCGCAGCCATCGCGATCCCGAAATCGGACAGGACCGGCTTGCCCTCCACGAGCAGGACGTTGGCGGGCTTGATGTCCCGGTGGATGACCCCGGCCCGGTGCGCGTAGTCCAGTGCTTCCGCCACGGTCTTCGCGATGCCGGTCGCCTCCTCCACCGGCAGCTGATGCTCGCGGTCCAGCCGCTCTCTCAGACTTTCCCCCTCCACGAACGGCATGACGTAGTAGAGGAGGCCGTTCGCCTCTCCCGAGTCGAAAAGCGGGAGGATGTCGGGGTGCTGAAGGTTGGCCGTCGTCTCGATCTCGGCGAGGAAACGCTCCGCTCCGACGGCGGCGGCGAGGTCGGGCTTCAGCACCTTCAGCGCCACGTTTCGATTGTGCTTCTCGTCGCGCACGAGATAGACCGTCGCCATCCCTCCCTCACCCAGCTCGCGCAGGATTTCGTAACGGCCCTGCAGGGCCTCCTTCAGGCGGAGGACGGGATCATCGTCGATCATGCGACCCATAATGGCCAGGAAATCGGTGGGTCGCGAGTGGCCTCTGAGCCGCGGAGAACTGGCACGGGGAGGACGCCGGGCTGCGACTCGTCGCTCCCTCTGCTCGAGCTCGTCGAGCGGCTTGGAGCCGAGGCGGCGGTGGAGAGGTAGGGAGGAGCCGGCCTTCCGCGACGTCTGACGGATCTTCCGCGACGGTGGGAGACACGGGCCTCTCGCTCTGGAGTCGGCGCCGGGGACGGACGTCTATTTCCGCGCTGCTCTCAGGAAGCGCCGCGCCAGCTGGGCCACCCGGTCCTGCCCCTCCTCCTCGGCCCGCTCCAGGATCGCCTCCATGGGCTCGCGGAGGGCGGAATCCCCCCAGCGGTAGCCGGTGGCGTGCTCGGCGCTCCGGGAATCGCCGGCGTCGGCGCCCTGGATCAGCGCCCACGCCGCGGCCTCGGGATAGTAGTCCGAGTCGGGGTCGGGGAGCCGGTAGTCCGGCTCCGGCTCGTGATCGTCTTCCTTGACGAAGGCGCGGGACATGTCGGTCGGTCAGCGGGGCAGCTCGATCTCCGGCTCGTCGGGATCGGGACGGTAGAGGACAGCCGTCCGGCCGATGGTCTGGACGGCGTGGACCCCGTCGAGCTGGCGGGCGATGGTGTCGGCCGCCTCCCGCACGTCCAGCGGGGCCGACTCCTGGAGCTTCACCTTCAGCAGCTCGCGGGTGTTGAAGGCGTCGAGGATGGAGTCGAGGACGGGTGGCGTCACGCCGTCGGTACCCACGAGGACCACCGGCTTCAGGTGGTGGGCCAGCTTGCGGAGATGGGCGCGCTGCTTGGAGGTGAGGGACATGATCGGCTTCCGGGTGATTCGGCTTCTTGCACGTGGGATCGTAGCGGAGGGGCCCCCGCGGTGTCGAGGCCGTGACGGGGAAGCGCACCTCCCGATCCTCGAGCGGATCGCCAACGGCGGATGATCTCGGGCGGCTGCGCCCTCGCTTCGCCGCGTCGGCCCGCCCATGTTGTCGCCAGCGGACACCCCACTGGAGACGAAGCCATGCGCCACGCCGACGCCTTCCCCCCGACCTTTTCACCCGCACGCCTGCTCCTGGTCGGGCGACGCTTCGCTGCGGCTGCGCTCACGGTGCTCTGGGCCCTCGTCCTGTCCGCAGCTCCCACCCACGGCCAGACGCCGTCCGAGCTCGACGCCTGGAAGGCATGGCTGGCGGAGGACATCCAGGCTCGCGAGGAGCTCACGGCCGACATGGTGGACCAGATCTTCAGCTTCGCCGAGCTGGGCTTCCAGGAGTTCGAGACCTCCCGGTACCTGGTGGACCTCCTCAGGGAGAACGGCTTCACCGTGGAGGAGGGAGTGGCGGGCATCCCCACGGCGTGGGTGGCCACCTGGGGCGAGGGCGAGCCGAAGATCTCCCTGGGCACGGACCTCGACAACATCCCCAAGGCATCGCAGATGCCAGGTGTGGCGTGCCATATGCCCATGGTGGAAGGCGCCCCGGGACACGGCGAGGGCCATAACGCGGGCATGGCCGTCCAGATCACCGCGGCGCTGGCGGTGAAGGACCTCATGGAGCGGGAGGGGCTGGAAGGGACGATCCAGATCTGGCCCGGCGTCGCCGAGGAGCTCCTGGGCACGAAGGCCCACTACGTTCGCGCCGGCGTCTTCGACGACGTGGACGTGGTCCTCTACGCCCACGTCGGCTCCAACCTCTCCACGAGCTGGGGCATCACGCCGGGCACCGGGCTGGTTTCGGCCATGTTCACCTTCCAGGGATCGGCCGCCCACGCCGGCGGTCGGCCCTGGCAGGGCAGGAGCGCAGCCGATGCCGCCAACCTCATGGAGGTGGGGTGGAACTTCCGTCGGGAGCACCTGAGGACCCAGCACCGCTCCCACTCGGTGATCTACGACGGCGGGGACCAGCCCAACGTGGTGCCGTCGGAGGCGACGGTCTGGTTCTACTTCCGCGAGAAGAACTATCCCCAGATCCGAGACCTCTTCGCCATCGGGGACTCGGTGGCCCGGGGCGCGGCGATGATGACGGGGACGACCCTCCAGGAGGTCCGCATCGTGGGATCGGCGTGGCCGGGACACTTCAACCGCCCGGTGGCCGAGGCCATGTACGACAACATCCAGCGGGTGGGGCTCCCG
>JAWVZK010000209.1:0-5154 GCA_033722275.1 Longimicrobiales bacterium | reverse complement strand
GTGGGGTTCTCGTCCTCCAGGAGCTCGAGCGGGAGGTCCATGTCCCGCATGGTCTCCAACACCCGGAGGGCGACGACGGCCTGGACGCGTCGTACGTCGGCGGATGGGTCTGCGGGAATGGGATCCGACAAGGCTCCTCACTGATTGGGGGGTGGAGGCGACCTAATGTCGAACGGGCGCGCGCTACGAGCAACGCATGGCCCGGGACACCGACGTGCGACGGGTTTTCGGGGGCGGGGCGGGGCCCTTCCCCCCGCTTCTATATTCGAGCCATGGCATGCACGGCGTTCACGCGAGGGATTTTCCGATGAGGCGCTACCCGGCCTTCGACCCCCCGGAGTACGTGGACTGGTCTCCGGATCCGGCGCTGGTGGACGCGTTCGGCGCGAAGCTGAGGGGGGATCGGGCTCGCGCGGAGATCGTCGAGGACCTGACGCGCCCGGAGCTCCTGTCCATCTATCGCGATCTCCTGCGAACCCGTCTCCACGACATCGGACTGAAGCGCTGGGTTCGGACCGGGGTCATCTCGAAGGCCTGGCTGGGGACGGGAGAGGAGGCGGTCACGGTGGGGAACGTGAGAGCCCTCGATCCGGACCGTGACGTCGTCTCGCCCATGATCCGGAACGCCGGCGCGCTCCACATGATGGGAATGCCCCTGGCGGACATGTTCCGGGGCTACCTGGCCACGTCCGACTCGCCCAGCGAGGGACGGGACCTGCACATCGGCGACCTGGCCTCCGGGATCATCCAGCCCATCAGCCACATGGGCACCAGCGTCACGGTGGTCGCCGGCGTGGCGCTCTCCTTCCGCAACCGACGGGAGGATCGGGTGGCGCTCACGTGGGTGGGCGACGGCGCCACGAAGACGGCGGCCTGCCACGAGGGGATGAACTTCGCCGCGGTCCAGAGCCTCCCCGCCGTCTTCGTCATCCAGAACAACCGTGTCGCGCTGGGTACTCCGGCGGAGGTCCACGGCGCGGGAGACCTCCACGCCTGGGCGGCCATGTACGGCATCGATTCGTGGAGCTGCGACGGCAACAACGTCCTGGACGTCTACGCGGCCACCCGGATCGCCGTGGAACGGTGTCGCGCGGGATCCGGGCCAGCGGTGATCGTGGCCGACACCTTCCGGATGGGCGGCCACGCGACCCACGACGAGCGCGAGGCCCGGGAGACCTTCCCCGCAGAGCTCTTCGAGCGCTGGGGCCGACGGGATCCCATCGGCCTCTTCGAAGCGTACCTGCTCGGCCGGGAGGTCGACCAGGAGACGCTGGATCGCATCGACACGGAGGTGACCCGGGAGATGGAAGACGCAGCGGAGGAGGCGCTGAAGTCCAGAGACCGGATCCCGCCGCCGGAGCACGCCCTGTACGGCGATTTCTCGGAGGGGGGGTCCCTGGTGGGTGTCGAGCAAAGGCCCATACGTGTATAGTGATCGCTCCAACACGCCTTGTACGCTTCGACGACTTCGAACATCTTACAGGTCAAGTTTTTCGGATCTGTACCGCTTGGCTCCCGACAACTCGGACATAGGTGACCTATGGTCAACGCAAATCCTGAGACCGTGAGCCAGACCCTCGCCGATCGTCCTCTCGAGGATCTGACCGACGAGGAGCTCGTAACCGCGCATCTCGAAGGTCGTCCGGGCGCCTTCCAGCGTCTGTACGACCGTTATCGGGACCGTCTGGTCCACTTCATCACAAGAAAGACCGGGGACCCCGACCGTGCCCAGGACCTCGTCCAGGAGGCCTTCATCAGGGTCACCCGCCATCTCCACCGCTTCGATACCACGAAGAAGTTCTCGACGTGGGTCTACACCATCGCAGGGAACCTCTCGAAGAACGAGCTGAGGAACCGCTCCCGCAGCCCCCTGGTCCTGTTCCAGAAGCTGACGGGGAACTGGGACGACGATCATCGTCCCATCCAGTTCGAGGATCTGTCGATGAAGCCCGACGATCTATACCGCAAGCGGTATCTGCAGCGACTCGTGGAGGACACCGTCCAGACCCTTCCGGAGCACCATCGTCTCGTCTTCCGCCTGCGCGAGCTCGAGGGGAAGAGTTACGAGGAGATCTCGGAGATCACCGGGGTGAACCTCGGGACGGTGAAGAGCCGACTCCACCGCGCGCGCAACTCGTTCGCCCAGCGGATCGAGCCCTTCCTGAACTAGGGCTGGGCCCGCGCCGACCAGAGGCTTCGGCCGTCATGTTCGAAGACCTGAGGAACGCCTTCAAAGAGGCGCTGGACAACTTCAACAAGGAGTTGAACCGGGATCAGGTCTCGGACGCGGCCGACAAGCTTCTGGTCGGCATGCGCAACGAGATCGTCGACGAGAAGGCCGCGGTCGCGGGCCTCGAGGAGCAGATCGCGAAAGCGAAGCAGCAGATCGAACGCCTTTCCGGGGAAGCGGCCACGGCCCGTCGTCGCGAGTCCATGGCTCGCGACATCGACGACGCCGAGACGGTGGAGCTCGCCTCGGAGTACGCGTCCAAGGTGGAGAGCCATCGGGAGGTCCTGCGTAAGAAGGTCTCGGCGCTCCAGGAGGAGCTCGACTTCCGCCGGGAGACGCTCCAGGGCATGTACGTCCAGTTCGAGGAAGCGAAGAAGAAGCGGGAATCGCTGCGGGCCACGACAGGGCGGGCCAGCGCTCGCGACACGCTCTCGGCAGCCAACGACCTCTTCGACGAGCTGGACCGCATGGCCGACGAGATCGAGGGGTCCGAGGCCCCGGCGCAAGCGGCCGAGGCCTTTTCGGAGCTGGACTTCGACGACGACGGGCCCGACTACCGCGTCGAGCCGGAGGAGAGCCAGGAGGCGTTGGACGTCGATGCGGCGCTGGCCGAGCTCAAGCGGCGCATGAAGGACCGGGGCACGGGCTGAACGACGCTTCGCGCCCGCAACGGCCGGGTCAGAAACCCTTTCCGTCGTCCGCCATGTCGCGGAGGAAGAGCAGGCCGGCGCACTCGCCGGCGAGGAAGAGGACGTCCTCACGACTCGAAGGGGCCAGCACCTCTTCGCGATCGGTCCCCCCGTCGATCACCAGCGTCCAGATGCGGCCTGCCCTCGACCCCAGGTAGATCACCAGGCCCTCGTCGACCAGGTCGACCAACGACGGGCCCTCTTCGGGTCGGAAGCGGGGGACCCGCGCGGGATCGACGTGGAGCCGTGCCGGATCCGCGGCCACGTCAAGCGCGATGAAAGGCGTCAGGTCGCCCTGCCGCGCGGCATCGGCCCACGAGATGACGGCCCGCTCCGCACGGGCCAGGTAGATGAGCCGCCAGAGGGGCAGGGCGAAGCGGGAACGTCCCCCGTCGTCCGCACCCCAGAGCGACATCGTGCCCCGAGGAAGCTCCGACGCGGGCTCCCGCTTCAGGTAGCGGGTCAAGTCGATGATCTCGTCGGCCATGACCCCTCAATGGACAAGAGGCGAACGGGTCCGTCAAACGACCCCGAGGGTGGCTCGCTTCCCGGACTTCGAATAACTTTTCCGCTCATCCGAGCACGACGAACGACCCGAACCTCGTTATCGATATGCAGAACTGGATCGGCATCGCCTTCTGGCTCGTCATGGGCGCCGCCATCGGACTGGGGATGCGCGTGGTTATCAGCCGTCCCGAGGAGCAGCCCGGCCATGCGCAGATCATCGCCGTGCTGGGGGCGTTCGGTGCCCTCGTCGGGGGCATGCTCGGCGTCGGTCTCTTCCATCTCTACGAGCCCATCGCTCTGAGCGCCGGCGGGATGGGGGGCGCCGCGTTCCTCGCCGTCCTCATGACCTTCATCTACCGCTGGGGTCTCAGGACGCTGATCTGACGCAGGGCCTCACGCGTGTCCGACGCGCTGCGCTTCGTCGAAGGGAACCTCGACCGCTTCCGGTCCGAGCTCTACGACTTCCTGCGGATTCCGTCCGTCAGTGCCAAGTCCGAGCACGACGGGGACACCCGCCAGGCCGCCCAGTGGTTGGCCGGACGACTGAAGGAAGCGGGTCTGGAGGCCTCGCTTCACGAGACCGACGGACACGCCATCGTGATCGGGGAGTCTCGCCAGGCGGGACCGGAGGCGCCCACCGTACTGGTATACGGACACTACGACGTCCAGCCGCCGGAGCCCCTGGACGAGTGGAGCTCGCCCCCCTTCGAGCCCACGGAGAGGGAAGGCCGCATCTACGCCCGGGGCTCGGCAGACGACAAGGGACAGCTCTACATGCACGTGAAGGCGCTGGAGGCCTTCATGGCGACAAAGGAGTCCCTGCCCGTGAACGTGGTCGTGCTCGCCGAGGGCGAGGAGGAGGTGGGCTCGGAGAACCTGGTCCCCTTCGTCGAGGCACACCGCGAGCTGCTGGCCTGCGACGCGGTGGTCATCTCCGACTCGAACATGTTCCAGGAAGGCCTGCCCTCCATCCTGTTCAGTCTCCGAGGCCTCGCCTACCTGGAGGTCCACGTGAAGGGGGCGCGCAGCGATCTCCACTCGGGGCAGTTCGGCGGCACCGTCGCCAACCCGGCCAACGCCCTGGCCGTCCTCGTCGCGTCCCTCCACGACGCACAGGGGCGGGTGGCCGTGCCCGGATTCTACGACGACGTCGTGGAGTGGGACCAGGAGACCCGCGACCAGATCCGCTCCCTGCCCTTCGACGAGGCCGCCTACCGGGAGGAGCTCGAGGTGGACGCACTCTCCGGCGAAGCGGGGTGGAGCACGCTGGAACGGCTCTGGATCCGCCCCACGTGCGACGTGAACGGACTCCTGGCAGGCTACACGGGCGAGGGCGCCAAGACCGTGCTTCCCAACCAGGCCATGGCGAAGGTCAGCTTTCGACTCGTGCCGGACCAGACCCCGGCCAGGGTCAGGGAGCTGGTCGAGGCCCATCTGAGGAGGGTCGCCCCGGAGGGGGTGAGGGTGGAGGTGCGGGAGCTCCACGGTGGCCGTCCCTGGCGGGCCCGCCTGGACGGGCGGCTCGTCGACGCCGCCCGAGAGGCCCTCCGGGAGTCCTTCGGCGTCGAGCCCGTCCTCCAGGGAGAAGGCGGCTCCATCCCCATCGTCGTGGACTTCGAGGAGAAGCTGGACGCGCCTGCGCTCCTGGTGGGGTTCGCCCTCCCGGGATGCAATCTCCACGCCCCGAACGAGTGGTTCCCCATCGAGAACTTCGAGACGGGCATCGCG
>JAWVZK010000208.1:0-5161 GCA_033722275.1 Longimicrobiales bacterium | reverse complement strand
GGGCCTCCGGGGCGGATCGGAGCGCCGAGACGACCGCGGAGATGAGGAGTGAGCGCGTCCAACCGGACGTACCTGACCACGCCCATCTACTACGCTTCGGGCGAGCCACACATCGGCCACGCCTACACGACCATCCTTACCGACGTCCTGGCCCGCTTCGCCCGCCAGGAGGGGCGGGAGGTCCTCTTCCTCACCGGTACGGACGAGCACGGTCCGAAGATCCAGCAGGAGGCGGAGATTCGCGGCATGACGCCGATGGAGCTCTGCGACACGATGGCGCAGCGCTTTCAGTCGGCCTGGCAGCGGCTGGCCATCTCCCACGACCGTTTCATCCGGACCACCGAGGAGGAGCACAAGGCGGTCGTCCGGGCCTTCCTCCAGCGCCTGTGGGATCGGGATCAGATCTACGAGGGCACCTACACCGGCTGGTACTGCATCCACGAGGAGCGCTACTGGACGGAGAAGGATCTCGGCCCGGAAGAGACCTGTCCGGACTGCGGCCGAGCGGTGACCTATCTTGAGGAGATCAACTACTTCTTCCGGATGGGCGCCTATCAGGATGCGCTGGTGCGGCACATCGAGGAGAACCCCGACTGGATCGTGCCCGAGATCCGACGCAACGAGATCCTGGGATTCCTCCGACAGCCCCTGGGCGACCTCTCCATCTCCCGCCCGAAGACGCGAGTCTCCTGGGGCATCGAGCTACCGTTCGATCCCGACCACGTGGCGTACGTGTGGGTGGACGCGCTCATCAACTACCTGACGGCGTCGGGGGCCATCGATCCCTCTGCCCCGGAAGGCGACCAGGGATTCGACGACGTCTCCGGGTCGTGGTGGCCAGCGGACATGCATGTCATCGGCAAGGACATCCTCACCACTCACGCGGTCTACTGGCCGACCCTCCTGCTGGGCGTGGGCCTGCCTCTGCCACGCCGGATCCTGGCCCACGGGTGGTGGGTCGTGGGAGAGACGAAGATGTCGAAGTCGCTGGGCAACGTCATCGATCCTCTGGCCCTCGGCGAGGAGTTCGGCACGGACGCGGTCCGCTGGTATCTCATCCGGGAGATGCCCACGGGGGCGGATGCATCGTACACGCCCGAGCGCTTCCTCACCCGCTACGAGGAGCTGGCCAACGTGCTGGGGAATCTGGCCAGCCGTACCACGGCGATGATCGTGAAGTATCGGGACGGGCGCGTGCCCGACGCGTCCGGCACGGGGCTGGATCGTGAGATCGACGAGACCGTCGCCGCCGTCCGGAGCGAACTGACGCGGTACAAGCTGCACGAGGCCATGGCCGCGGCCATGGATCTGGCCCGGGCCGCGAACGTGTACGTGGAGGAGCGGGCTCCATGGAGCCAGGCGAAGCGTCCGGACGAGGGAGACGAGCTCGACGAGACCCTGTCGACCCTGGTGCGGGCGCTCACCGTCCTCCTGGCCCTTTTCAAGCCGGTGGCCCCCGAGAGCATGCTGCAGCTCGCCGGGCTATTGGGTCTCGACGACGTCCCCACCCTCGACGAGGCGGTGGCGATGGAAGCGGCGGGGCGAGGCACCTCGAAGGGTCCTCCCCTCTTTCCGAAGGTGGAGCCCTCATGGGCGACGGACGCCGGGGACTGAGGCTCGCACCATTCTTCACGAATAGGTCCCGAAAGCCATTGACTTCCCTTTCCCGCGGCCGGTAGGTTTTTAATTGGCCCCATTGTCGAGCCGTTGCGCACGTTCCGGCTCCGGGTCCGCACTCCCCCCAGCGTACCGAAGCCCGAGACCATGACTCTTCAAGCGAACAGGCTCGCTTTATGTCCGGAGACAGGTGGACGTTCCTCGTCGTCAGGGGAGAGGACGACCCGGTCCGACAGTACAGTCTCTCGCCGCGCGCCCTCAGGGTGCTGGCGGGTGCCGCCGTCGTCGCCACCCTCGCCTTCGTCGCGAGCACGGTCATCCTTCTCGGCGACGGGCTTCATCGGCTAGAGGCCCGCAGTCTCGAGGCCCGCAACCAGACGCTGGAAGAAGAGCTCACCGACTTCCAGTCCAGGATCGACGATCTCGAGCGTACCCTGGACCGGGTGGCGGAGAACGACGCCCATTTCCGGAACCTCGCGGGACTCGAGATCATCGATCCCGAGGTGATGCAGGCGGGCGTCGGCGGTCCGGGTCTCGGCATGCCTGAAGCATCACCGCTCTGGTCCACGGACCCGGTGACCACCAAGCGGATCTTCGCCACGGGGTACGACCTGGCCGCACTCGAGCGAAGAGCCCGTCTTCTCTCGGAGAGTCTCGAGGAGGCCACGGACTCGGTGCTGGCCCACCGGAATCTGCTGGAGTCCACTCCCTCCATCCTGCCTACCGAAGGCTGGCTCAGCAGTCGGTTCTCCCAGTCGAGGATGCACCCGGTCCACAACCGACCGCTTCCCCACGAGGGGGTCGACATCTCGGCGCCCTCGGGAACCCCCATCATGGCGGCCGCCAAGGGACGTGTCGTGCGTTCGGGCTGGGTCGTCGGATACGGACTGACCATCGAGATCGACCACGGGTATGGCTTCACCACGCTGTATGGGCACGCCTCCAAGCTCATCGCCCAGGTGGGCGACGAGGTGACCCGTGGAGACGTCATCGCCCAGGTGGGGAGTACGGGGATCACCACGGCGCCCAACCTGCACTACGAGGTGAAGGTCAACGGGGTTGCCCAGGATCCGTCGCGCTTCATCCTTCCGGACCACGTGCGGAACTGACCGGTCCTGGCGGTCCGCGCGGGCCGCCGGAACGCAGCCTTCGCCACGACGTACGACCCGTGGGACGGACAACGGCTCAGGCGGTTGATCCGATTTTTCGGCATCACTAACTTCGGACGTTTCGCGTTGAACATTCGACGATTCACGGAGCCATCTATGAGAAGGTCCCTCCCCTTCGTCTTCAGTCTCCTGCTCGCCACCGCGGCGTGCGGGCCGTCGGAAGTCGTGGTGACCATCGAGGTCGAGGTCCCCAACCCCGAAGGAGAGGGCACGATCATGCGTCCTCTCTCCGACGTCGAGGTCCAGCTCATCCCCTTCGACCGCGACGCCGTCTTCGACTCCATGGCAACAGCGTACGGCACGCCCGAGCCGGAGATCCCGCAGGATCTCATCGACCGTCGGGAAGCGGTCCAGGAGGCTCAGGCCGCCTGGGACGAGGCGACCCGGGAGTGGAGCACCATCCGGGACACCCTCCAGACGCTCACCGAGGCGATGGAGCAGTATTCCCGAGGTGAAGCGGCATACGTGGCGCTCTTCCGCGAATGGCAGGATTGGGAGAGTCAGCTTGGCGCAGCGGATGCAGCCAGGGAGGAGACGTTTCAGGTCTTCGACTCCCTCCAGCAGGGCACGATCCGGGAGTCGGACTCCATCCGGATCCTCCGGGAGAACTGGGCCGACGACGCCTTCGCGGGCGTGGGCGAGGTCTTCGCCGCCAAGCAGCGGGCCACGGGTCTGGACTGGGCGGTGGACACCACCGACGCCAGCGGCGTGGCTCGCGGCAACCTGATGGTGGAGCCCGGTGACTACTGGGTCCACGCCCGGTACGAGCTTCCCTATACCGAGCTCTACTGGAACGAGATGATCACGGTGGAGAGTGGCGAGCCCACCACGATCCGTCTCACGCGCGAGAACGCCGAAGAGCGCGTCAAGCTGTAGCCGTCCTGCGGCGTCCCCGTCGAGCTCCGGGCCGCCCGGGCGCCTCACGCGTCCGGGCGGCTTCCTTTTGTGCCTCCTCGTCGTATTCTCAGTAGAGGCGAGGGCTCGCGCGGCGCGGGCTTCGCCCGGGCCGATGCAACGGCGAACCTCTCACACCCCGGTCCCATGGCACGCAGCTCCAGCCCGTCTTTCGAGATCGACGACGATCGGATCGCCTGGATCACCTTCGACGATCCCGACCGGTCCGCCAACGTCCTCACCGCGGACGTGATGCTCCGTTTGGGAGAGACGCTGGACGAGGCCCGGGGGGCGGTCCGGGAGGGGCGGGCTCGGGCGCTCGTCCTTCGGAGCGCAAAGCGCTCCTCCTTCATCGCCGGCGCCGATGTCGACGCCATCGCCGACGTGGAGGACCCCAACGTCGCCCGGGAACAGGTGCGCACGGGGCAGTCGATCTACGACGACCTCGCGTCGCTCCCCATCCCCACGGTGGCCGCGATTCATGGCTTCTGCGTGGGCGGAGGCGTGGAGATGTCGTTGGCCTGTGACTACCGCGTCGTGTCGGACTGGGAGAAGACCACGCTGAGTCTCCCCGAGGTCCAGCTGGGCATCCTGCCGGCGTGGGGTGGCACCACGCGGCTTCCTCGGTTGGTGAGCCTCCAGGCGGCGCTGGACATGCTGCTCACGGGGAAGAAGGTCGGTACCCGGAAGGCGCGACGGATCGGACTCGCTTCGGAGATCCTTCCCGCGGACCTCTTCCACGAAGCGACGCGCACGTTCACCCTCGCCGTGCTCGAGGATCCCGCCCACGGCGCCCCGAAGAAGCCCCCGTTCCTCACCCGCCTCGTCGAGGCGACCCCGCCGGGGCGCAAGATCGTCCTGCGGGCTGCCCGGAAGCGGGTCATGGAGAAGACGGGTGGACACTATCCGGCTCCGCTGCGCATCCTCGACATCCTCGACGAGTACCTCTCGAAGAGCGTGGAGGAGAGCCTGGCGGCGGAGGCGACGGCGGCAGCCGAGCTCGTGGTCTCACAGGTATGCAAGAACCTCATCCACGTCTTCCACATGCGCGAGGCGGCGCGGAAGGGGACGGGGGTGGGAGAAGACGTCGAGGTGGAGGCCCGGAAGGTGGACCAGGTGGGCGTCCTCGGCGCAGGAGTGATGGGGGGTGGAATCGCGCAGCTCGTGGCGTCGCGGGGTCGACGAGTGTACATGAAGGACATCCGACACGACGCCGTTTCGGGTGGACTCCAGCACGCCCAGGCGCTCGTGGACAAGGCCGTCTCCCGACGGAAGCTGACGAAGCGGGAGGGCAGCAAGCTCATGGAGCGGATCAGCGGCGGGCTGGAGTATCAGGGTCTCTCCGCCGCCGATCTCGTGGTGGAGGCCATCGTCGAGAAGATGGAGGTGAAGAAGACCGTCCTGGCGGAGACGGAGAAGCACGTGTCCCCGGAGTGCGTCATCGCCACGAACACGTCCTCCCTCTCGGTGGACGAGATGGC
>JAWVZK010000207.1:0-5232 GCA_033722275.1 Longimicrobiales bacterium | reverse complement strand
TGTCGACGTCGTCGCGTAGACCACCCCCCGGTCCGTGACCGGCGAGCCACCGGAGTTGCTGATGCTCCCGCCGGTCTCGGCTGTCGAGCCGGTGACCGAGGAAGCGCCGGTGGTGGACGTCACCGTCGGGGTGGACGCGACCTCCCCTCCGCCCACGTCCCAACGGTACACACCCGTGGTGCCCACATTCGACTCGGATTCGGTCTCGAGGAAGGTCGAGAGCCCCGAGTGGGGAAGCTCCGAATACGTCTGCTGGTCGCCGAAGGACCAGCCGGCCGTCGAATACGCGCTTCCACCGGGCGCGCCACCGGACCAACCCAGGTCCACGTACCGAAGCTCGATCTGGAAGTCCTGCGAGGAGCCGTCACCCACCCGCCGGAGGAGTATCTGCACCGTGTTGGTGCCGCTTCCCACCACGGGGCCGGTATACGGCAGACCGTTCTGCCAGGTGACGAGCGCGTACGCGTCCCGGCCGCTCCCTCCGGCGCTCTGGGCGTAGTAGATGTCCCCGCCCCTGCTGGGATCCCAGTCGTCGAACTGGGCGGCGATGATGGGTCCCTGGGTGTACCCGGCGATGCCGTCGGGATCGTACGAAGCGTTGGGGTGCCCGAAGGTCACGTATCCGTTGGTGGAGATGTACATGGAGGTGTACACGGTGCCGCCGAACAGCACCCCGCTGGGAAAGGCGTCCGTGAGCGACACCTCCGCGTAGCTGTCGTCCGACCACGACAGCGTCTCCTGGTGCGTGCCCAGCGGCTCGACGAGCGCCGCCTGGCCGGCGACGCCAGTGGCGGGGGTCGCCAGCGCTGCCGCCATCAAGAGGAAGGCCGCCTTCGGGCTCGTGGTCCGGAAGGCGAGGGACTGTGGATCGGTCATGGGCACGGCTCTCCGTTGCACGCCGGGTTGCGGGGGTCGTCCGCGGACCAGCTAAGGCAACGGCCGTGCCAGAAACCTCACATCGCGCAACTGGTTGTCCTACAACCATTTACAGCACTTTCTGAGGTGATGGACGAACGGCTCGGAAGTGAGCAGCCGTCTCGTTTCGATACGACACCCGTGCCATGGCGAGACGGCGGCCGACCGAGCCGCCGGATCGCTCAGTCGTCCTCGTCCAGGATCCGGTAGAGGCGAGCGGGCGAGATCTCCAGCCGCCGGGCGGCCTCCCGCTTGTTGCCACCGGCGCGCCGCAGCACCGCCCGGGCGTGGGCACGGATGACGTCGTCCAGCACCTCCGAGTCGGTGGGGACGACCTGGCCTTCTCGGGCCCCATCCACCTCCGCCGCCGCCGACCCGTCCCGGCCGACGCCGTCCCGGAGCCCGAGCCCGTCGACGGTGATGGCGGGCCCCCGGGCCAACGCCACGGCTCGGGTCACGGCGTTCTCCAGCTCCCTCACGTTTCCCGGCCAGTCGTGGTGGACCAGGACGTCCATGACCTCGGAAGGGATCCTGTGCACCGGCTTCTCCAGCCGGCTCGCCGCCGACGCCAGCAGATAGCGGGCCAGCCGCGGGATGTCTCCTCGACGCTCCGCCAGGGGCGGGACCGTGATCTCGATGACCCGCAGACGGAAGTAGAGGTCGGAGCGGAACGCCCCCCGCTCGATCATCTCCTCGAGGGGACGGTGGGTCGCGGCCATGACCCGCGCTCTCAGCCGCTGGGTTCGCTCGGCGCCCAGGCGTGCGTACTCCCCCTCCTGCAGGACCCGGAGGAGCTTGGTCTGGAAGGCCGGCGTCGTGTCCCCGATCTCGTCGAGAAGCAGCGTCCCCTCGCCGGCTTGCTCCAGGCTTCCCGTGCGCGAGGCTTCGGCGCCCGTGAAGGCCCCCCGCTCGTGGCCGAACAGCTCCGACTCCAGGAGCCCGTCGGGGAGAGCCGCACAGTTCACGGCCACGAAGGGACGGTCGGGCATCTGGTGCCGGTGGATGGAGCGGGCGACGAGCTCCTTGCCCGTCCCGCTCTCTCCCCGGATGAGGACCGGGCTGCGGCTCGTCGCCGCCATGCCCATGAGCTTGAAGGCCTCCACCATCCCCGGGTCCCGGCCGATGAGGCGTTGGGGCTTCATCCCCGTCTCGGGCGCCGCGGACGCCGTCCGACGCGCCACCTGGTCCTTGAAGCACCGCTCCACCACCTCCCGGAGGGCGTCGGGCTCCAGCGGCTTGGCGAGGAAGTCGTAGGCCCCGGCCCGCATGGCCTCGATGGCGACGCTCAGATCGTCCATACCGGTCATGACGATCACGTCGGCTTCCGGTGTGGTCTCGTCGAGCGCCGGCAGGAGGTCGAGGCCGTGGCCGTCGGGGAGCTGAAGATCCAGCAGCACGAGGTGGGGACGGAGATCGTCGAGGGTCGCACGGGCCCGCGACAGGGTCCCCACCCCCACGACCCGGTAATCCGGCTCGTCGAGGATCCGGGCGAGGGTGGACCGGATGGGAGCCTCGTCGTCGACGACGAGGACGCGCTTGGCCACGATCAGGCCAGCGCGCCTGCCAGGTGCTCCTCCCGATACTGCTCGAGGAGCGCCTCCACCTCCTCGAGGGAGGTGGTCTGGAAGAGCTCGGACCTCAGGCGTCGGCCGTCGGGAAGACCCTTGGTGTACCATCCCAGGTGCTTCCGGAAGTCGATGATGGCCCGGTCCTTGTCGTGCTCGAAGGCGATGGCGTTCCGGGCGTGCTCGAGACAGATGTCGAAGCGTTCGTCCACGTCGGGATCGGGCGGCACAGGCTTCCCGTCCAGCGCCGCTCTCGCCTGTGTGAAGATCCACGGATCTCCATGGGAGCCCCGGGCGATCATGATGCCGTCGCACCCGGTCTCGTCCTTCATCCGGCGGGCGTCCTCGCCGGACTTGATGTCCCCGTTGCCGATGACGGGGATGGCCACGGCCTCCTTCAGCGCCCGGATCTCGTCCCAGCGGGCGTGTCCCGAGTACATGTCCGCCCGGGTCCGGGGATGCAGGCAGATGGCCCGGGCCCCGGCCTGCTCACACACTTTCCCGATGCGGACGGGATCGCGGTCCGACTCGTTGAAGCCGCTCCGGACCTTGACGGTGGTGGGGAGGTCGGTGGCGTCGTCGACGGCGCGGATGAGTCGATCCACCAGATCCAGGTCCCGGAGGCATCCCGAGCCGCCGTTGCGCTTCACCACCTTCTTCACGGGGCATCCGAAGTTGATGTCGATGAAGTCGGGGCCGTACACCTCGGCGACGAACGCCGCCGCCTCGCCCATCATCCCTTCGTCGGCTCCGAAGATCTGGATGCCGATGGGGCGCTCCGCCTCGTCGAAGCGGAGGTAGTCGCGGGAGCGCTTGTTGTTCATGACGATGCCGGCGGCGCTCACGAACTCGCTCACGAGGACGTCGGCGCCGAACCTGCGGCACAGGCGCCGGAACGGCGACTCGCTCACCCCGGCCTGGGGAGCCAGGTAGAGGGGAGTCTCGTCGGACCGGAGCATCTGGAGGACGTCGTGGATCATGGCTTGAAGCTATCGTGGGCCGTGAATCCGTAGAAGGGATGCGGGGTAGGCGTGTCCGAGCGGAGAGGGCGTGCGCGCCCGCCGCCGCGAATCGAAACGAGAACCCAGGCTCCATTCGGAGGCATTGATGAGGCTACGAGAACTCTTCACGGCAGACGCCGTGGAGCTCGATCTCGAGTCCGACGACAAGGACGGCGTGCTCAAAGAGCTCGTGTCGCTGCTCGACCTCGAAGAGAAATCGGAGGGGATCCTCTACAAGACCCTCAAGCGACGGGAGAACCTCGGATCCACGGGCATCGGCAAGGGCATCGCCATCCCCCACTGCCGATCCCTGGTGGTCAAGCGCCTCCGGCTGGCCTACGGACGGAAGCGCCCCGGGCTCGATTTCAACGCCATCGACGGCCAGCCGGTGAAGAACTTCTTCCTCATCATCGCGCCTCCGCTGGAGGTCTCCAACCAGTACCTGCCGGTGCTGGGCAAGATCGCCCAGTTCGCCAAGGATCCCGATGTGCCCGAGCGGCTGGCGGAGCTCGATTCTGTGGACGACTTCCTGGCGCTCCTCGACGAGAAGGCGCCGTAGGGGTCCTACTTCAGGACGTACATCTTCCGGGTCAGGGGCTTGTGGCCGTTGACCGAGAGCTGCATCAGGTAGATCCCCGAAGCCACCTGCCGACCCATCTGGTCGGTCCCGTCCCAGAAGGCCTCGTACCGACCCGGCTGGTAGTATTCCAGCTGGTCCACGGCGATCCCCTCGCCGGACGGGTGCCCCAGCGCCACGGGGTGGGCGACGAGCTGGGTCAGGATGTTGTAGATGCGGATGGACACGACGACAGGACGCCCGTCGATGAAGAGCTCCTCACCCAGGGTGAAGGGGATCGTCGTCTCGGGGTTGAACGGGTTCGGGTAGTTCTGTTCGAGCTGGAATCCGTTCGCCTGCCTGGTCCGGGCATCCTGGGCCGCGATGGCTTCGGCACCGCAGAACAGGCAAAGGAGGACGGACAAGACGCCGAGAACGCGTCTCATCGGGACCTCCGCACAACTGTGCAGTAGCTAAGCGTCAATCGCGCTCCATTCGTGATTGCCTCTGGCACGCATGCCTGACGTCCATACTAGACCGCGGTGCGACCGGCGGTCAAGCAAAGACGCGCTCCCGCGTGCGTCGTCACCTCTTAGGACTCCCCGGGACGGCATTTCGTTGCCTCGGGATCCGGATCTTCCCGTCCTTCCGGTCCCGTGGGCGGTCAACCTGCGCCCGTCGCCGTCGGGACCTCCCGACCCCCCTCCCCGCGCACCGTGACGCCCCGTCCGTCGAAATGGTTCAGGAGGGGGATGAGGTGCTTGCGGGTCACCGGGAGCACGCCGCGGAAGTCGGCGGGTCCGAGGCCGCTCCTCCCGCCCAGCTCGGAGCGGATCCGTGCCTCCGCCTCGTCCAGCGCCCCCGCCGACACGTACATCCCCTCGGCGACCTGACGGATGGCGCCCTCCTCTTCCAGGAGCCGCACCAGGGCCCGGAGGTCGTCGCGCTCCCTGAGGGCGTCGGGAAGCTCGTCCAGCATGGGGGGGCCGAGGCCTCCAGCCTCCAGGATCTCCCGGATCTCCGCCGACGCTCGCTCCTGATCCGGGGTCCGCTCGGCCCGATGGCCGGGGCGTCGCACGCCGCCGCCCTTCTCCTCCAGATTCCCCTCCGCCACGGCCAGGGCAACCACGGCGTCGGCGAGCTCGACGGGGGCCCAGCCGGGGAGCCCGGCGCGGGCGGCGGCGAGGGGGATGAC
>JAWVZK010000206.1:0-5233 GCA_033722275.1 Longimicrobiales bacterium | reverse complement strand
CGAGCCGGCCGAGCGGGTCGTCCGGCGAGCCCTGGAGCTGGACCCTGAGTACACCGGCGCGTGGCACAGCATGGCCTGGCTCCGCCTGGCACAAGGCCGCATCGACGAGGCCCTGACAGCCGTGGACTCGGCAGAGGCGCTCGGGTCAGACTTCGCTCCCTTCCACCGGGGATTCGTGCACTGGTGGGCTGGCGATGTCGAGGAGGCCGGAGCCGCGTACTCGGTCATCGATCTCTCCACGACGAGGCCGCGAATGGATCAGTCGATCCCGATGGCTCACGCCCTCTTCGCCGTGGGGGACTCGACCGAGGCGCGGCGGATCGTGGAGCAGCACCGCGATGTGATCGAGGCCTGGGTCCTCGCCGACTATGCGCCGGAACAGCGCGTCTTTCCACAGCTGCAGCTGGCGGCCATCGACGGGGACATCGAGGAAGCCGTCGCCCTTTTCCAGACCTACGTGGAGCGGGGCGGACGGGACTACCGATGGTTCGAGCGAAGTCCCCTTTTCGCGGAGCTCCGGGAGGTTCCCGCGTTCCAGCGAGAGCTGGAAGAACTCAGGACGATGGTTGAAGCGATGAGGCGTCAGATGGAGCGGGAGCTGCCGACCGAACCGTGAGCTCCGGCGGGCGTGCTCCACGGTTCGGAGCCGACGCGGAGATCTCCCCACTGCGGGTCCCCCCGGTCTCCGGCTATCTTCGGGCTTCCCCCACCAGCCTCTGAACCGTTTCTTCACGAGCAACATCATGGGACCACACGAGCTCCGCCGGTCCTCCGGCACCGTGCCGTCGGCATCGACTGTCGCGGCCATTCTCCTCCTCTCGACGATCGGGCTTCCGACGGCCTCGCCTTCTCCGGTCCATGCCCAGATCCGCTCGGTGGGTGAGGTCCTCGACTCGGTCCTCCTGGCCGACTACCAGTGGCGCAACCTCGGGCCCGACCGGGGCGGCCGCTCCATCGCGGTCTCCGGTGTCGTGGGTCAGCCGGAGGTGGCGTACTTCGGAGCCACGGGCGGCGGGCTGTGGAAGACCACCGACGGGGGGGAGAACTGGTTCCCGGTCACCGACTTCCAGATCAGCTCGGCTTCGGTGGGCGCCGTGGCCGTCAGCGAGACCGATCCCGACCTGGTCTTCATCGGCACCGGCGAGACGTGCATCCGGGGCAACATCCTCCCCGGCGATGGCGTGTACCGGAGCCGCGACGCAGGGGAGACGTGGGAGCACGTGGGCTTCGAGGAGTCCCACGGCATCAGCAAGATCCGCATCCACCCCACCAATCCCGACATCATCTACGTGGCCTCCTTCGGGAAGTACTCGGCGCCCAGTCAGGAGCGGGGCGTCTTCCGGAGCACCGACGGGGGCGACACGTGGGAGCGGGTGCTGTACCGGGACGACCAGACGGGAGCCATCGATCTGGTCATCGACCGCAACGACCCCGACGTCCTCTACGCGGCGCTGTGGGAGGCGTATCGGAGGGAGTACACCATGTCCTCCGGTGGCCCCGGGAGCGGGATGTTCAAGAGCACCGACGGCGGCGACACGTGGACGGAGATGACCCGGCGCCCGGGCATGCCCCAGGACGGCGTCGTCGGCCGCATCGGGGTGGCCGTGTCCAGCGCCGACTCGGACCGTGTTTACGCCCTCTTCGAGCACGACGAGGGTGGGCTCTTCCGGAGCGACGACGCCGGCGCCACCTGGGAGCGGGTGAACGACGAGCGCCGCATCCGTCAGCGGGCCTTCTACTACACGCACGTCTTCGCCGACCATCAGGACCCCGAAGTGGTCTACATGCAGAACACGCGCCTCTTCCGCTCCACCGACGGCGGCGAGACGGTGGAGATCATCGACAACGGGACCCACGGCGACCACCACGACTTCTGGATCGACCCCGACGACCCGTCCCATCTCATCGACGGCAACGACGGCGGCGGCGCGGTGAGCTTCGTCACCGGGGAGCGGTGGACGGACCAGGAGTTCTCCACGGCTCAGTTCTACCAGGCGGTGACCACGGCCCACGTGCCCTTCCACGTGTGTGGATCGCAACAGGACAACAGCACGCTGTGTCTGCCGTCGGACTGGAACGCCGGCCGGCTCGGCGACGACGACGTGAACCCGTACGCCGGTCAACCCAACAGCATCACCGAAGGCTCGATGGAGGTCGCGTACCGGGTCGGCGGGGGCGAGCCCGGCTACATCGCACCCGACCCCAAGAACCTGGACATCTTCTTCGCGGGCACGAACAACGGCCGTTACATCGACAAGTACAACAAGGAGCTCGACGTCTCCCGGGAGGTGAATCCGTATCCCTGGTTCTACTCGGGCGAGCCCGCCATCGAGATGATCGAGCGGTGGCAGTGGACCTTCCCCATCCTCTTCAGCCCCCTGGACGACGACGTACTCTACACGTCGTCGAACCGTCTCTGGAGGACGGAGGACGGAGGCGACAGCTGGGAGCGGCTCAGCCCCGATCTGACCCGGGCGGATCCGGCGACCCTGGGTCATTCCGGCGGGCCCATCACCGGGGACATGAACGGTCCGGAGGTCTATGCGACGATCTTCTCGGTGGGGCCGGGCAAGGTCGACATGGACGTCATCTGGACCGGCTCGGACGACGGTCTCGTGCACGTCACCCGCGACGGGGGCGGAACGTGGACCGACGTCACGCCTTCCGACATGCCGGAGTTCGGGCGAGTGAGCCAGATCGACGCCTCGGCCTTCGACGCCGGCACGGCGTACATCTCGGTGCGGAAGCCCCTCCTCGACGACTTCCGTCCCTACATCTGGAAGACCGACGACTACGGAGCGACGTGGACCAGGATCGTGGAGGGGATCCGGGACGACGCCTACGTGAACGCCGTCCGGGAGGATCCGAACCGGCGGGGGCTGCTGTACGCGGGTACGAACCACGGCGTCTATGTCTCCCACGACGACGGCGCCAACTGGCAGGAGCTCAATATGGGTCTGCCCGATCTGCCGGTGACCAACGTGGTGGTCGAGCACGACGAGCTGGCCATCGCCACCCACGGTCGGGGCTTCTGGGTACTGGACAACCTGGCGCCCCTCCGGCAGGCCGAGGTCGGGATGACCGACGAGGCGATGCGGCTCTTCGATCCTCCCGTGGCGTATCGCTCGGCCGACGGAGTCGTGCTGTCGTATTGGCTGCGAGAAGTCCCGGAGGAGGCCCGCCTGGAGGTGATCGACGCCTCGGGCGAAGTCGTGCGAACCTTCGAGCCCGAGTCGGACGAGGACGAGGACGAGAATGGGCGGTACGGGCAGGGCGGCATGCCCGCCGAGCGGGGTCTGAACACGCTCCGCTGGGACCTGAAGGCCGACGGGTGGACCGGCTTCCCGCGGATGATCCTGTGGGGCGTGCGGACCACCGCGCCGACCCTCCCGCCGGGAACGTACACCCTGCGCCTGACCGCCGATGGTCGGACCGAGACCGGCCAGGTGACCATCGAGCCCCATCCTTGGATCGACGACGTCACGGAGGCCGATCTGGTGGCTCAGTACGAGTTCGGGGTCCGGATCCGGGACCAGGTGGAGCGTGCCAACCAGGCGGTCATCGCGATCCGCCGGATGCGCACCCAGGTTCTCGATCGCCTCGACGAGAGCGACGACGGAGAGCTCGAGGAGCGTCTCGACGAGCTGATGGCCGCCGCGTCGGAGGTGGAGGCCGACATCTACCAGGTCCGGAACCGCTCCGGACAGGATCCGCTGAACTTCCCCATCAAGGTCAACAACCGGCTCGCCAACCTCCTCTCCATGGTGGAGCGGGGCGACGGTCGTCCCAACGACGGGATGAGGGAGGTCTTCGGCATCATGGTCGAGCGGCTGGACGGCTACATGGCGCGACTCGAGACCGTCTGGGAGGAGGAGCTTCCCCCGGCCAACGAGCGCCTGGAGGAGCTCGGGATGGATCCGCTGGATCCGTGGGACGAGTCCACGGAGATCTGGGCCCCGGAGGGGATGTAGTTCCGGTTGCTCTTGCGTGTAGGTAGACGGCGCGCCGGGGCTCCTCCGAGGGAGACCGCTCGCCGTCTGCCCGGCAGGGACTCTGCCGGGTAGTGGCTCGCTGCGGCGGGAGGCCGACCCAGTCCTCCCGCCGGGTCTCCGCCGGATGTGCCTGCACCGGCTCGCGGGCCCCTCGGTGGGGCTTGCTGGGTTTCGGGCTCCCTGATGGCGGTGGCACTGGGCGACCGCTCGTCGTCTCCCTGGGCGTTCTCCCTGCTGCGGGGCGGTGCCGGTCAGGCCAGCACGTTCTCCTCGCCCGAGTCGCGCACGAAGAGGCACGAGGAGGCGGTGGTGGCCAGGACGTGGCGAGCGAAGCGGAAGTCCGGCTCGCCGGACATGCCGAAGACGTCCAGGTCCGCGGTGGGGACCCGAGGGAGCTGGTCCTCCAGCGTGCCGGTCCGAATGACCACCTTCACCGGGGACAGGCGGGCGAGGTGGGCGACCTGCCGGACGAACTCCCGGGCGGCCTCCATCTCCCCTTCGTCCTCGACGATGCAGACCACGTTGAGGTCGCCGTTCCAGGCCTCGCGAAGGATGTGACCCACGAGCAGCGACATGTCCATGTTTCCCAGACGCATGCTGATCTTCCAGTCCGGGCTCTGATCGCGGATCCACACGTTGAGGGATTGCCGGCGGCCCAGGCGGGCCTCTGGATGGTCGGCGAAGAGGATGACGCCGGTGCCGAGCCGTCGAGCGCGGCGGACGACCCGTCGGATCTGGTCCTCCGCCACCGGATCCTCCTCCACCGGAAGGCGCAGGAAGACGCAGTTCGGTCGGAAGAAGGCGCCGTTGAGCGCCTGCATCGCCGCGATGAGTCCCTGACCGGGCTCGGCCTCCTCGATGAAGGTCATGCGAGCGAAGACGCCACGCTTGCGGAATGCCCGGATGAAGCCGGGGAGCTCGCGCCTGAGCTCCGAGCCCTCCTCCGACTCCTCGAGACCCAGGAGCTTGACCGAGCCCCCGAGGGAGGTGAGGTCCGCCAGGAGGGGGAATCCGCCGCGAAGCTGGGTCATGCGGTCCACCGGGACGAGGATGCTGGGCTTCCACGAGCGCTCGGGCGAAGGGGGGAACTCCGTCACCTTCTCGGCCGCCCACTCCGCGAGAGCCACGAAGAGGCCGCTCCGGACGTCCCCCCCCGGCGCGTGGATCCTGCGACGCAGAAGGATCATGTAGAACCCTACCACGAGGCCGACTGCGACGAGTCCGAAGACCGGCTCGATGAT
>JAWVZK010000205.1:0-5294 GCA_033722275.1 Longimicrobiales bacterium | reverse complement strand
CTAGGATGACGCGTATCTGGTAGGCGGACGGCCTCGAGAAGAGGAGGCTCGTCCCTCAGACCCGTGGGCAGGCGGCTCGACTCCTGCCCCGGGCGCACCGGCCCCGTCGGGGGACGTCCCCCCGGTGGGGTCGCCGCTCGAGCGGAACGATCCGGGATCCGCCTCTCCATGGCGGGAACCGCCCATCCGCAGCGGGATCCGCCTTTCCGCATCAGGATCGACCCTCCATGGCAGGCTTCTGCGTAGCGTCGGCGCTGTGGCGCCTGCCCTGCGCATCCGCGTCCCCACACGCGTCCCGGAGTCGCGTGCCCGCCGCCCGTCGTGTACGTTGTCCGGTCCGCCGCGCACGGTGCGCGCGGAATCGGCAATCACGGCTGTACCACGATGACCCAGCAGAATACCCTCGTCATGGGGACGTCGAATCCCCAGCATCCCGACGGTGAAGGCCGCCACGCTTCGCTGGTGGTGTTGCAAGGAGCTGAGATCGGTCGCCACTTCAGACTCCGCAGACAGCCCGCCGTCATCGGACGAAGCAACGACGCCGACATCCGACTCCCCGACGATCGAGCCTCCCGTCGGCACGCGCGCATCGACGACATGTGGTCCCGCGCGTCGCCCGACGCCACCTTCGTGCTCACCGATCTGGACAGCACGAATCGGACGTTCGTGAACGGCTCGCCAGTGGACCGTGTCCGGCTTCGGGACGGAGACAAGATCCACATCGGCGACTCCATCCTGAAGTACGTGGTTCTCGACACCATCGAGATCCGCTTCCACGAGGAGATCCGTCATCTGATCTCCTACGATCAGCTTACCGGCCTCCTCACGAAGGAATCCCTCTTCCTCGCCTTCGAGCGCGAGCTGGAACGGTGCCTTCAGTGGGGTCTGCCCGTCTCGACCCTGATGATGGACCTGGACTACCTGAAGACCGTGAACGATACGCACGGACACCTCATGGGAAGCCACGTGATCGCCGAGGTGGGGAAGATCATCGGCGAGGTCCTGCGAAGCGTCGACGTCTCCGCTCGCTACGGCGGGGAGGAGTTCGTCAGCTACCTGGCCGAGACCGACCCGGATGGGGCCCGTGTCGTCGCCGACCGGATCCGGCGGGCCGTCGAGGCGCGCCCGTTCGTCCTGGACGACAGGCGGGCGGAGGTGACCATCAGCATCGGCATCTCGACGGCACCCAAGCACGGTGAAACGGTGAAGGAGCTCGTGGCTCACGCCGACGAAGCCCTGTATCGGGCGAAGGACGAGGGCCGAAACCGCGTCTGCGTGGCGAGCGCGTGATCCTTCCGACCTCGACTTGACCCCTCCTCTCCTCCAGCTCGCCGCCATCGTGGTTCCGTGGGCGGTGGCCGCCTGGCTCGACCGGAGGGCCAGACCGGGCCCCCAGAGACGAAGCCGGGGCTGACCCGGACGTGTACGGTGGACACATGGGATTCGCCCTGGCCGGCGGCGGCGTCGGGCCTCGACCTCCCCTGGCGGTCCTCTTTCCGGCCGCTTTCGCCCCGGACCTGACGCGGCTGATGCTGCGTTTCGGGGGCGTCTCGCCGCCGATGGACGACGTCATCGGTGGCTCCGTCATGACGACGCTGCTGCTGGCCGGCGCGGCATCCCTGGCGTGGACGGCGTGGAGCCGGGACCCTGGAGGAGGCGCAGTGGTGGGCGGCGTGGTGGTGAGTCACGCCGCAGGAGACTTCGTGCAGCAGTCCGTGCCGTTGTGGCCTGGGGGACCCGATGCCGGCTTGATGTTGGCCGGGGCCCCCATCCTGGATCACGGTGTCCAGCTCGTCTTCATCGGTGCGGGTTGGTGGCTGTATCGCCGCGGCGTTCGGAGCTCGCGCAGTTGGGAGGTGTGGGCCGTGCTGGCGCTCGTCCTCGGAGCCCATGGGGCGTCGCTCCTCTATCGGACCGTGTTCTAGGAGCGGTCGCACGTCGACGGGGCCCCTTCCGTCCCCTGCGCTCTCGGGCACCGCTCAACGAGACGATCTACGCGAGGGTCCATGGAGGATGGAGAGCGGCGACGCCACACGCGTGGGTCGCGCGGCCTCTCCGGATCCCCCAGACGATCCCTCAGACACGTGTCCGACGATGATTCGCCGACTTCCTGCACCCCGCCTCCGGTCCACCGACAGGCCCATCCTCCTGCGGTCCTTCCTCCTGCTCTTCCTCCTGACGATGACGGCGGAGGAGCTGGCCGCCCAGGACGCCCAGGCCGCCTCCATCACGGAGGAGGCCGCCGTGGAGGCCCGGGCGACCCTTCCCCTGGACAGCATCGTGGTCACGGAAGGGGCGGCGACGATCCGGGGCACCCAGGTGCCGTACACGGCACGGACCGGGACCATGCCCGTGTACGACTTCCAGGGCATGCCGGAGGCGAGCATCTTCTTCGTCTACTACGAGCGCTCCGACGTGGCGGACCGCGCCAGTCGGCCGCTCTTCATCTCCTTCAACGGGGGCCCCGGCTCGTCGTCGGTCTGGATGCACCTGGGCTACACCGGTCCTCGTCGAGTGAGGATCGACGACGAAGGCAATCCGATCCAGCCCTACGGCCTCCAGGACAACCCCCACTCCATCCTGGACGTGGCCGACATCGTCTTCGTCGATCCCGTGAACGTCGGGCTGTCGCGACCGGTCGAGGGGACCCGAGCCGACCAGTTCTTCGGCGTCAACGAGGACATCCAGTACCTGGGCCGTTGGATCCAGACCTTCGTCGACCGCATGGACCGCTGGGCCTCACCCAAATACCTGATCGGCGAGAGCTACGGCACTACCCGCGTCTCGGGGCTCGCGACGGAGCTCCAGAACGCCCAGAAGATGTTCCTGAACGGCGTGATCCTCGTCTCGCCCACGGGCCTCGGCATCGACCGGGACGGCCCGGTGGGTGACGCCCTGGCCCTACCCCACTACGCCGCCACCGCCTGGTATCACGGTGCCCTGGAGCCGAGCCTCCAGAACCGGGACCTGGAGGAAATCCTGCCCCAGGTGGAGCGCTTCACCGTGGAGGAGTATATCCCCGCCCTCGTACGGGGAGGATTCCTCCCCGCCGACGAGCGTGCGGCGATGGCCGAGGAGGTCGGCCGCTGGGCCGGTGTCTCCTCCGACTTCGTCGACCAGTACAACCTGACCATCCCCATCAGCGCCTGGCGCAAGGAGCTCCTTCGGGACGCCGGCTTGACCGTCGGACGGCTCGACGCTCGCTACCAGGGCATCGATCGGATGGCTGCCGGCGAGTCGTACGACTACGATCCGGCCATGGCCTCGTGGAACCACTCCTTCACCCCGGCCATGAACCTCGTCTTGGACGAGCTCGGCTGGGAGACGGATCTGACCTACATCACCATCGGCGGGCCGGTCCGACCGTGGAACCGGGCGGGGGACCAGACGGGGGAGGACCTGCGCCAGGCCATGGCGGAAAACCCATACCTGAAAACCATGATCCAGGCGGGCTACTACGACGGCGGCACCGACTACTTCTCCGCCAAATACACCATGTGGCATCTGGATCCGTCGGGTCGACTCACCGACAAGCTCCGGTTCCGGACGTATCGGAGCGGGCACATGATGTACCTGCGGGACGACGATCTCGCCACGTCGAACCAGGATATCCGCGAGTTCATCGAATGGACCACGCCCGCGGAGGGCCAGGCGGCCTACTGGGGTCGCAGAGTGCCGGCGAACCCCGGAGGGTGAGGGCCCACGACCATCGACCCCCTGAGGCCGGCGGAGACGGACGACCCCGCGCCGTATACCTCAGCGAGGCGACGTGACGTGGAGGGTCGCGTCGGCGGTGGCGGCAGCCCCGACGATCAGGGCCCGGGGCGTGGCCCGCAGTCCGACCACCCGGACGTCGTGCACGGTGCCCTCCAGGCGCACCCCCCCGGCCAGGGATCGGTTGAGCCCTTCGTCGAGGCGCTGACCCGCCCACTCCACCGCCGGCTGGACGGGCCACCGGGCACGCTCCCGAAGCAAGGCTTCGAGCCCTCCCTCGAGGACCCACGACGCGCCCGAGACGAGCACGTTGTTCGTCGAGACCGAGAAGGCGAGATCCGGCACCGCCGCGTACCCGGTCTCCGGATCGTAGCGTGGCGTCCCGACCAGGAAGAGGCGGCCTTCCAGGTCGCCGGCGATCCGGGCTTCGAGGGCCACGCGTCCCCCGCCGATGCCGCTGAGTCGGACGCCCCTCATCTCGATTCTCCGCCCTCCGATCTCCAGGTCCAGGCCGGCGAGTGCCTGTGAGAGAAGCCGACTCGCCTCTTCGTACTCTCCCACGCCCTCGATGAGCACCTCCAGTGGACCGGCGCCCGCCCCCTCGCCCAGAGCCGGAAGGGGCCGCGCGCTGGAGCTGGGGCGCCCACCGAGGACCACGCGGGGTCGAGCCCCCAGCGTCGCCATGATCTCGACGACGCTCCCCCGCCCCTCGATCCGGCCGCGGCTGATGCTCTCGGGGCGGATCTCCAACCAGACGTCGTCGTCCAGTCGAATGGGATCCCGGAGCACGGCCCACCAACGCTCGAAGCTGGATCGGACGTCGGCATTCCGGACAATGGAGTCGATGGCTCCGGTATGGCTCCGCAGGAAGTCCCGAGCGGCGTCCACGACCCGACCCGTGATGTCGATGTCCACCACCGTCACGCGGCATCGATCTCGCTGGTGGTCCGAGGCGGGGCGGATCTCCAGCACCTCCGTGTCGGCGTCGAGACGCCAGGCCCCGGTCAGGCCGATGGGCGAGATCAGCGCCACGGCCAATCGAGGCCATGGATCCTCCGCCCCGGTGGCGCAGCCGAAGTTCACGTCCGGAAGGAGCGGGAGGTCGTAGGTGCCCTGAACCCGGTACGATACCATCGCCGAAAGCCGTGCCGAGTCTCCCGTCACGCTCGCGGCGAAGGGAGAGCGTGCCAGCTCGATGGCGGTCCTGGCTCGCCCCTCCGGAGCCAGCCGGACCGGCGTGGAGAGATCGCCCCAGGTCCTGGGCACATGCTCCTCCACCTCCGCCAGGAGCGTGGCCAGGTCGATCCTCACGGGGACCGGCATCGACGACATCCCCAGCTCGAGCGGTTCCACGGGATCGTCGGAGACCTCGGGGAGCGGCGCCCTCAGCGTCGTGGGCCCCCATGGGGCCCAGAGGACGACGATTCCCACAGCTCCCGCGGCGAGAAGGGCCGCGAGCCAGGATCGGGATCCGCTCCGGTCCCCTCCGCTCATCCGTCCTCGACGACCACCGCCACCCGCCCGAAGATCCGGCCGGAAGACGTGCTCAGCTCGACCTCATACCGGCCTGGTCGCACGTG
>JAWVZK010000204.1:0-5350 GCA_033722275.1 Longimicrobiales bacterium | reverse complement strand
TTCGACAACATCGTCCACGACGTGGCGCTCCAGGATCTCGGCGTCGTCTTCGGTATGGATCGCGCCGGGATCGCCGGGGAGGACGGACCGACGCATCACGGCGTTCTCGACATCGCCTACATGCTCTCGGTGCCGGGCATGACCGTCACCGCACCGAAGGACGGATCGGAGATGCTGGCCCTCCTGCGTCTCGCCACCCGCGTCGACGGGGGTCCCTGGAGCGTGCGTTGGCCCCGAGCGGCCGTGCCTGCCGAGGTGCCCGACCTCGACGAGATCGAAGAGGTCGAGCCCTACACCTGGGAGGTCCTCCGCAACGGGGGCGACTGCGTCCTCCTCGCCACGGGCACGATGGTCCTCCCGTCGATGGAGGCCGCCGCGACGCTCGCGGCCGACGGGATCCGCTGCACCGTGGTGAACTGCAGGTTCCTCAAGCCGTACGACCGGGGCGTCTTCGAGGAGATGGTCCGGAGCCATCCGTGCGTCGTCACCGTCGAGGAGGGCCAGATCACCAACGGGTTCGGGGCCTTCATGGCTCGCGAGATCGACGCCCTCGCCCTCGAGCGACAGCCCAGGGTGTCGTCCATCGGGGTGCCCGACCAGTTCATCGAGCATGGAGCCCGGGACGAGCTGCTGGCCGAGATCGGGCTCGACGCGGCGGGCATCGCCAGCCGAGTTCGTCAGGCCGTGGGGCGGAGCGCGACGGTCGAGACCGCGTGAGGACCCCGGAGCGCCATCGCCTCGAAGGCCCCATCGAGACCATCGGGGTCGTGTACCGTGAGCACACGCCGGAAGTCCTGACCATCGTCGATCGGCTGACCTCCTGGGCCGAGGACCGGGAGATCCGGACCATGGTGGAGGAGTACGAGGGCAATGGGGAGAGGCCCTCCCTCGATCTCGACGAGCATGCGGTCGATCTGGTGGTCGCTCTGGGAGGTGACGGCACGTTCTTGAGGGCGAGCCGCCTGGCCGTCGGCACGGACACGCCGGTCCTGGGGGTGAACATCGGCCGCCTCGGCTTCCTCACCGCCATCCCCGACTCGAATCTGGAGGGCGGCCTGGAGCGGGTGGTCTCCGGCGAGGCCATCCTGGAGTATCGGTTCCGTCTGCGGGCCGCCATCGAGCGGGACGGAGAGGTGAAGGAGGCCGGTTTTTTCGCCCTCAACGACGTGGTGGTCCACACCTCGGGCGCCGCCCGGGTCACGCCCCTGGCGCTCTCCGTGGCCAACGCCGACGGGGAAGGGGAAAGGGAGGAGGTGGGAAGCTTCGCCGCCGACGGCGTCATCGTCTCGACGCCTACGGGCTCCACCGCCTACTCCATGTCCGCCGGGGGACCGATCATCACGCCCGACGTGGAAGCCATCGTCGTCACACCGATCTGTCCCCACTCCCTGGCGGTTCGGCCGCTCGTGCTGCCGGCGCATCAGACGATCCACGTCGGGGCTCTGGAGGACGGAGCCGAGCATCAGCTCACGGTCGACGGGCAGGTGGTGCGGGGCCTGGATCCGGGGGAGCGCGTCGTGGTGGCTCGCGAAGAGGAGCGTCCTCTGCCCCTGGTACGACTGCCCGGTCAGACCTTCTTCAAGACGATGCGCAAGAAGCTGAACTGGGCGGCGCGTCCTCCGGAGCGCGCCTGACTCCGCGGGACCTCGCAAGCCACCGGACCTCCGGGTCCGCCCGCGGGGCCGCCGGAGCCCGAGGACGGGGACCCGTGTGGCCCCGGGGGGTCTCGACGGTGCATTGAGACGGCCTTGCCCCACCTTCTACTTTTCAGCCCATGCTCGTGGAACTCCGCATCCGGGACTACGCCGTCGTCGAGGACCTGGCCATCTCCCTCGGTCCGGGCCTGAACGCCCTCACCGGGGAGACGGGAGCGGGCAAGTCCATCATCGTGGGGGCCCTGTCCCTCCTCCTTGGAGAGCGGGCGTCGTCGGACGTGGTCCGTACGGGCGCCGAGCGAGCCACGGTGGAGGCGGTCTTCGATGTCGACGGGCTCGGAGCGGTGAAGACGCTGGCCGACGAGCACGGCTTCCGGGTGGAGGACGGTCTGCTCATCCTCCGCCGCGAGGTGCAGGCGAAGGGACGGAATCGAGCCTGGGTCGGCGGCTCGCCCGCCACGGCGGGGATCGTCGGCGAGCTGGGAAGTGCCCTCGTGGACCTCCACGGCCAGCATGAGCATCAGACGCTGCTGCGTCCCCGGGATCAGCGCGGGATCCTGGACGCCTTCGGCGGAGCCGACGAGCTGGCCACCTCGGTGGCGGAGACCTATCGGGAGCTCCAGGCCCTCCGGAGGCAGCTCGAGGCACGGGAAGAGCGGAGGCGTGAGGTGGAGAGCCGTGCCGACTTCCTGCGCTTCCAGCTCGAGGAGATCGACGGAGCCGAGCTCAGTCCCGGCGAAGACGAGACGCTGGAGGCAGAGGCCGGCCGACTGGAGCACTCCGAGGAGTTGACCCAGGGGGCTCGGGAGGTGGCCGAGGGGCTCTACGATGGCGACGACGCCGTCACGGACCGGGTGGCCGGGATCCTCGGGACGTTGGAGCGGCTCGCCCGTTTCGATGGCGAGCTGGGCGAGGACGCCGAGCGGCTGAAGGAGGCCTTCTACCTCCTGCAGGACGTGGGCCGGCGGATGGGAGATTATGCTTCCGCGGTGGACCATGATCCGGACCGCTTGGAGGAGGTGCGGGTCCGTCTCGATCGGATCTTCCGGCTGAAGCGCAAATATGGCCCCGAGCTCGCCGACGTCCTGGAGACGGCCCAGCGGGTGCGCGCCGAGCTCGCCGAGCACGAGGACGCGGACCACGACGTGAGCCGGCTCAAGGCGGAGATCGAGGGCACCCAACGATCCCTCCAGGCCGTCGCCGGCAAGCTCAGCGAGGCCCGGGCCGCCGCGGCGGAACGGCTTGCCGCGGCGGTACGCGAGGTCCTCCCCGAGCTGGGGTTGGGGGAGGGACGCTTCGAGGTGCGCCTCACCTCCCACGACACGATCTCCGCGGGTGGGGCCGAGAGCGTGGAGTTCCTGGTCGCTCCCAATCGGGGATTCGATCCGCAGCCCCTGTCCAAGATCGCCAGCGGCGGCGAGCTCTCCCGCATCATGCTCGCTCTGAAGTCCATCCTCGCATCGGTGGACCGCGTTCCCGTCCTCGTATTCGACGAGATCGACGCCGGTGTCGGCGGTGTGGTGGCCACCGCCGTGGCCCGCAAGCTGGCCGAGGTGGCCCTCCGGCACCAGGTCTTCGTGGTCACCCATCTCCCCCAGGTGGCATCCCGCGCGGCTTCCCACCTCCTGGTGGAGAAGGGAGCGTCCGGGGGCATCAGCACGGCGCGGGTGCACAGGCTCCAGGACGAAGAGAGGGTGGAGGAGGTGGCGCGCATGCTCGGTGGAGATCCCGAGTCGGAGACGTCCCGGGAGCATGCTCGGGAGCTCCTGGCGGCTACCGGTCCGGCCCCCAGAGGCGACGGAAGAGTCTGAGACCGGCTTCCACCCGAGTGGCTTTTTGGACCTGCCCGCCGCTGCCCGCCACCGTGCCGAGGAGCCGCAGGTGGATCTCCACCGGCAGGGACGCGTCTCCGCGGCGCCATGCGTCCACCGTGTCGTATCGGAGGCCGCCTCCGACCAGGTGCGCCTTGACGCCGCTCTCGATGGCGAGAACGTCGGGGTTCAGGGGCTCGGCGACGTCCACGAGCTCGAATTCGTCTCTGCGCTTGTGGAAGAACCGGTACTCGCCGTGGAGCGTGATGGAGGGCGCGAGGTGGATGGACGGCGCCGCCGCGACGCCCACGTACGCTCCAGGACGCCACGTCAGCTCCGTCCGAGTGGAGACAGGAGCCAGGACGACCTCCGGAGGAGCCACGCGGCGGGTGACGACGGTCTCGCCCTGGCGACCGTACAGGGCGCCGGCGGTGAAGCCCACCTTCGATCCAAAGCGGAGTGTCGCCGTCATGCCGCCCTCCACGTCGGTCTGGGCGTCCCCTGTTCCCAGATCCAAGAGGATGTCCGGGTCGGGAGCCGTCCCGGTGGGGAGGCGGACCAGGAGTCGACCGGTGATCCGGTAGCCGAACCCGGGATGGCTCCAGCCTTCGTCGGTCGGGGTCAGGTTGTCGAGCAGGCGTACGCGGGCGGAGACCTCCATATCGCCTGCGGCCCAGAGGGATTGCACCGTCGTCAGGGGCAAGGTGGCCTCGATGCCGCCTCCCGCGAGCGTCGGAATCCGCGCCAGGTCCTCCTCCTCCGCGAGGAGCTGGTCGGACAGGATCAGAGGGGCGAGCCCAGCGAGGCCCACGGCCATCAGCTCGGCGCTGAGGGCGGACGCTTCCTGCATCAGCGCGTCCCCGACCGCGGAACCGGTCAGCGGGAAGAAAGGGGAGGCCGTGTACGCCGTCTGCAGAGACGCGTCGAAGGTCTCGGCCCGGTCCGCCAGCGCCTGGGCCGCGCTGCAGGCCGCGCTCGGATCGCCTGCGCAGATCGAGGCCGCGTAGGCCTGGGCCTGTGTCCGTGCGACCGCGGTGGAGGCGAGAAAGTCCTGCACCAGCCCGGACGAACCGATGCTGGGGTTGAGGCCGAGCGTCGCGTTGGCCGTATCGGGAAAGAAGGAGACGTCCACGGCGGTCCGGGTACGCATCCACGGCAGGACGGCTCCCACCGTCAGCCAGTCGAAGACGCCGAGATGAGCTCCGAAGTCGATCCGGGTCACGTCCTGACGAACGAGCGCCGCGGTGGAGCCCAGCACCGGATCGAACGGCGTGGCGACCACGTCCCGGACCGCACCCGTCAGCGTCGCGATCCCGGGAAAGAGGGACACCGTCGTCGGATCGGTGAGGTCCGCTCCCAGCCGCTCGGTGATCGAGGTGTCCCCGGGGCCCCTCCCGAACCGACTGTCCCAGGACTCGAAGACCGGGCTCGCCTGGAGCCGGACTCGACCGCCGGGAACCATCGTATGGTCCATGATCTGCGCCGAGAGCGAAGGCGCGACGACGCAGAGGGCCGCACCGGCGACCAGGAGGCTACGTCGTCGTGTCATGGATAGGCGTGGACGGTCCCGTCCGGCGTTCGGCGAAGTCATGGCGGTTGGCGCGGATAGGCGCGCCGGAGCGGCTGATTATAAGACTTTCGTGCCATCCGAGGAACACGAATCGCCTGCCTGTCGGACCATTGACCGTCTTCGAGCCTTCTTCTAGCTTCGTGGTCGCGCAGAACCTTGCGGGAATAGCTCAGTTGGTAGAGCACAACCTTGCCAAGGTTGGGGTCGCGAGTTCGAGTCTCGTTTCCCGCTCCAATCTCACCTCTGCGTATCCGGGCGGGGGTTGCCATGCGATAACAACAGGCATCCGAACATTCGCAATCTTATTCAGGGCT
>JAWVZK010000203.1:0-5494 GCA_033722275.1 Longimicrobiales bacterium | reverse complement strand
CTGGATCGGCCGCGGAAGGCTGCGGAGCTCTTGAAGAGGCCTGAAGTCTCGGCAAGGGACATCGTCGCGTCGACGGCGAAGACGGCTCTGGGGGAAGTGGATGGTCAGGCGCTGACTGCCGTGGAAGTGGAGCTGAAGTACGAAGGGTACGTCGCCAGGGAGCGAGAGCGGGCAGAGCGGCTTCGGCAGCGAGCGGACTTCGAGTTGGACGAGGCGCTGCCCTACCAGCGGTTCGAGACCCTCTCGTACGAGGCGCGGGAGAAGCTGGCGAGGGTTCGGCCCGGTACGCTCGCCCAAGCGGCGCGAATCCCGGGCGTGTCGCCGGCCGATCTGCAGAATCTCGTGCTGGAGGTTCGCCGGCGCCGTGCAGCCTCGGGCGTCACCTGATGGCCGTGCCGGCGCCTCGAATGCCCCGCTGAAGGGCGGAAGCGCCTGGTTCCGCGGAGCGCAGGCTCACCACGGGGAGTGTTTCACGTGAAACACTCCGAGGGACGGATGCGCGCGACAGACGCACCGTCCGCTGCGGTTGCCGCGGTAGCGAGGAGCTGAACAGATGAGAGCGGTGGCAACGGACGTAGCCCACTCCTCCGCGCCTCGGCCGCAGGCCGACCACAGACCGTGTCGACCTGCACCGCTTCGAAGAGATCTTCGCTTCGGGCGCTCGCTTTCGATGGGCTCCGGCCGATCGCTCGAGTCCGTCCGTTCCCGGGTCAGTACCTGAGTCCGATCCGTTCTCGGTGGGGCCCGGTGCTCCTCCGGGGACCCGGTCGTCCCTGCTTCTCGGCGGGTGCGAGGATCCTCGAGGCCCGGTGGGGGCACGATACGGTGGGCGAGCGGGGGGTCCAGCCTGCTCGTTCAGCCGTGCCTTGCGATCGACCACAGACATCCGGACCGTAGACGGATCCGCGCCTCGCCAGGAGCCTTCCCCGTGAGGCTCGACCTCCCGGCGCATCGTCCCATGCGGGCTGGATCGAGGTCCGGCATGGGAAGGGCCGTGTTTCACGTGAAACACGACCGCGGGGGACGTGGGCTCGGGAACGCACTTCCGCCTCACCAGACGGGCGCGGAGCCTCCCACCGGACACCGCGCACCTTCCCGCTGGATCTCGCCCGGAACCTCCCCTGCCTGGGCGCTCCTGGTCCGCACCCCTTCGCGTCCGGCGCCGGACGGTGAAGCGCGCCGTCGTCGACGGCCAGTGGGCCCGGCCCGTCCCTCCTTCCCCTCATCTCGAGCGCCGCAGAGCGCCGACGAGTGGACGACCGCCCCGGCGCCCACCGCTACCTCCGCCGCAACTCCAGCAGAAGGACTGCCGGATCCGTCGTACCGTCGAGATTGAAGTCGAAGTCGGTGGGGCCTTCCAGGCGCAGGAAGTCGTCTTCCACGAACTCGTACTCGGAGCTCACCGGATCTCCCGGAGGCGTGGTGGGTGAGAGCGTGATGAAGTCGTCGAACACGGTCATCCGTCCGATCTCCACGAAAGGCTCGATGCCGGCGCTGTCGGTGGCGGCGAAGGAGAGCTGCGCCGTGTACTGACCGCTCTCCTGGACGTTGAGGGTGAACGCCCCGCCGGCGTCGATGAGGTCCGCCACGATGGACGTGTCGGCGACACTGGTCACCGTCATCGTCTCGGCGTCCCAGGTGCCCACGAACGGTTGGATCGCAGGATCGGGCTCCACCTCGGTGACGTCGGGGCCACCGCCACATCCCACTCCTGCCACGAGCAGCATGATCATCCCTACTTCGAGCCGTCTCCGGCGCATCGCCGTCGTCTCCTTCATGTGAGCGGGGGAACGCTGGCGCGGACCGCTCTCTTCTCGTCCCCCGGACGCGGGCAAAGGTCAAGAGCACGCACAGAGAGGTCAAGACCGTCGACTCGGCTCCCGGCACACGGTATCCTACTGTATATTCCCGGCCCTCGACGAATCCGGGAGATCCGAATCCGAATGTCGCACGTCATCGCAATCGCGAATCAGAAGGGTGGGGTCGGCAAGACCACGACCGCCATCAACCTCGGCGCCTCTTTGGCGGTCGCCGAGAAACACACGCTGATCCTCGACATCGATCCACAGGGCAATGCCACGAGTGGCCTGGGCATCGAGCCACGCTCGTCCCGCCCGACCATCTACGATGTCCTCATCGGTGAGAGCGAGGTCAGCGACGCCACGGTTCGTGAGGTACACTTCCCCTTCCTGGACGTCGTCCCGTCCACCCGTGATCTGGTCGGGGCGGAGATCGAGCTCGTCTCGGCCTTCAGTCGCGAGACCATTCTCAGGAACCATTTGGAGCCGGTGCGGGAGCAGTACGACTTCATTCTCGTCGATTGTCCACCCTCGCTGGGTCTGTTGACGGTGAACACCCTCACCGCTGCAGATTCGGTCATGATCCCGATCCAGTGCGAGTTCTACGCCCTGGAAGGCCTGAGCCAGCTGCTGAATACGGTGCGTCTCGTGCAGCGCGGTCTGAATCCCGATCTGGATATCGACGGGGTCCTCCTCACGATGTACGACAAGCGTTTGAATCTCTCCAAGCAGGTCAGTGAGGAGGCGCGGGAGTACTTCGGGCCCAAGGTCTATCGGTCGGCCATCCCGAGAAACGTGCGCCTGGCCGAAGCTCCCAGCTTTGGCCAGCCCATCGTGCTGTATGACGCACTGTCCAGCGGTGCGCAGGCCTACCTCTCGTTGGCGCACGAGGTCATCGACCGACAGTCCCGGGCCCAGGCCAAGGTGTCCGCGGAGATGTCGTCGTGACTCGGGATCGGCGCCTGGGGCGCGGCCTCGGGGCTCTGTTGGGAGACTACCTCGAGCCGGAGGTGGCAACCAGCGAGATCCGCACCGTCCCCCTGAAGGCCATCGTGCCCAACCCGATGCAGCCCCGTCGGGTCTTCACCGAGACGGAGCTCGAGGATCTGGCCGCCTCCATCCGGGAGAACGGACTCCTTCAGCCGCTGGTCGTCCGCCCCGTGCCGGACTCGTCCCATCGCTTCGAGCTGGTCGCCGGCGAGCGTCGCTTCCGTGCCCTGGGCTCGCTGGATTGGAAGGAAGCCCCGGTGATCGTCCGCGAGGCCGATGACGAGACCCTCCTGGTCCTCGCGTTGGTCGAAAATCTCCAGCGAGAGGCTCTGAATCCCCTCGAGGAAGCGGAGGGATACGAGGCCCTGGCCGACCAATTCGGCATGAAGCAGACGGACATTGCGAAGGCGGTGGGGAAGGACCGATCCACGGTGGCGAATTTGTTGCGCCTCTTGAACCTTCCCCCCTCCATACGGAAGCTCGTGGAATCCGGCCAGCTCTCCCAGGGTCACGCGCGACCCCTCCTGGGCCTCGACGACGACGTCCGGGCGGCGGAGCTCGCCCGCAAGGCCGTGGCAGAGGGCTGGTCCGTCCGGGAGATGGAGCGCCGCGTGGCCGGCGCAAAGAATCGGAAGAAGAAGGAGCCGAAGGCGAAGTCTCCCGTCGTCCTCGCCCTGGAAGAAGCACTGCGCAGCCACCTGGCCACACGAGTCGAGATCCGCGAGAAGAAGGGGGACAAAGGGTCCATCGAGATCTCGTATCATGGAGCGGAGGACTTCGAGCGACTCTTCGAGCTCGTCACCGGCACGTCGGTGGACGACGTCGTCCGATGAGCTCGCACCGGGAAGACGCGACCCTCACCGTCATGGTCGTGCCCGAGGGCGCGCGCGCCACACGCACGCTCCGCATCTCCTACCGGACGATCCGTGTCGCCGTCGTCCTCTGCGCGCTCCTCGCTCTCGGTCTCACGGTGATGGCGGGCAGTTGGTGGTATCTCGCCGCACGCGCCGCCCGAACCAGCGAGCTCGAGCAGGAGGTTGCCGTCATGACCCGGGACCGCGCCCGCGTGAATGCGCTGGTCCAACGGCTGGAAGCCATCGAATCGCAGTATGGTCAGATACGGTCTCTGTTCGGGTCCGCCGAGACGGAGCGGCCTTCGGGGGTCTGGCTGCCTCCGGTCTCGACGGTGGAGCGTGACGCGGGTCGGGAGCGTCCTCTTCTCGGCGAGAGTCGGCCCGCCTCGTGGCCCCTGGCGGAGCGCGGCTTCGTGACGCAGGGCGTCCACGCCGGCGGCGCCGGCGACCACCCCGGCTTGGACATCGCGGTCCCGTCGGACTCGTACATCCGGGCCTCGGGAGCCGGCACCGTCACGGATGTCGGTGAGGATGCCGTCTACGGTCGTTTCGTCGTCATCGAGCACGGAGGGGGCTACGCGACCCTGTACGGGCATGCGTCCATGACGTTGGTCACCCTCGGGCAGCGCGTCCGGGAGCGCCAGGTCATCGCGTTGAGCGGCTCCACGGGTCGCTCCACCGCACCGCACCTTCATTTCGAGATCCTCGTGGACGGCGAGCCGGTGGATCCCCTGACGCTCGTCGAGCAGCCCGGCTGAGGCCTCGGAGACGAAGCTCCTTGTCCACCTGTCGGTCCGCTTCGGGCATGCCTCTTGCTCCCATGTTCGCCTCCTCGAACCTCGCTTAGATTCCTTCACCCAATCATCTCCTCCGGAGGGGGAACCGCCCATGCCGCGTGACCGCGACAAACCCAGCTCCGCCGAGTCGGTGATCTCCATCGTGGGGCCCGGGATGACCATCGTCGGTGACTGTCAGACCGACGGAACGATTCGCATCGAGGGTTCCGTCGAAGGCTCCGTCAAGGCGGGCAAGGCCGTGGTGGTGGGGAAGCAGGGCTCGGTCACGGGCGACATCGTGACCCAGGATGCCGTCATCTCCGGGCACGTGGCGGGAACCCTCACCGCCGCCTCTCGGCTCGAGCTGCAGGCCACCTGCCGCATCGAGGGTGAGGTATACACGCGACGGATGCAGCTCGAGGAAGGCGCCGTCCTCAACGGGAACGTCGTCATGGGTCCCGACGCAGTGACCGACGAGCCAGCCCAGGAGGCGGCGCCGGACCGGAGGGAGCGCCGCCGCGAGGGCGCGCCGGCGCCAGCCGGCTGACGATCCCACGCGTTCTCCCCGATGGTGTGGTCCGGCTGAAGACAACCGGGTGCCCCCGCCAATTCCTTTGCCCTCAACCAGTTGGAGGTTCCGGCCCTTGCGGCCACGCGCGCTCTGACGACACTTTTCCACGCGTTTTCCACACTCCTCCGGAGGGGGCTGTGCAACTAGAATCGCTCCTCCAATACCTCGACGCCTACCTCGAGGTCGAGGACCATCCCGACTACCGGGGGGCGCTCAACGGACTGCAGGTCGCCGGGCCCCGGGTGGTGGAGCAGGTGGCTAGCGCCGTCGATGCGTCGGCAGCCTCGATCTCCTCCGCGGCGGAGATCGGTGCCGACCTCCGCATCGTGCATCACGGGCTCTTCTGGGGTGGCCTGCAGCCCGTCGTCGGCCGGCTCCATCGCCGGCTGTCGCTTCTGATGGAAGCCGAGATCGCCCTCTACAGCTGCCACCTGCCCCTGGACAGTCACCAGGAGGTGGGCAACTGCGCGCTCCTGGCGCGAGCCCTGGACCTCGAGCTGGAGG
>JAWVZK010000202.1:0-5497 GCA_033722275.1 Longimicrobiales bacterium | reverse complement strand
TCCGAGGGTCTTCGTGCCCATCGCCGAGGACGCGGCGGCGCTCCTCGGCGTGGTCGTGGCCTTCTTGGGCGTCTTTCTGTCCCGAGCGCTGCAGATGCCCGTACTGGATGCGGCTTCGTCCATCGTCATCGGGCTCATCCTGGCCTCCGTCGCCCTCTTCCTGGCCTATGAGACCCGGGGGCTCCTGGTGGGCGAGACCATCGACGACATCCTGGAGGCGAAGGTCCGGCGGGTCTGCCGTGAAGATCCGGCCGTTCAGGGGCTCGAGCGGCTCCTCGGGGTGCATCTGGGGCCCGACGACATCCTCCTGACCATGGACGTCCGCTTCCGGAGCGGGGCGGGGCGGGAACCCGTGTCCCGAGTCGTCGACCGGATCGAGAGGAGGATCCGAGCCGAGGACCCGCGCGTCAGACGGATCTTCGTCGAGCCGGAAGGTTCGGACGGGTGAGTCGCCCGACGCGCCTCGGCCCATGACCGGGACAGGCTTCTAGCCCGGGTCCTGGACGCCGGTGAGGCGCTGCGAGAGTCGACGTAGACGCGCCCTGGCCTCGGCGTCGTACGCCTGCTCATGGGCCCGGTCGACCTGGGTCTGGTTGAAGTAGCGGCCGCTGCCCTCCACCTCGTCGACGACGTGCATGACGGCGTCGGCCCCCTCCTCGACGGTGCTCCGGACCCGCATGCTCCGCTCCAGCACCATGTCCGTGTTCATCAGGCTCGCGGGGTGGACGGCGTCGGTGGTGACGCCGCTTCCTTCGAGCGCCTCCGCCAGATCGAACGTGAAGAGGATCTGAGCCAGCTTGCTCTGCGCATAAGCCCGTCCGTCGGAGTAACCGTTCTCGAGCATGACGTCGTCGAAGTCGATGGGCTGTTGGGCCACCGAAGAGACATGGACGATCCGCGACGGGGCGCTGGCGCGGAGCAAAGGCAGGAGCTCGTGGGTCAGGAGGAAGTGGGCCAGGTAGTTGACCTGGAAGTGGAGCTCGTGTCCGTCTTCGCTGAGTCGCCGGAGACCCCCGAGGAGAATCCCCGCGTTGTTGACCAGAATGTCGAGCCTGTCGTAGTCCCTTCGGATCGCTTCGGCGAGGGCCCGCGTCTCGTCGAGGGACCCGAAGTCGGCACGGTAGAAGCGGGCGCTCCCGTCGGTCTGTGCCTCGATCTCCTCGACGAGGGCCGTGCCCCGCTCGATGTCTCGTCCGTGCACGACGACGTGGTCGCCCTTCGCCGCCAGGCGTCGTGCGAGCTCCCGCCCCAGCCCACCGGTGGATCCGGTGACCAGGGCCACCCGCTGACCTTCGGAGGGAGGGCTCCCGGTCACCGGCCGGATCTCCTGACCGCGCACCGAGCCGCAGCCTGCCGCCAGGAGACCCGCGACCGCCAGGGAAAGTCCGACAGCCATACCACCGCGTCCTCCGCGGATCGGCCATTCGTCTCGGTGCATGTCGCTCTCGCTCCTCCGGGTCACTGCCATATGTCGAAATCTCCCTCCCAGATCGCCTCCAACCGGCCGGTACGCCATCCGCCGACACCATCGCGGACGAGGGGCGAGGGGCGCTTTCGGTACCGACGGACCACCGTCGTCGCCGCTTCCTGACCCTCTGCCAAGGCGGCCCGGGCCTCACGGAGCAGCTTGTCTGGCGGAAGATTGGGCGCGACGAGCTGCGGCGCCACCGCCACCCGCACGCTGATGCGGTCGAACCGGGACTCCCCGCGGGGCACCTCGAACACGTGCAAGCCGACCTCCCGTGACAGGATGGCGTGGCTTCCGAAACCCGCCACCGACACGATGGCGGCTTCCCTCGGCCGCTGCTCGAGCGACGAGAGCTCGACCCACTGCATCCCCCGACGGCTGGCCCACCGCCGGTACATCTCCACCATCCGCCCCAGGAAGTAGCGCCCCTCGGAGTGGTCCGCGTCCTCGTGGAGAAGCCGTACGCCCAGGAAGGAGAGGCCGGGCCGTCCCTCGTCCAGGTCGGCCAAGCCCTCCTCCAGCACGTAGAGTCTCTCGGCCACCCGCCGTACGAGAGACGCGCTGCCGGGGCTCCTGTCCACACGCTGCATCAAGGATCGCACGGTCGCCACCGCCGACTCGATGCGATCCATGAGCTCGATCCGCCCGAGGGCGTCGAAGCGATCGTCGCGCTCCCAGAAGCCTTCCTCGCTCATCTCCAGGAGCCCGCGGTTCTTGGTCTCTTGCCAGGTGCGACCTTCCACGCGGTCGACGACGCGATCCACGCGCCGCGCCAGGAACTCCTCTTCGGCCGGATCACCCGTGGGCTGGAGGATCATCCCGGCGACGGTGAGCCCCTCTCCCTCGGCGCGCGTCGACTCCCGACGGTGGACCGGCTCGGGCTCCGCTTCGGGATCGACGAACTCCACCTGGAGCCGGCTTCCGTCGCTCCGTACGAAGAGAAACTGGTCGCCCTCCGGGGCTCGGTTCTCGACGATGGTCACCGAGAGCGGCGCCAGGAGATGGCGTTCGATGGCCCGGCGCAGGGGTCGGGCACCCAGGTCGGGCGTGAAGCCCTTGTCCAGGAGAAAGGACAGGGCGGAGTCCTCCCATTCCACGGCCCATGCCTTCCTCCGAAACCCGCGTCGTGTCAGTACGTCGTCCAGCTCCTTGCGGAGGATGAGCCGCATGACCTCGCGACTCAGCGGCTTGAAGATCACCACTCGGTCGAGACGATTGACGAACTCCTTCCGGAAGGTCCGGCTCACGGCCCGCATGACCTCGGTGGAAGAGAACTGTCCGGCCTTCTCCACGAAGCCGATGCCCGTCTCGTTGCTGATGGTCGCGCCCAGGTTGGAGGTGAGGATCACGATGGCGTGTCGGAAGTCCGCCACTTCGCCCTGTCGGTCGGTCAGCCGACCGTCGTCGAAGACTTGAAGGAAGAGATCCCACACGTTCGGGTGGGCCTTCTCGAACTCGTCGAGGAGCAGCACGGAGAAGGGTCGCTGACGGATGCGCTCCACCAGCGACGTGCTCGTGGGCTCGTGGTCCCGTCCCGGTGGACCCAACAGTCTCGCCAGGGCGTCGGATGTCTGTAGCTCGCTCATGTCCAGGCGGATCATCTGATCGGCAGCTCCGAAGAGGATCTCGGCGAGGGTCTTCGCCAGCTCCGTCTTGCCCGTGCCCGTCGGTCCGGCGAAGAGGAACACGCCGATAGGGCGCTGCGCGTCCGTGAGCCCCGCCTTGAGCATGGCGACACGCTCCACCAGGCAGTCCACGGCTTCGTCCTGACCGATGACCCGACGGCGGAACTCCTCGCGGAGAGCCCCTACATCGAGCTGCTGACGTTCGTCGAGGATCTCCAGCGGGAGACCCGTGAGCTCGCCGAGGCTCCCTAGCAGGTGATCCCGGGAAAGAGCCTCACGGGCGGTTCGGGCGCGGGAGAGGGCGAGCTCCAGCAGGTCCAGGGCCCGACCGGGCAGGGCCTGGTGCGCGAGATAGGCACCGGCCAGCTGCAGCGTGTCCGTCACCGCGCCGTGGTACGGTTCGACGTCGCTCCGCTCCAGGAGGGATGTCAGAAGACGCTTGCACTCGTCGTCCGTCGCTGGAGGGATCCGGATGACCTTCATCACGGACGGGAGCTGGGGAAAGCGTCGCTCCAGGGTCTGGTACGCTTCAGGACTCGCCTCGCTCACCAGGAAGATCTGCCGGCCCTTCACATGCGGCCACAGATGATCCAGGACGCTCACGGGGCGCTGCACGCTCTTGCCCGCGGTGGCGAGCTCCACCAGGCGATCCACGTACAGGGCGACGCGCTTCTCCACCGATGCGTTGCGCCGGAGTTGGTCGACCCGGGTCTCGATGTCGCCCACGAAGCGCGTCCCCGCCAGGAGCTCGGTCCCCGAGGTCTCGAAGATCCTCCACCCGGACTCGACGATCTGCTTGGAGAAGACCCGTCGCAGGGTGCTCTTGCCCACGCCGGGCTCCCCCACGAGGAGAATCGAGCGGAGCTCGTTCGGATCGAAAGCCGCTTGCATCTCGTCGAGACGTGCCTCGAGGGATTCGGACAGGAAGGCAGGGGTTCCGGCGATCTCCTCGGTCCAGAGACGCCCGGCCGTGGCGACGAACTCGGGGTCGAGCATCTGGGCCCGATGCGTCTCGAGCTCCTCGAGGAGGAGGGCGCCGTGGTCCTCGGAGAGACGTCTCACCAGATCGTCCACGTGCCCCAGTCGCTCGGGCGAGAGCTCGGCGAGGTGATCGCCGAAGGTGAGCTCCTCTCCGGACGCGAGTCGCGCGGCGATGAAATCGTCGATGGCCGACACGGTCACGGGCTCCTTGCTCCACCACTCGCCGACGCTGGACAGGACACGGCCGATGATCGGCTCGTCCGCTCGCGCCGCCAGGAAGCGCAGACGGAAGAAGAGGGGCCACTGCGCCAGCTGCCCGATGTTCGCCAGAACGCGGCCCACGGCCGTCCGAGAGTCGGGGCGGCGCGCCAGCGCCTCCGAGGCCATGATGCCCAGCACCCAGTTGGTGCCGAGCGCGTAGCTCGTCACCCGTTCCACGGAGACGTCCGGGTCCTCCAGGATGGAGACCCCGGCCTGGAAGCTCGGTACGTCCAGGATGTCGTGGGGGTCGGCGAACCGATTGGCCTCGTTGGCCTCGAGCTGGTCCGCCAAGGCGTAGAGCCGCTGGACATCGGACTCCGCGAGGGGGCCGGGCCCGGCGTCGTCGGCCGGGATTTCGTCCTGCGCGGGGTCCCGGGGCTCGGGTCGGTCGGTGGGCCCGGGCTGTGCGGGTCTCCCACGTCGCGCCGCCCAGAAGCCGGCCACGAAGCCCAACAGAGCCCAGACGATCACGTATTCGTTCATGGCCCGCACCATGCAAGCTGCGGACTCGCGGGGGCAAGGCGGGATGCACCGAGGCAGAATCCGTGGCCCACCGAGGCGGAAGGAGTGGCGCATCGAAGCGGCAGACGGGACCCGCCGCGCGGGAGCGCTGGCGCACCGGCTCGGAAGCAGTCGCGTAAGGGCCGCCCCGACGCGGTGGGGTGACGTCGGAAGCGTCCGATCTGTCACCTCAAGTGGACAGATCCCCCATGTGCGCGATGGTCAAAACGGGTGTAAGGCAATTGGTCACAACGACATAAGGTTTCAGGCACGTCACTTGCTGCGTGTGCCTCCCATCGATGAACCGACCACCGACCTGGGGGACATCATGATACACGCGACTCGAACGGGAATCCTCATCGGCGTCGCCGTCTGGATGGCGACCGCCACGGCCGTGGAGGCTCAGGTGAGCGGCCGGATCATTCTGGAGGAGGGCCCCATCGGTGTCGACATCGTCTTCGGGCCGCAGCCCTCCGTGGTCGTCGAGTACGGTCGCCGGCCCCATGTCGTTCGTCGAGGCCACTACGAGCCACGGCGTCCTCCCCGATATCGACCAGGGATGAGCCTTGGGGAGCTCGAGCGGTACATGACGTGGATCGAGAGCGAGTACCGCTACTTCCGGGGACTTCATCCCGTCGACGCGTGGGAGCTCTTCGGGTGG
>JAWVZK010000201.1:0-5635 GCA_033722275.1 Longimicrobiales bacterium | reverse complement strand
CGCCTGTCGTGGACCCTGGTGCTCATCGGCGGAGGCGTGAGCCTGGTGGCGGCGGTGCTGGGCGGTGGGGGCGCCGTCCGTCGTGCCGCGTCCCTGCCCCCGGCCGAGGCCATGCGTCCGGAGCCTCCACCCCGCTTCTCTCCGGGTTGGATCGAGCGCACGGGCCTGGGCACCCACCTCTCCACGGGCGGCCGCCTCATCCTGCGAAATCTGGAGCGCCGCCCGCTCCGAGCCGCCCTCTCGTCTCTCGGCGTCGCCTTCTCCGTGGCCATCCTCGTGATCGGAATGTTCCTGTTCGACGGGGTGGAGCTGGCCATGGACCAGCAATTCCACGTCGCTCAGCGCGAAGACCTGACCGTCACCTTCATCCAGGAGCTTTCCGAAGGCGCGCGCCACGACCTCGCCCGGGAGGACGGCGTCGTTCGCGTCGAGCCCTTCCTCACCGTTCCGGTCCGACTCCGGGCGGGCCACCGGGAACGGGAGCTGGCGATCACGGGCCTGGAGGTGGACGGACGTCTCCGTCGAATCGTCGGTGGAAAGGGTGACCTCCATGCCCTTCCCCTCCAGGGCCTGCTTCTCAGCGCCTTCCTTGCCGAACGGCTCGGCCTCACTCCCGGGGACACGGTGCGGGTGGAGACGCTGGTGGGACGTCGTCGCGCCGAGCCTGTCGCGGTGGTGGACGTGGTGGAGGATCTCCTTGGCGTGGCGGCGTGGATGAACGTCGACGCGCTGCGCCGGATCACCCGCGACGGTAACCGCATCTCGGGAGCCTATCTCCTCACGGATGGCCGCAGCGACGCCCGGTTGAGCTCGCGACTCAAGGAGGCCCCCATGGTCGCCGGCGTGGTCTCTCCCCGGACCATGCTGGAGTCGTTTCGGCAGCAGGTCGAGGACAGCCTCTACGTCGCCGTCTTCTTCATCGTGGGCTTCGCCAGCATCATCTCGGTGGCCGTCATCTATAACGGCACCCGCATCGCCCTCTCGGAGCGTGGGCGGGAGCTCGCCAGCCTCCGGGTCCTCGGCTTCTCGCGCGGGGAGGTGGGGACCCTCCTCTTCGGCGAGCAGGCCGTCATCACCGTCCTTGCCATCCCCTTCGGCTGGATCATCGGATACGGTCTGGCCTATCTCGTGGTGACGTCGATGGCGTCCGAGACCTACCGGATTCCGCTGGTGGTGAGCGCGCAGACGTACTTCTGGACCGCCGTCATCACCCTCGTCGCCGCCACGGCGAGCGCCGCTCTGGTCCGACGGAGACTCCACCGGATGGACCTCATCGCCGTCCTCAAGACACGGGAGTGAACCGATGAGCAAACGCATCGTCGTACCCGTCGTCTTCGCGGTTCTGGGCGTCGCGGCGTTCCTCGTTCTTCGGGGCGGCTCCGTCGAGGTCAGCGTCGCGGAGGCCGGACGTGACACTCTGAGCGTCACGATCCCCGCCGAAGGGATGACGCGGGCGCGGGAGCGCTTCACCGTCACCGCACCCGTCACGGGACGCTCGACGAGGATCGGGGTGGAGGAGGGCGACGTGGTGACGGAGGGTCAGCGTCTCCTGCGCCTCTATCCGACGCCTCAGGATCCCCGCACCGCGGCCACGGCGCGAGCCGAGCTGGACGCGGCACAGGCCCGGTATCGGCAGGCCGAGGCGGCCCTGCGTGAAGCCGAGCTCCAGGCTCGGCAGGCGGTCCGGGAGGTGGAGCGAAGACGTCCTCTCGCGGAGATGGGCGCGATCTCCCGGGAACGGATGGAGCAAGCCGAGCTCGCGGCGACGGTCGCCCAGGAGCGCCGGGAGGCCGCCGAGTCCGACGTCGCCTCCGCCCGGGCCGCCGTGGAGGGAGCCCGGGCGCGACTTCTGGGTGTGGAGAGCACGGGGGACGAAGGCGATCCGGTGGAGGTCCGCGCTCCGGTCTCGGGTCGCGTCCTCCGCGTGCCCGACGCGAGTGCGCGCATTGTATCCGCAGGAGAGCCGCTGGTGGTTCTCGCCGACATCGATCGCCTGGAGGTGGTCCTGGACATCCTCTCGGAGGACGCGGTCCGGGTGGAGCCGGGCAATCGGATCGTCCTGACGGGCTGGGGGGGTGAGACGCCCCTCCTCGGCAAGGTCCGGTCGGTGACCCGAGTGGGATACACCGAGGTTTCGGCCCTGGGCGTGGAGGAGCAGCGCGTGGACATCGTCGCCGATCTCCAGAACCGTCCTCCCTCTCTCGGCTCGGGATATCGGGTTTCGGGCGAGATCGTGGTGTGGCGTGGAGACGACGTTCTCGTGGCTCCCACGAGCGCGCTCTTCCGGGACGGAGGATCATGGCGGCTCTTCGTCGTGGACGACGGTAGGGCCCGTCTCCGAGAGGTGGTGGTGGGGCACCGGAACGAGGAGGCCGTCGAGATCCTGGAGGGTGTCGAGGAGGGGGAGCAGGTCATCCTCTTCCCCACCGAATCGGTGGAGGACGGGACCACCGTCGAAGTGACCAGCCGGTAGGAGCGGGGACCCGCACCGGACACAGACGACAACGGTCTGTTGCGGCTTGCACACCCGGAGTCTTCGGCCTATCTTCGGTTTATTCGGTATTTGTTCGGGTGCTTCGGTCCCCGGTTCCGTGGGTGAGGCGTGCGTGAGGAGGGGTCTCGGAACCGGGGATCGTCGTCCCTGAGTCCTTCGAGAAAGGTCTTCCCACGACGTCATGGCCAAGCCGCTCGCCAGCACACAGGGTGTTCCCACCCACCCCGGCCGTGGGTGGGCTCAGAAAACCCCCTCCGCCCCCGCCGACTGGCTCACGACGACCACCGCCGACATCGAGTGGGCCAGCTCCTCGACGTCTGCTGGAGCCTCCCGGACCGTCTCCGCCGCTCGAGCCTCGACCCGGAGCCGTCGGGCTCTCTGCCTCTGGCTCCCCACCTTCGAGCTTCGCCTGGAGCTCGTCCGCTCCCCGGAGCTCGACAGCACCTCGGTGGCTCTCCTCTCTCCCGGAGAAAGCACGCGCCGCACCATCTGGCAGGTCTCGGAGCGGGCCCACGCCGCCGGGGTTCGCCCAGGCCAGCTCGTATCCCAGGCGGTCTCCCTCTGTACGTCTCTCACTCTTCTGGAGCCGGATCCCGCCCACTACGACGCCGCCGTGGACACGATGCTCGAGGCACTCACCGACATCACCCCCATCGTCGAGCCGGCTGCCCGAGGCCGTGTCTTCCTGGGCATGGACGGTCTGGAACGGCTTTTCGGGTCTCCCCGACATCAGATCCATCGGGCCTTCCGCGCCCTCTTCGGGGTCTTTCCCTCTCCCCTGGTCGCCGCCCCCCGGGCGGGGATGGCCCCGGGGAAGTTCGGGGCCTGGGTGGCGGCCGCCTCCGCCAGCGCCGGAGCCCCCGTCGTCGTCTCCGAGAAGGAGCTCGAGGACTTTCTCGCCCGATGTCCGGTTCGGGCGCTCCCCGTCGACTCCCTGGTCGTCGGCCGCCTCGAGCGACTGGGAGTCCGGACGCTCGGTGAGCTTCGCCGATTCCCCGAGTCCTCCCTGGTGGCCCAGTTCGGCGAGGACGGCCGGAACGCCCTGGATTGGTCCACCGCCCGACGCATCGATCCGGTGCATCCCCTGCACCGCCCTCGCCCCATCCGGGCCTCCCTCGAGTTCCCGAATCCGGTGGGGATCCTGGGGACCCTCCACGGGGCTCTGGACCGACTCACGGAGCGGGCCCTCTCCCGTCCCGCGCGACGGGGACGCAGCGTCACCGGTGCCCGCATGGGCGCGCATCTGGAAGGGGGCGGCTCATGGTTCGTCGACACGGTTCTCCGCGAGCCCACGTCCGACCGGGAACGCATCGCCGCGCCCCTCCGGGCCAAGATGGCTCTCTCCCCTCCTCCAAAGGCCGTGGAGGGCCTCGTCCTCGAGCTCACCGACTTCGGCGCGGCCAGCGCCCAGACCGGCCTCTTCGATCGGAAGACCGAATCGGGACGAGGGACCTCGGAACTCGACTTCGAGGATGGGGAAGTCCCTGCGAGGCTTCGAGATGCCGTCAAAGAGCTAAAGCTACGTCTAGGGCATTCTCCCCTCTATCGGGTGGTAGAGGTCGACCCCTGGTCCCGGATTCCCGAGCGACGCCACGCCCTCATGAGCTTCGATCCATGAGACCACGCCCCAGACTGAAGCCTCTAGCTCGGCCGAGAGCCGTGACGGTACGGACCGACGAGCATGACGAGCCCGTCTTCGTTCGTCTTCCAGGCAAGCCGGCCCGGCGCATCGCCGTGATTCGCGACCGCTGGCGGATCGACGACGAATGGTGGCGTCAGCCCATTTCCCGCGAGTACCGGACGGTGGTCCTCGACGACGGAGCGGTGATGACCCTCTATCACGATCTGGTGGAAGGACGCTGGTACGCCCAGCGCGGATGATCGTCTCGCCCCTCCATTCCCAACCCCTGTCTCGTATTCTATCGTGAGCGATCCCGTGACCCGGCGATCCCCGGGCACGCAGCCATCCCTCCCCCTCCACGTCCTCCCGTTGTCCGACGACCTCCATCCCGTCATCATCCGCATCCGTCCGCTCCGCCCCCGCGGATCGAAGGTCGAGGTCCATCTCGACCGGGGCGCGCCCCTGCAGGTGATGCTCGAGGCGCTCGAGCGTCACCGCCTGGCTGTCGGCGACTCCTTGCCTCCGGATCGCCGGCATCACCTCCTCGAAGACGACGCCGAGCTGAGCGTCCGTGAGGCCGCCCTGAATCTCCTCTCCTACCGCGCCCGCACCCGGTCCGAGCTCCGGCGTCGTCTCCGGCGCAAGGGCTTCCGGCCCGCCCGCATCGACGTCTGTCTCGACCGATTGGAGGAGAAGGGGCTCATCGACGACGCATCCGTGGCCGCGGCCTTCGTCCGCGACCGCTTGCGCCACAAGCCACGCGGACGCTCCGCCCTCTCTTCGGAGCTTCGATCCAAGGGTGTCTCGGCGGAGGTGGCCGATCGAACCATCGAGAGCGTATTCGAGGAGGCCGAGACCGACGACCGACGCCTGGCCCGGCGAGTGGCCGAGGGCTGGGTGGCACGACAGCCTCGGGAGACGGTCCGGGCCCTCGTCTCCGATGACCGCCCGGCCGAGCGGACCCGCTCCCGCAGGCGTCTCGTCGGCTATCTGGCGCGCCGGGGCTTCCGGGGCGCGGCGCTCACCGAGGGAATCCATCGGGCCCGGGAGCTGGCGAAGGACGGCTGACGCCCGGTCCAGCCCGCGCGTCGGCGGCCTTCCGCCTGCGATCCCAGACCACCGCGAGCCCGACCAGAGCCAGGACCATCCCCACCGCGACGGGCGGCGAGCGACGCCAGAGGGCTCCGATGCCCACGCCCGACGTCGTGAAGAGGACCACCCCCGGGACGATGCCCAGGGCCGTGGTCCACAGGAACCGCCACCGGGGCACCGCGCAGAGACCGGCCGCCCAATTCAGCGCCGTGAAGGCCACGACGGGGACGAAGCGAAGCAGGAGGAGTCCCCACCAGCCGGCATGGTCCGCCCCCCTGTCCAGACGCCGCACCGTATCCATTCGCACGAATCGGAGCGCGACGGCGCGGCCCCATCTGCGGGCGATCTCGTAGCTCAGCCACGCACCCAGCATCGCTCCGGACCACGTGACTACCGACCCCAGGGCCGCGCCGAAGAGCATTCCGTTG
>JAWVZK010000200.1:0-5648 GCA_033722275.1 Longimicrobiales bacterium | reverse complement strand
GCGGGCTGCGCTTCGACGGGCGCTCCGGGGAGTACGGAGGCGAGCACGAGGATGGGCAGGGCACGTCCGAGCGACCGGCTGCGAGGACTCGTGGGACGCATGATGGACTGACCTCCGGCGGTGGTCTCCTGACGACCCGGCTGGCTGGGCCGGGTACGATGTGATGGAAGCTCATGTTACTGCCCGAAGGAGCCTCTTGCATGGGGTCGGCCGCCTCGCGCACCGGACCGCGGACTCGACACGGATGAGCGCGACGCCAGGGGGCGGATGCCTGCTGGCGCCGAGGGTCCGTTCTCGCCTCGTCCTTGACAGCCAGTGTACCGTATGGTACAATTACACTGGAGAATGTACCGAACGGTACAAAGACAAGGCCCACCCACAACAGGAGGACGCCGTGGATCGTTTCGACGCGTTCAGGACTGGCAACACCCCCGAAGAATCGACCTCGATGGTCGCCGACATCGAGTCCAAATACGGTCACGAGCCCAACATCATCGAAGGGATCAAGCGCTCGCCCCAGCTTCTCCGGAGCTACGTGAACCTCTCGGAGGCGTTCGAGCGCACCTCCCTGACCCCGGAAGAGCAGCAGATCGTGCTTCTCACGGTGAGCCGTTTCAACGAGTGCGAGTATTGCACGTCCGTGCACAGCTTGACCGCCGAGCAGACCGATCTCGAGTGGAACACCGTGGAGAGGATCCGCAACCGTGAGTCCCTCGAAGACGAGCGACACGAGGCGCTGCGGACGTTCACCGAACACGTGGTGAACAACGCCGGCCACGTTCCCCATGACGTATTCACGCGGTTCAAGAGCGCCGGCTTCGACGAGCGCAACGCCCTCGACGTGATCGTCGGTGTCACCTTGAAGACGCTCACCAACACCAGCAACCACCTGATGGACACGCCTTTGGACGAGCAGTTCGAGAAGCGTCGCTGGTCCGCCGAGGCCACCGAGTCGCGGGCGGCAACGGCCTGAATGAGCATCGGACCGAGCCTCGCGCCCCCAGCGCGACTCGCGTTCGAGGCGATCCCGGTAGCCGGCACGTGCCGGCTGCCGGTTTCGTCTGTCGGGGGGGAGACCCGCGCGGTCCCACCCGGGACGGGACCACGCCGGTGACGCGCCTCACGGCTCGCGGTAAGCGCACCCGGGAGCGCATCCTCAGGGCGGCGGTCCGTCTGTTCTCCACGCATGGCTTCACCGACACCAGCGTCTCCGACATCCTGGAGGAAGCCGGGGCCGGCAAGAGCCAGTTCTACCACTATTTCGACGACAAGGCGGACCTCGTCCGCCACGTCCTCCGCTTTCAGCGTCTGCGCAACCTCCCCAGCCGGAAGCCCGAGCACGGACATCTGGACCGCTGGGATCGGATCCGTGCCTGGTTCGACCAGCTCCTCGAGGTCTGCGCGGAGAGCGGTGCCGGTGGACTCGACCTCATCGGGGCCTTCCCGGCCGCCCTCGCCCAGGATGCGAAGGTTCGTCGGGAGATTCGTCGAACGACGCATCTGCGGCGGCGGGTCTTGCATCGGGGACTCCGTCGGATGAAGCATCGCGGCGAGCTCGTCCCGTCGGCCGATCCGGGCCGGATGGCCACCTTCGCCGCCGCGGCCATCGAGGGCGGACTCCACCTGTCGGCCACCGCGGGCTCTCCAGACCCTCTCCAAGCGGCGCTCGAGGAGACGTGGTCCCGGCTCCGTAGCTACGCCGTGCGATGAAGCGGTCGCGCACCGGGGTGGGGAGCAGACGCTCCACGGAGCGACGCCCGGCCACGCAGAGGGCGTACGTTGCCCGTGGGGGGAGGGGTGGACGCTCAGCGGCCGGCGCGGGCCGTCGCCCCACCATCAGCGGGGGAGGCGCTCCTCCACCTCCGTCAGCCAGTTCTGGACGAGGACGAACTCGTTCACCATCTCCTCGTTGGTGGCCGCACCGAACTGCACCATGTAGAGCTGCTGGTCGTCGAGGCTGACGTCGTATCCGGCGTAATTGGCCTGGGCGAAGAGGCCCAGCTCGTTGAGGTTGAAGAGCGCGTCGCGACGGAGGACCCTGAAGTCGCTGCCGAGCTCTAGCTCGGCCACGGTCATGTCCCGACCCTGGGTGATGTAGAACAGCTCACGGCCATTGCGGGCCCACACGGGATTGATCCCTCCCTGGGTGGAGACCTGCCACTTCCCGCCGTTCACGTCGGGGTAGGGTCGTACATAGATCTCGTCCCGTCCGGTCTCCGTGGATTCGTACGCCAGCCAACGGCCATCGGGAGAGAACGCGGCGGCCTTCTCGTCATACGGCTCGGAGGCGAGGGGGTAGAGGACCGTGTCTCCCACCTCCATCCCCAGAAGGTCCCGGATCCGGTCACTGCCGGCCACACTGCTCCCGCCCACGCGCAGGATCCACGCGGAGCCCTCCCGGTTCAGGATGGCTTCGGCGACGTGGCCGTCGAAGTCCAGGACGAGCTCCGGAGGACTCGTACCGTCCCAGCGCCGGCGGTACAGGTCCAGGTCCGGCGTACTCCCTTCCGAGTCCGTCCCGTCTGGATCGCGGAAGGAGATGAAGTAGATCCATTCGCCGTCTCTCGACCAGCGAGGCCGCCAGTCCTCGGCCGGGTCGAAGGTGAGGCGCGAGAGCGGTCCCTCGTCGAGCTCCTTGATCCAGATGTCGTCTCCTTCCTCGTCCGTCACCTTCACGGCGAGTCGGCGCCCGTCGGGCGATAGGGCGACGGAGACCTCGGGGGTTCCCGGGTCGAAGCTCCACCCGGGATCCACGGGATCGACCGCTCCCGACCGGTCCACCCGTACGACGCGGCCATCGCTTCCCGAGCTGGACGCGCCCGTCCAGTAGAGGAGCGCCCCGTTCCGGGCCATGGAATAGAAGGGCCAGTTGTCTCCGTCGACGCGGACGCCTTCCACCATCGGCACCGCCGGCCCCGCCAGGCTCATGGCCTCCGCGTCGAAGCGGGCCGCGAGAATCTGGCCCTCCAGCGAGCTGAAGACCAGGAGCCCGTCGTCGGTCACGTACGGCTTGACGCCCACCGAGACCGTCTGTCGTTCGCCGGTGGACAGGCGCATGGCCTCGACGCGGGCGGGGTTCGCCCAGACGGTGAAGACGGCCAGATCCTCTCCAGGCACCACCTCGAAATCGCCGTGCACGCCCCCACCGTCCTCCAGACGCTCGGTGACTTCTTCCGCGGTCCCCCCCGATTGGAGCACACGCGAGATGGTTCTGCGCACGTTGGAGTAGTAGACGTGCCGGTCTCGCGCCCACCGGGTGCAGCAGAATGCCGAATCCGCCAGGGTGCGGACCACCCCTCCGGCCAGCGGCGCCACCTTGAGCTGAGCGTCCTGCACGAAGGCGACCTCCGTGCCGTCGGGAGAGAGCGCCGGCGAGAAGCCCTGGGTGGTCCCGGGGATCTCGGTGGGATCCAGGCTGCCGAGCCGACGCAGCTCGAGGTGGGGGACCCCGCCCTCGACGACCATGAAGACCGCGGCGGTGCCGTCGTCCGAGATGTCGAACTCGTAGCTGGGCAGCTGCCCTTCCACGGGCCGCATGGAGAAGCGCTCCACGGCCGGAGGTGGCTCGGGGGTGAGCATCGAAGCGCCCAGGGCTCCGGTGAGCGCCAGCGCCACGACCGTGGCGGCGATGGCCACGTTCCGCCATCGCGTGCCCGTGGCGGTGATGCCCGGCACCTCGTCGTCGCCGTGTCGGAAGCCGGAATCGGCCAGCGCCTTGGCGAAATCCTGAGCATTGGTGAAGCGGTCCGCGGGGATCTTCTCCAGCGCCTTGCGGATGGCGGCGTCGACGTTCGGCGGGATCGACTTCCGCACCGCGGTGGCCGACACTGGCTTGCCCTGGATGATCTTGCCCAGGACCGCCTGCGCCGTCGTCCCGGGGTAGGGGGGCTCACCTACGAGCATCTCGTAGAGGACGCATGCCAGGGCGAAGGTGTCGCTGGCCGGACCCACGGCCTGATCACCGGTCGCCTGCTCCGGGGACATGTAGTACGGAGTGCCCACAGAGAGCCCCGTTTCGGTGAGACGGCTCCCGCCGGCGGAGCCGACCGCCAGAGCGATTCCGAAGTCGGCCACCAGGGGCTCTCCCCGGCTCAACAGGATGTTGCCGGGCTTGATGTCGCGGTGGACGATGCCGGCCTCGTGGGCCGTGTGCAGAGCGCTGGCCACCGCCGTCGCGATGCCCAGGGCCTCGTCCACCGGGAGCTGGCGCTCGCGGTCCAGCTTGTCCCGGAGCGTCTCCCCCTCGATGTAGGGCATCACGTAGAAGAGGAAGCCGTCGGCCTCGCCCGAGTCGAAGAGGGGAAGGATATGGGGATGCTGGAGGTTCGCGGTGGTCTTGATCTCCGTGAGGAATCGATCCCCTCCCACTACCGCGGCCAGCTCCGGCTTGAGGACCTTCAGGGCCACCTTCCGCTCGTGGCGGAGGTCGTCGGCCAGGTAGACCACGGCCATGCCGCCTTCCCCGAGCTCCCGGTCCACGCGATAGCGACCGCTCAGGGCTTCGTTGAGGCGCTCGATGGTCTGGTCGCTCATGGTCCGTCTGCTCCGGTGTGGGCATACCCAGGGGGGTCGTGGCTCCAAGATGCGCCGGAGCACCGGACCGCGCCATGGAGGCACGGAGTGTCACGCTTCCCGCGAGATCCGGCAGGTTCACGGGGCTCTTCGGGCTCCTACCGAGGGAGGTCCGTCACCGGACGGCCTCGGGACCCGCCGGGCCTCCGACCCGCACTCCGGGGTGGAGGTCGCCGACGCGGACTCCGGGGTGGAGGCGCCCGACCCGTTCAGGACTTCAGTTGATCTCTGAGCGCCCGGAGGACGAAGAGGAGGGCGACGAGGAGGAGCGGCAGGCTCGCCACCAGGAGGAGGCCGGGGCCGATGGCGGCATACATCGCCCCGAGAAGAGACAGGGTCTCACCGATCATGATTCAATGCTCTCATCTATATGAAATGGCCCCCGGAGGGGCTCGTCTCGTTCCTTCGAGTGAAGTCTAGCCTCCTTTCCCGTACGCGGTGTGGGGCGGGCCTCGCCGTCGTGCGTGGGAGTTTTCCGGACGCCCCGACCAGGCGGGCCGTCGGGCCGGTCGTCCGGAGAAGTCGTCCGATCAGCGGCTCCGGGCCAAGTCCACGAAGGATGCGAGGGAGTAGAACGTGGGGTCCACCTCCGTCTGAGCGCTGGCCTGTCCGTAGAGTCGGTCGCCCTCGAGACGAAGGTTCAGGAAGACGGAATGGAGGGGGTGGCGCATCACGTCCGGGGTGGGGATGCGTCCACTGTAGCGACCCTGGAGCCGCCCACCGACGAAGTCCGCGTCGTCCAGGAACGCCGTGAGCTGACCGTCCACGTCCACGTGCACGTCTCCGTCGAGGTCCACGGTGAGGTCCATGGGGAGGTCCTCGCGCCAGGTGCGCAGATGTCCCGTCCACGTGCCCACCAGGTCGGCGGGGGGGCGGAAGCCGTGCGACCGGTCCTCCTTCGACGCGTTCCCCCGTGCGGCCGATGGCGGGACCGTCGCCGCAGCGGCGCGCGCCTCCCGCCGAGCCGCGGGGGATACGACGGACAGCGCCGCGGCCCTCAACTGACGTATGGGCACACAAAGATACCCACCCCGGTCGGTCATTAGCACCACGCCGCCCATGTCGAGATAGGGGTG
>JAWVZK010000199.1:0-5773 GCA_033722275.1 Longimicrobiales bacterium | reverse complement strand
GGGGGGACGATGAAGGGCTCCTGGCCGCCGCTCGTCTCTTCGCGGGGGTCCTCCCGCACACTCGCACCCTCTCGACGGCCACGCTGGAGCGGGTCCGCGACGATCTCCGCTCCACCCTGGAGGCCGGCGGGATCACCGCTCCGACGATCCACCTCACGCAGGCTCGCAGCCGCACCGGAAGACAAGGCATCGACCGCCTGGTGGTGCGTATCGAAGCCGACGATCCGGAGGCCGCAGCGCGGGCGTTGGAGCCGCTGACGGAAGTCGCCGGGCCCGTGCCCACGGGCCCGGCGCCGTCCCCCGATACGGTCGCGGCAACCGACACGTTGACGGAATCCGCGGACGCGGAAGAAACCGCCGAGCCCCTGGCCTACGCCGGGCTGTCCTCCGTGGAGGTCCGGATCGCCGGCGGAGTGGTCCTGCGGCTTCCGGGCCGCGCGGAGCCGGACGAGCCGGGCCCCGTGCCCGGTCGTCCCGGCGGCGGAACCAAGGACGACATGGATCTCTCCAACCTCTACACGGGCGACGGCCTGCTCGGGGGCGACCCGATCCCCGACCGGGTGGACGCCATCCTCGTGCCGGGTGGGGACGGACTGGCGTCGCTCCCCGAGCTGGGAGCGCGGCTGGGCCTGGAATCCACCGGCCTCGTCGTGCCCCTGGTCCATCCAGACGCCTCCATCGACCGCCCGGCCTCGCAGCCGACGATGGTTCTCGCTGGAGCCGGCAACTCGCTCATCCGACAGCTCGCCGACAGCGGCGCCGTGGATCTCGACGCTCTCGGCCCCGGCGAGGGACTGGTGGAGATCGTGCCCGACGCCTTCGGATCGAAGCCGGCTCTGGTGGTCACCGGCGCCGACGTGGCTGGCGCGGAGCGAGCCCTGGAGCAGGTGGCGCTGACCTTTCCCAATCTGGGACCCCGGGGCGTGGACCGACCCACCGTCGGCGACGTGGAGCGCGACCTCTGGGACGCCCTGTCGGGGCACGCTCCCGTGGGTCAGGCGGCGATCGGACTCTACAAGCTGGAGCGCATCGCGGAGACGCTGGACTCGCTCCCCCTCTCCTCCGCCTCCGTCCTGCTTTCGGTGGAGAGGGCGGACCCGGAGCTCGAGGGCTTCGTCGCGGAGGAGGCCCGCCGGCTGCTGGGGATCCCCGAGGTTCCGGTGACCATCGACGACCGGGACGTCCTCCGCGCCGCCACCGTCTTTCAGGAGTCCGTCGTCTTCCCCTCCGAAGTGGATCGCTTCTGGGAGGTGATGCGCACCGAGGTCCTGCCCGTCGCATCCAGCGGCGACGCGATCCGGGTCGAAGCGCGATTGAGCGAGCCGCCTGAGATCCGCCAGCGGCTGGCCCGGGAGGCGCGGCTCGCGCTCCTGGACGAAGGGGCCGATCCCGACGGGACGGAGGTGGTCGTCCTCTCGGCCTTCAAGCAGGGCTATTCCTGGCTCTACGACCGGATCCTTCCCCGGATCCGCGACGATCGCATCGGAGAGATCGTGATCCGGTTCCGGCTCAACGATCCACCGGAGGCGTGGCCCCAGCAGGCCATGAACACCCCCGTCCGCTGGCTCCACGAGGTGTTCCCCATCGACGAGGTGATGGCCAGGGAGCTCGAGATCGACCTGGACCGGATCCGCTTCGAAGAGGTGACCGAAGGTCCGACGTACGAGGTCGAGGTCGCCGACCCTTCCGGTCGGACGATCCTCGCCGAGACCTTCGACCCGAAGTGGGTCCTGCGGCCGTACTTCGACCGCTTCCGGGATTACGAGCACGTACGCGTGACCACCGGTTGGCTCACGGCCACCCGGGACGGCAGCGTCATCGCCGACGAGCGCATCCAGACGGACCCCGAGGCGTTCTGGGACTACTTCCAGGAGACCGTTCTACCGGCGATGTACGATCACGTCATGGAGGTGCACGACGGGCTTCCCCGGGGGGGGCGCGACGACGCGCCCTTCTTCGGTGAGCTCGTCGTCGAGCTGGAGATGAGCGAGCCGGACTACCGACTGGGCGTCGACAACGAGATTCACGCGCCCATGGACGCCCTGCACGAGGAGATCTACTTCGGCACCATCGAGTTCTTCGATCTCCTCGGTCGGAACTCCCGGGGAGAAGGCATCGATTTCCCCGGGCGCATCATCCCGATCATGAGGCCCAAATCCGACGGAAGCGGCGCGCGGGCGCAGGTGCTCGTCACCGGCTTCGCCACGTCCAGACCGGCCGTGGTGGTGGCCTACGAGACCGTCGACGGGATCGCAGACACCCTCCGACTGGACATCCCCAAGACCACCCTGGAGCGACCGTCCGCCCGACTGGCCCGGGTCCGGGCCGGCGAGAAGGGCGTGGCCCACCTGGGACTCCGGGTCCGCGTGGATACCGACCGGGACCTGCGCGACAGCCTCGTCACGACCACGCGGGAGATCGCCGTCGACGAGCGGATGGTGTCCGCCGAGCAGGTGGTGGCCACCATGGAGAAGATCGAGGCGCTCCGGGCGGCGGGGCTCTACCGCTCGACCCTCGCCTACCAGGGCCTGGGCCCCCTGGAGCTCTGGGTCGAGTGGACCCACGAGCAGGATCCCGACTCCCGACGCCTGGCGACGCTGGCGGCCAACGGCTCGCCCGCTCCACTGCCCGACTGGCGAAGTCTCCTCCCCGAAGGCTGGAGCTACGACGGAGAGCGCATCGTGCAGTGGGATACCCCGATCCCTCCGGCGGAAGGGCATCGGATGCTCGCCGAGATGGCCTCTGCGTTTCCCCAGGCGACCGTCTACAAGATCGGCGAGAGCTACCTGGGTCGAGACATCTGGGCGATGGATCTGATGCCTCCCGTGGAGGCGAGCCATTGGTCGCGGGTCAAGGCCTCGACGTTCAAGCCCACCGTCGTCTACTCGGCGCGCCAGCACGCCAACGAGGTCTCGTCCACCAGCCACGTCCTGCGCCACGCCGAGCTGCTCCTCACCGATTCCGCGCAGAGCGTGAAGCTGAGAGACGTGAACGTGGTGGTCCACCCGTTCACCAATCCCGACGGCGCGCAGACCGCGTACGATCTCTATCGGATCACGCCGGATTACATTCTCCACGCCGGCTACCTGGGTCCCCTGGGCCAGGACGCCACCGCCGGCGCCGGCGACGACCACCCCATCTACCCCGAGTCGACGGTGCGAGGGCGCCTGTGGGAGATGTGGCTGCCGGACATCTTCCTGAATCCCCACGGCTATCCGTCGCACCAGGTCGTGCAGCTCTTCTCGGAGTACACCGGCCTGGTCCGGCGCGGCCGGGTGACGGAGCGCAACTGGGGATTCAACAAGGGGTGGTTCATGCCCGGCTTCAGCTACGTGGACAGCCCGGAGTTCCCCCGGCACAAGGACGCGGCGTTCACCATCCGCGACTATATCACCCGTGCCGTCAACGCCAACCGCGACGTCTTCGACCTCAACCAGCGCGCCTACGATCGGTACCGGCGATACGGGGCGGAGTTCGATCCGGACGTCTTCAACCTCCCGATGGTGGACTCCGTGCTCATCGAGATGCCCCTGAAGGGGTCCAGCGGAAGGGGCGGCTACGATCCCAGCATCACGATCTGGAGCGGGACCACGGAGGCTCCCGACGAGACGGCATACGGTCCGTGGATGGAGCTGGTGGCCGCGGCGGGCCTGTCGTGGGATCAAGCCATCACCGACTACCTCTACGACGGGAACCACGAGGTCCAGCGCTCCGGATCGGCGTTCTTCGAAGGGGTACGGCTGAGGATGCACCGGCCTCGCCCGCCGGAGGAGGAGGACGGACCCCGGGGATCGGACCCGTCTTGACGTCCCTCGCGGTGGGAGCTTCGTTCTTGGTGTCCATCTCAGTCCGTCGGACCCCTACCCTGCCCCGACCAACATGAAGAAAGTCCTGAGCGCTCTTCTGCTGCCCCTGACCGTCGCCGCGTGCGGTGGTGGGGAAGCGGAGACCGATTCCATGCCCGAGGCGCAGGAGCCCGCGGGCACCGTGACCATCGTGACGCCCACCGACGGAGCCCAGATCACCGGCTCCACGGTCACCGTCCAGCTCTCGTCCTCCGTGGACATCCAGCCCGCGGGGACGATGACCGAGCGTACGGGCCATCACCACCTGTACCTCGACGCGGATCTGACGCCGGCGGACGAGCCCGTCCCGACGGTTCCGGGCAGCATCATCCACATGGGTGACGCCTCGTCCTCCTTCGTCTTCGAAGACGTCCCCCCCGGTGAGCACCGCATCATCGCCGTGGTGGCCGACGGTGTGCACGTCCCGTTGCAGCCCTGGGTCGTGGATACGGTGACGTTCACCGTGGTGGAGAACTGACCGGGGTCCGGACCGTCGCCCGGCCGGGGCATCTCCGGTCCGATCCAGAAGAGTCGTCGTCTCAGCGACGTCGGAACGGTCCCGACCGCTCGACGACGACGGGGAATCCCCGGAAGCTCGACGGCACGCGTCGTTCTGCGGAGGCGTCGCTCACGTAGACCTTCAGACACGCCTTGCCGGCGGTCTGTCCGATGGCCGTGCCCTCGATTCCGGGCTGGCCGAGGATCCGGTCGTTGAGCGCCGTCTGCGCGGCCCGGATGTCCGACGCGCTCATGGACCGCCGTCGATGGTGATGCCGAATCGGTCGAGGACGACATCGATGGGATTGGCCAACGTGGTGGTGGCCGTCCCGGCGAAGAGGAGCCCCACGGGGCGCCGATCCCCCACGAGGAGCCCCTTCGTCACGACGAGGGAGCCCGAATCGCCTCCGGCGCTGAAGCCTCGACCCGAGATCACGATCTGCCCCTCGAAGCGGGCTTTCCCGTCGCGGTATCCGACGTCGATGGTGGCGTTCAGTCCCGACACCTGGCCGGCCGTGTGCCCGGTGGTGCGTCCGTACTTCTGGACCGACATTCCGAGCTCGGCCTCCGCCGTCCACGGACGAGGACTCCCGTATCCGCCTTCGGGGGTCGCCGCGCCCACGTCGTCCTCCGACGTCAGGGCGATGGCGGCATCGATGGTGTTGGATGGGCACAGCAGGGCACGGCAGAATTCGATCGGCTCGAAGTCGTAGAGGGTACCGATGACGTCGTCGGGGTCACGGCCTCCGTCCACCACACCGGGTTGGAGGAGGTTGTCCCCCGTGCGTCCGGCGTTGTTGGCAGCGAAGATGTGGTTGTTGCTCAGGGCGAAGGTCTGCGCCCCGTCGGTGGCCCGGGCGCCGATGGTTCCGGCCGTCACCCGGCCGTGCCCGGTGCTCACGCCGATGGGGACGGGACGGGGGAAGCCGCGGGTCGGATCGACGGCGTCACCGTCGTCGTCGGTCGCCTCGGCCGGAAGGGCGGTGAAGGGACCGGTGACCTCGTGCACCACACGGACGTGGCCGTTCGTGATGGGCACGAAGTTGGGGAGGAGCGCGGAGCCGGGGTGGCTCAGATAGACCTTGAGGACAGCCTGGCCCCTTCCGTCCACGCCAATGGCCGTGCCCACGACCCCTTCGTGAGCCAGCCATGTGTCCGTGACCCGCTCCTGGGCCTCGAGAGCCGCTTCGAAGGAGCTCTCGGTATAGTCGTACGGCCCCGGAGACCCGGCATAGAGAAGGAGGTCGGCCGCCAGCGCCAACGCCAGCGTCACGCGGGATCGGAGGATACGCTTCATCTTCACATACTACTATACGCTGGATCCCCTTGCCGGGGTTTCGTGAGGCGTCGTCCCCTCGACCTCCCCCGGCGCTCGCGGCCACGGACGCCATGGTCCGAGCACGCCACAGAGGAGAGCGGTCATGTTCGAG
>JAWVZK010000198.1:0-5807 GCA_033722275.1 Longimicrobiales bacterium | reverse complement strand
GACCGAGCGCTCCCACGTGGGGCGCGACTGGACCCACGCCGTCACCAGGACCATGACGAGCCCCACCGCCAGGAGGACGGCGGCGACCGGCACGATCCAGGCGGGGAAGTCGTAGCCCTCCACCAGCACCGTGCTGGCGAAGAGCATCGCGCCCGAAGCCGTCAGATGCGCGACGGCCACGCCGGCGACGTGGGCGAAGCGGTTCCGCCGCGCTCGCGGTCCGGCCACCGGCGTATCCGTGGACAGTCGGCCCGTGCTCCGCGGCTCGGGCGCCTCGGGAAGCACGGCGAAGAGCCAGACCGGCGCCCCCAGGCCCTTGAGATTCCGCTCTCCGATGGACGTGAAGTGGAAGTCCCTGCGCTGCTTGAGCTGTCGCCAAACATCCTGGCTCACCGCGATCTGTCCCGGCTCGGCCTCGTCCTGGATCCTGGCTGCCACGTTCACACCGTCGCCGAAGAGGTCGCCGTCGGGGGCCATGATCACGTCACCCACGTGCACGCCGGTGCGGAGCATGGGCTGCGGCTCGATGCCGGCGGTGACCATCTCGAATCGCTCGTGGAACCGGAGCGCGGTGCGGACGGCTCTCTCCGTGCTCGTGAACTCGGCGAACGCCGCGTCTCCGATGAACTGCACGAGGCGACCACCCCCGTCCTCGATGACCTTGCGCGCGGTGGCGTGGAAGGTCTCCAGGAGCTCGAGGGCCGCCCCCTCGTCGGTAGCCGACAGCGAGCTGTAGCCCACGAGGTCGGTGAACCAGACCGCGGCCAACCGTCGCTCCCGCACCCTCTTCGGCCTCTCCGAGCGATCCTTGATGATCCGGGGCAGGGTCCCCCGCGCCGACCGCTCCGGCCGGGCCTCGTCGGAGACCTCCAGAAGGGCCTCGCGGAGGTCCCTCGCCGACTGGAACCGATCCTCCGGATCGTGACGGAGAAGTCGGAGGATGATCTGAGCCAGGGCCGGTGGAACCGCTCGGCCCGTCTCCTCGAGAGGCCGGACCTTGCCTCGGTCGGTCGCCGCCATCAGGCGATAGACCTGCTCGGTGGGCTGGTGGGCCAGCTTGCCCAGCCACGGGTCGCGGCCCGTGACCAACGCGTAGAGAATCACCCCGAGGGCGAAGAGATCCGTGCGACCGTCGACGTCCTCCGCCCTGAGCTGCTCGGGCGCCGCGTATCCCGGTGTCCCGATGGCCCCGGCTGCGGTCAGCCTGCTGTCCGGGGAAGACTGCGCGATCTTGGCGATCCCGAAGTCCAGGACCATGAGGCGCTCGCTCCCGTCGTCTTCCGTGAGCATGAGGTTCTGGAGCTTCAGGTCCCGATGGACCACCGGCGGGTCGGACTCGTGAGCCGCGATGAGGGCGTCGCACGCCTGCAGCCCCACCGCGATGGCCCGTTCCACCGAGAAGGGACCCTCCTCGTCCAGGACCTGGGCGAGGTTGCGTCCCTCGACGTGCTCCATGAGGAAGTAGATGAGGCCGGACTCGAGATCTTCCTCGTACGTGGTCAGTCGGACGATGTGGCGCGATCGCGTGCCCAGCTTCTTCATGATCCGGGCTTCCCGGAGGAACCGGGCCCGGGTGGCCTGGCTGTCGGGACCCTTGAGACGGTCGAGGCTGAGGATCTTCAGCGCTTCGATCCACCCCCCCTTCTCGTCCCTGACCTTGTACACCGTCCCGAAGGATCCGGCTCCGATGCGGGAGAGCACGCGCCATTTGCCCCGGAGGAGCGTACCCACCAGCGGGTCCGCATCGGCAGGATCGTCCGACTCCTCCGAGACATCGGCCGGATCCCAGGCGACCGTCGGAGGAAGCTCGGGCTTCTCGTTGGGATCCTTGGCGTCGGACAAGGGGTCTTCGGCAGCTCGGGGGGGCAGGGCACCGTACGCACACCGTACGAGCGCAAGTCACATCATGGACATCTTAGCCGGTGTCCCGTCTCCACCGCCATCCCGAGGCGCCACGGACGCGACTCGAGACCGCCCGACACGGGGCCTGGGTCCCCCGGGCGAGACGCGCCTGGGGAAGATCCCCCACAGGCGTCCCTGGATCCCTCCCGACATCCCTCCATTCCGCCACTGACCATCTTTCGATCCACGAGATCGCTGCCCATTCAACCTGCCCCGAATCATGCCCCATCCACACGCGTCTCCAGGGCACGCCCACGGACACCGCGCCGGCGGTCGCATGCCCGGCATGCCCGAGGACTTCGACGAAGCTCCCTTCCTGGTCATCTGGGAGACCACCCAGGCGTGCGATCTGGCGTGCAAGCACTGTCGGGCGGAGGCCCAGCCGGATCGGCATCCCGACGAGCTGTCCACCGAGGAGGCCAAGCAGCTCCTGCGCGACATACGGCGATTCGGGCCCATCATCTTCGTCTTCTCGGGCGGCGACGCCCTCAAACGCCCGGACATTCCCGAGCTCACCCGCTTCGGCGCCGATCTGGGGCTCCGAATGGCCATCACTCCGGCCACCACGGCGCTGGCGAGCCGGGATCGGCTCCGCGAGCTCCACGAAGCCGGGATCGCTCGGCTGGCCGTGAGCCTGGACGGATCGTCCGCCGAGGTCCACGACGAGTTCCGACAGGTGGAGGGCTCCTTCGATCACGGTCTGCGCATCCTCCGGACGGCCCTGGAAATCGGGATGTCCACCCAGGTGAACACCGTCGTGGCACGGCACAACGTCGACGATTTCGCGGTGATGGCGAAGCTGCTGGAGCATCTCGGCATCGTCTTCTGGGAAGTCTTCTTCCTGGTGCCCGTCGGTCGCGCCGGACCCGGCGATGTGGTGGGCGCCGAAGCCTTCGAGGAGGTCTTCGAGGAGCTCTACGAGCTGTCCAAGACCGTGTCTTTCGACATCAAGGCCACGGCGGCGCCCCACTACAATCGGGTGGTTCTTCAACAGAAGAAGCTGGAGCGCCGGCGGGGTGAGCGGGAGGAGGCCTCCGACGTGTTCACCGACGGACTGGCCCACTCCCTGAGCGACGGGCTCGGACGAGCGCGGGGCGTCAACGACGGAGACGGCTTCCTCTTCGTCTCCCATACCGGTGACATCTTCCCTTCGGGCTTCCTGCCCGTGGCCGGCGGGAACGTGCGGACCCATGACCTGGTGGACGTCTACCGGAACGCGCCTCTCTTCAAGAGCCTCCGCGATCGGTCGCGACTCAAGGGCAAATGCGGCGTCTGCGAGTTCAAGCCGGTATGCGGCGGCAGCCGCGCCCGCGCCTATGCCGTCACGGGAGATCCGCTGGAAGCCGAGCCGTTCTGCTCCCACGTGCCGAGACGGTGGGCCAGAGAGCGCCACCTGCCCACGACATCCTCCGCCGTGGCCCCCTGACCGGGACGAGCCTACGGTTGGAGCCCTGCGAGCCGCGCCCTCATGGGGACCGGGCGGCTTGCACGGCGGCCTGCTTCCAGTCGGACCCGTCGTGCCCGGTGAGCCGAGGCTCCTGGACCTCAGCGCACCGCGGTGGGCACCCTGCGGAGGATGGCCAGGAGACCCCAGGCCAGGGCAGCGGCCACGGCGAAATCCACGATCCCCCGCCAGGGTGGCGGAAAGGTCCGGATCACCAACACGGCCAGGACGATGGCCGCGGTTCCGAGCCATCCCTTGAGGATCTGCCTTCCGTCCGTGCCCACGAGGGAGAGGCCATACAGAGGGGCCAGGATCCGGAGGATCACGCTCTGCTCTCTGAGTCTGCGCGCCCGGTCCACCATCGAGGGGACCCATTTCCGATCCAGGGCCCTCACGCCCTCCCCGTATACGAAGCCCGCCGTGAGGAGCACGAGGGACGTCCATTCGATCCAGTCCAGGCCTTCCTGTATCGCTCCGATGCCCCGGCCCCCCAGCCGATAGACCGCCCAGGCGAAGATCGCGGCGACTCCGAGGATCGCCCAGCCGGAGACGACGGCTCCGATCTGTCGCTCGCTCATCCCCGTACGAGGGCCGGTGGCACCTCGACCGGCTCCGGCCCGAGCTTCCTCACCAAAGACGCGGCTTCCGCGAGGCGACCCGGGAGCCCGGGACGCGACCACCAGTTTCCGGCGATGTGCAGCCCGGGAGGCACGTCGAGGTCCCGGAGCCCGCGCCAGGAGAGATCCCAGGCGGGCATGCGCTCGTGCTGCAGCGAGAGGAGGCGGCCTTCGAAGCCGGTGGTACGCCGGAATTCGTCGAGGACCCGGACCGAGAGCTCCTCATGGCTCATGGACGTGACCTGAGGATTGCGCGCTCCCCCCATGTAGGCCGTGTACAGCTTCTCACGAGCGAAGAGGCTCTCGTTGAAGGTCACCCCGGTGAGGAGCATGTCCTCCTCGGCGAAGGAGACCTTGAAGCCGATCCCGCGGAGGTCGGTGTCGGCGCGCACGTGCGCGACGACGAGAGGATTGTAGCGCAGTTGGGCGATGGCCGACGACGTCCTCGGCACGATGCTCTCGAGGAGCCCGGCCGTGACCGGCGCAGGCGTCGTGAGCACCACGTCCGAGGCCTCCAGGACCTCTCCCGAATCGGTCTCCACCCGCCACCCGCCACCGCCGAGTGTCAGCGCCCGGACCGGTGTCCTCCGGCGAAACCTGCGGCCCAGGCTCCGGGCCAGGGCGTCGGGAAGCACCTGCATGCCTCCCGTGAAGGAGCAGGCCGGCGGCGCCTGGATGGCACCCCCACGACCGAGAAGTCGCAGCAGGAGGCTTCGACCGATACCGAATTCCCGGAGGACGTGGATCAGAGAAAGGCCCACCTCCATGTTCCGGGGGTCGGACGCGTACAGGCCACCGTACAGGGGTCCGATGACCGTCTCGTACAGTTCTCGCCCGAACTTCCGAGTGAAGAAGTCGGCCACCCGCTCGTCCGGCCGTGCCTCCGTCGTGAACGGCTCTGCCAGAGCCCTGAGCTTCGCGCCCAGGCTCACGACGTCGGAGAAGGCGAAGCGGGCCACGTTGAAGGGAAGACGCCGCAAGCGGCCGGCTCGGTAGATGTAGAGGTCCAGATCGGCGGGAGCGGTGACCACTTCCGATTCGAGACCCAACGCGTCGATCATCCGGCGGAGGCTCGCCGTGAGGCGCGCCCTCTGCGGGCCCCAATCCAGGACGCTCCCGTCGACGACGTCGCTTCGGATGACGCCTCCCGGGCGGTCCCTCGCCTCGAGGACCACGAAGTCGGCCCCGATCCGGTCGAGCTCGAACCCCGTGGCCAGGCCGGTGATGCCACCTCCGACGACGGCGATCACGGCGCAGTCTGGCGCTCCCTCGCGTACGGACTCGGAGGAAGCTCGCGATCCCCGTTGGTGCACCATACGCCCTCGTAGGGGGCGCAACGGCACTTGGCAAGGGGCGACGGACCCGAGCCGGGCCCCTCGACGAGACGGGCTGTGAGATCCGCGAGGAAGTGGATGAAGCGCTCGGCTTCGTGGGGAACGGGCACGCGGTGGAACTCCTTGCCCAGATCCTCGACGAATTGCCGCAGCTCGTGATCGAGCTCGGCCAACGTCTCCGACTGCTCGTGCATGAAGGAGATCGGCACCACCACCAGTCGATCCTGCGTCGCATCCCGGATCCGGTCCTCGTTGTCGGGCTGAGTCCAGGCGATACGTCGGTTCGTGTGGTTCTGGAAGCCCACCGCGTACTCCGAAGCCCCCAGGAGCCGGGCAATGTCCCGACACTGCTCCTCGACGTAGCGATCGTAACGGTTCCCCTCGTCGAGATACTTGATCGGCGTGCCGTGGACCGAGAAGTACAGGAGGGTGTCCGGATCGTTCAGATCCAGCCCACGCTCGTCCACGAAATCGCGGATGTCGTCGGCGCGGAGACTCACGTACGCCGGG
>JAWVZK010000197.1:0-5912 GCA_033722275.1 Longimicrobiales bacterium | reverse complement strand
TGATCACGGCGTGGGTGCAGTCGCGGCCCACCTGGGAACGTTCGGTGAGCTCCCGCAGCGCCTGGTCCCTCGACCTCCCGGACATCGTCAGAGTCCTCCGCCGCCGCCGCCTTCCCGAGCTCACCTGGGCGCGGACGATGGCGGGGGGCGTGCTGGCCTTCACCGTGCTCTTCGGTCTCGCGTCCGTGCTGCCGGCCGTGTCCCGGCCGGGATTCCTGCCTGGTCCGTCGGTGTCCGACGTCGAGGAGGCGGAGAGGACGGCGGCCATCTTCCCGTTCCGGGCGGACGGAGCTCCCGAGCTCGTCTCGCAGGGCATGATGGATCTCCTGGGCTACGCGGCGGAGGTCGTCGGGGTCCGTGTCGAGCATCCTCTGGTCCTCACACGATCCCTCGACGGATCCAACCCGGAGGATCGGGACGCGGCGCTGCAGGCGGCTCGCCGGCTCGGCGTCCGCTTCCTGGCCACCGGAGCGGTCTCCTCCCCCGACACCTCCTCGGTGGCCATCGAGGCGTCCCTGGTGGACGCTCGGACCGGTGAGGAGCTTCGTACCGTGTCGTCGACGGGGCCGCTCCGCTCCCTACCGAGCCTCGTCCCGCGTCTGGCGGTCGATCTCTTCGCGGAGACTCCTCTGGCTCCGTCGGGCGATCTGGAGCCCACGACGATCACCGACTCCTACGACGCGCTCGCGGCGTATCTGGAGGGCGAAGCGAGCCTGAGGGAGGGCGACTGGCCGGGGGCGGTCTCGGCCTTCACCCGCGCCCGGGACGCCGATCCGGACTTCGCCCTGGGTCTCGCTCGGCGGGCCGTGGCCCGCACGCTCTCGTCCGGGGCCGAGCCCCACCAGCGCGACCCGGACGCCGTGCGGGCCCTGGAGCTGAGGTCCGAGCTTCCTCGCCGGCAGGTCCGGAAGCTCCGTGGGCTACTCCTCCTCGCCGACGGCTCGCCCGAGGCCGTCGAGGTCTTCGATACGCTGACACGAGAGGATCCGGACGACCCGGAGGCGTGGCACCTGCTCGGGGATGCGGCCTATCACGTGATGGGCCCCGAATCGCCGGTGGCCCGGGACGCGTTCGAGAGGGCCATCGAGCTGGCCGACGGCTACGGCCCCTCCTATGCGCATCTCATCGCCGGTGCCCTGGCTCGAGGGGACACCGCGGAAGCCCGGGAATGGTGGGCCGAACTCGGTGGGCGCCAGCCCCGGAGCATCTTCCTCGCCCGATTCGGCGAGGCCGTGGAGGTCGTGGGGCGTGGGGCGACGGGCTCGGAAGACGCAGAAGCCGGCGACTCGATCGGCCCACGGCCGGTGCCGGTCGAGGCGTCGCCGGAGCCGGATCCGCTCGCCGGGGCACGAGCGAGGTACGGCGAGGCGAGGACGGCCCTCGAAGACCTCCGGTCCACCCTTCCCGACGACCGTCTACACGCCGCCGTCGCCGGACGCGTGGAAGAAGTCGACGACCTCATGGACCAGGCGCAGGCCGCCGCCCGGGACGATGACTACGCGGAAGCGATGTCGCTGGTGGAGGACGCCCGCGAGACGCTTCGAGCCGTCGTGGCCGCCGAGCCGGTTCTGGAGGACTACGAGCGGCTGCGGAACGATCTGGTGGAGCAACGGAGCGGGGTGGGCGATCCGAGCGTCCGGAGCGAAGTGGACAGACTGGAACGGTTGGCCCAAGAGCGTCTCGCGGAGGGCCGCTACCGCGAAGCCGTCGAGGCGCTCGAGGGCGCGATCACCGTCCTCGAAGAGGCGCCCGAGGCCCCACCCTCGGCGCTCGGCGACCCGGACGAGCCTCCGCCGCCGCCCCCCGAGGCCATCGTCGAGGATGTCCTCGAGAAGCTGGCGGCCGCGATGGCGGCCGAGGATCTGGATCGCGTGCGCTCCGTGTGGACGAGCATCAGCCCGGAGGCGGCGGGCGGTCTGCGGGACCTCTTCGACCAGTTCCGGGACCTTTCGGTGGAGTACGAGCTGGCATCGCTGCGGCGGGAGGGGGATCGCATCGTGGTCCAGGTCCGGACCCTGTACCACTTCGTAGCGGAGCGGGACGGTCAGCCCTTCGACCAGGAGGCCACTCAGGTGTTCGAGATCGCCGAACGGAACGGAGAGTGGGTCATCGTGGGAAGCCGCGAGTAGGACGTCGTCGGGCTATCGGCCGTCCGGAGGACACGCGCCAGGCCCTCGGCGGCGCCCCGGTGATCCGGTCAGCGCGTCGCCCACTGGAAACCGAAGGTGGCCGCGAGACGGTCGCGCATGCCGCCGTCGTTGAGGGCCACGAGCGCGTTGGTCCAGAGGACGATGCCGCTCTGGGTACGGAACTTGAAGCCCAGGGCTCCCGAGATCACGTCGTCCCGACGATTCGGGATGTTGGTCAACCCCACGGTGCGCTCCGTGGGCCACTCGTAGGTGGCGCTCTCGGGGAACTCGGCCGAGTCCCCCATCTGGACCTCGCCCAGCACGTCGGCGATGAACGTGGCCCACTCGCTGAGTCGCTGATCGAAGCCCGCCGCGAACGTGAAGGCGTCCGGACCGACGGCCTCCTCCTTCACGCTGTAGCCGAAGTTGACATGGGGCGAGAAGGCGTCGTACGTGGCGGACGCGATGAGCAGCCCGCTGCTTTGCACGGATCCCGTACCCAGGAAGTCCTCCTCACGGCCCGTGGGCAGGCGGACCTCGCCGAGCACGGCGAGGCCGAGGGTCTCGCTGTCGAGGAACTTGAACTTCGCCCGGGCGGCGACGTCGCCGATTCCGGTGGCCGAGCCGTCCACGAAGGAGTTCGCGCTCAGCTCGGGACTTTCGGCGGTGCCACCGAAGAAGTGAGGCACGTCGTCGATGACCGCGGGAGACACGGTGGCGACGGACATCCCGTCGATACCGATCTGGACGACGGGCACCGCGACACCCAGGTCGAGCCAATCGGTGACACCGAAGACCGCGGTGAAGGCGTAGATCTCGGCCCGAATATCGAGATCCAGGTCGAGGTTGATCCGGTCCTGCTCCCAACTCGGAAACCCGAACTGCGAGCAGTCGCCGTCGAAGATGACGTCGCAGTTGGGGAAATCGACGTTCTCGTGGAGAAACGTCAGCTCCAGCGCCTCCATGGGCGCCCCGCGGAGGCGCTCGAATCCCAGGGACGTGTAGCTGAACCCGACGTCGAAGCGACCCCTGCCCAGGGTCTGGGCGCGCTCGGCGAAGATGGGCCCGAAGGAGGAGGACGTGGGGACGGGCACCCCCTCCACGAACGTGAAGGTCTGGCTCGAGACGGTGGAGCTCAGCGGGAAGTTGGAGATATTGCTGGCGATGGCGCCCGTGAAGATGTCGAGAAGGACGCCGTTCGTGGCGGCCTCGGACGGTATGAAGTGGTTTCCGTGGACCTCCGTCGCCGGCTGTCCCGCCGATCCGACCAGGAAGAGGGGCTCCTGGCCGCCGGAGAACACGAAGAGCTGGTCCAGGAGCTCCTGCATGGTCTGGGCGGCGGTGGACGCGGGCGTCGAGCCCAGAGCCAGGAGCGCGACGGCGAAAACGGGCGTTCGGCTGAAGCGGTTCAGGGGGACCTCCGGGGCAGGAGCCGACGGCGTCGAACGAAGCCTATGATCGGGTCTGGCAACCCGTTTCGCCAGAGGGCCCGGTGGGTGGATCCCGACGCGCCGACGCACAACGTGGAAATGTGGCGGCTCGGCGCCGTCTTTCCCTTATCTTGTACGGGTCGATCCGAGCCGCCGTCGAGCGCACGCGCGCCGGCTCCCGTTTGTGACCTCTGGAGCGCTGGGGGAGTGTTCACGTTGCAAGTGCAGTCGAACGCATCGAGGACCCGGAAAGGACGCGACCTCTGACGTCGATGATGGATGCGTCGGATGCCGCGATCGTCGCACGAGTCCTCTCCGGACACCACGACGCGTTCGAGACGCTCGTGAGACGATATCAGGATTCACTCGTGGCGTACGCTCGGTATATGGGATTCGATGAGGCCACCGCGCACGACCTCGTCCAGGACGGCTTCATTCGGGCGTTCCGTCATCTCCGCAAGTGCGGCGATCCGGAGCGATTCGAGGGATGGCTCTTCAAGATCGTGAGCAATCTCTGCCGGACGGCGGGAAAGAAGCGGTCGAAGCGTCAGATGGAGTCTCTCCAGGTTCATCAGGCCGACCTGGTGGACATGGAGGCCGATCCGGAGCAGGACGCCGAGGCGAGTGTACTGAGAGAGCAGATCCGGGCCGCGCTCGAGACCTTGCCGGACGATCAGAGGGAGGCGCTGGTGCTGATGTATCTCCAGGGCCACTCCGTCCGGGACATCGCGGAGATGACGCAGGTGTCGGTCTCCGCGGTCAAGATGAGACTGAAGAGGGGACGGGACGCCCTGAAGGGCGAGCTGGCACCGCTCTTCTTCGAGGAGACACGATGAGCGAGACGTACGACGACCTGGACCGGTATCTCGAGGGAGAGATCTCCGTCGAGGAGCTTTCGGAGGAGCTGAGGGCGGAGGAAGAGACCCTTCGCGGCCTCCTGGAGGCGGTCCGGGACGAGACGCCGGCGTCTCCCAGCCTGCGTGTGGCGGTGATGCGGGAGATCCGGGACGTCCGCGAGCCGGCGTGGAGAAGACTCCTGGCCTGGTTCTTCCAGCCGCGCACCATCCGGCTGAGTCCCGCCACCGGCGCGCTCGCCATGGCGGCCGTGGCCGCGGCGCTCCTCCTCGTCCCCTTCGGCGAGCGCCCTGCGGAGGGAGGCCCGGAGGCCGGGACCGGTGAGAACGTGGTCACCCGCTTCGTCTTCATCGCTCCGGAGGCCTCTTCGGTGCAGATCACGGGTGACTTCGTCGACTGGAATCCCGAGGGCATCGCCCTGAAGGACGAGCGCGCGACGGGGGTCTGGACCGTGGACGTTCCTCTCGAGCCCGGCGTCTACCAGTACGGCTTCGTGGTCGACGGCGTCGAGTGGCGTCCCGATCCCCGGGCCGTATCGACCGTCGATGACGGCTTCGGCCGCGAGAACAGCGTCGTGATCGTCTCCGAAGAGAACGCCACGTGAGAACAGCCTTTCTCCTGACGCTCGGCCTGCTGGCGACGCACCATCCGCTTGCCGCCCAGAGCGCGGAGCTCCTGTCCCGTATCGACGCGGAGACGGCGGACGTGGTCGTTCCCATCCTCGAGGAGGCGGCGAGGGACTCTCTTCCCGTGGACGCCCTCGAGTCGAAGGTCCTCGAGGGTATGGCCAAACGAGTGCCCCCGGAGAGGATCGGACCGGCGGTCGCGCAGCTCGCCGACGAGTTCCGGGACGTCCGGGGCGCCCTGAGGCAGCGACTCCCGTCCGAGGCGTTCACCGATTCGGAGATCGTCGCCGCGGCCCGGGCGGCACGCCAGGGTGCTACGATCGACGCGCTGGAGGAGCTCTGGGAAGCCAGGCCGGATGGTGGCGTCCTCGAGGTACCGGTGACGGTCCTGGGGGAGCTGGTCCGGCGGGGGATCCCCTTGGACGAGGCCTCGGGGCTCATGACGTTCGTGGTCCGGGAGCGCGTGCCCCTCCACGTCGCGGCTCAGATCCCTGGAAAGATCGACGGGGCCATGGGTAACGCATCCACGCCGGTCGAGGCGCTCACTCGAGCCCTCCGGACCCTGAACATTCCCGATCCACCCGGAAGGAGGCCCGGCGGATGAGTCGGACCATATAGATGAATCGCGCCATTGCATTGGTGTCGATGCTCCTGCTCGCGACCGCGGCGCAGGAGCTTTTGGCGCAGACGCCGCGGTGGGAGATCGACCTGAACGCCTCCCGCATCCAGTTCGACACGGCGAGCGCGGTGAACGCGCCTTCGGCGGCGGGCCTGCTGGAGTGGCGCCGGCCTTCGCTCTTCGGTCGACTTTCGGGGAGTGTCACCGGGTTCGAGAATGCCGGATGGTCCACCCAGGGGAGGGGAGACCTGGC
>JAWVZK010000196.1:0-5957 GCA_033722275.1 Longimicrobiales bacterium | reverse complement strand
CTCCTGTATGCCGGCACCGAGACGGGGATCTACGTCTCCTTCGACGGAGGAGCGGCATGGCGCTCCCTCCAGCTCGACCTCCCCGTCACGCCCGTGAATGACCTCATGGTCCACGAGCGCGAGAACGATCTGGTCGTCGCCACCTCCGGCCGGTCCTTCTGGATCCTCGACGAGCTTCAGCCGCTGCGGCAGGCCACGGAGGTCGGCCAGGAAGCGAACCACCTCTTCGCGCCGGGTCACGCGTATCGCTGGGCGGACGGCGGCGGGTTCGGCGGAGGTGGGGAGGGGCAGAACCCGCCGGGCGGCGCGGTCCTGGACTTCGTGCTCGCCCAGGCCCCCGACTCCGGGGACGTGGTGGAGCTGGAGATCCGCACTGCGGCGGGGGATCGGGTTCGGACCCTCTCCACCGATCCCGACGAGGAGCTCAGCCCCGGAGCCTCGGCCCTTCGCCTGAGCGAGGGTGCGAATCGCGTCGTCTGGGATCTCCGCCACGAGGCCATCCCCAATATCCCGGGGGCGTACGTCTTCGGCTCCCTGCGGGGGCGACGGGTCGTGCCGGGGGAGTACGAGGTCACGCTGCGCGTGGATGATTGGTCCATGAGCCAGCCACTCGAGGTCCGGATGGACCCGCGCCTGGACGCGACCATCCAGGACTACGTGGACCAGGACCTCTTCGTCGCCGAAGTGGCCGCGGAGCTGGCCCAGATCCACAGGGCGGCGGAGCGGACCGACGACGTGCGCGGCCAGATCGAGGCCATACTGGAGCGCATCGAGGGGATGGACGTGCCCGAGGCCGTCACCCAGGAGGGCCAGGCACTCGCCTCCGAGCTGGAGACGGTGGCCGACTCCCTCTACCAGCGGCGCACCGTCGACGGCCAGACGGTCATCAACTTCCCCACGCGCCTCAAATTCCAGTACGTCTTCCTGCACGGGAACGCCGACGCCGACGCGCCGGGCGTGAGCCGGGGGTCGCGGGACGTTCTGCGGGACCTGCGGACCCGCTGGAACGTCCACCGGGAGACCGCCGAGGATCTCCTGGGCCCGAGGCTGGATGCCTTCAACCGGGCGCTCCAGGAGGCAGGCGTATCCGTCATCGTCGTTCCCGAGACGGCGAGGCGACCCGTGTCCTAGAGCGACGGCCCGGACCGGCGGTGGCCGACGCCTCCGTCCTCGGGCTAGAGACGGACCTCGACGAGCCGGCCCAGGGGGCTCGCCGACTGTGGATCCCAGAGCCGCAGAACCACCACGGGACGCTCGTGGCCGATGGGAACGAACGCGCCCTCGTACGCATCGCGCAGAGGTGTGAGGTCGAACGTTCGCTCATCGCTGAGGAGAGCCTCGCAGGTGTCCCCCCCGTCGTCGTGCGTCAGGAGGGCGTTGATGTGTGGCGGGGACGAGGACATCTCGATCCAGTCGCCCCAGACGACCAGGTCGATGCGGTGCTGCGCGCATCCCCCGCCGTATTCCATCTCGGCGGTGAGCTCCAGGCCCTCTACCGCCGTCGGGCCGAGCACGTAGGAATCCCTTGGCCAGTCGGTGTCCCGCGTGTCGGGCGCGATGAGCGCGGGGACGACGCCGTAGGCCAGACCGTGCAGGAGACGCACCACGTCGGTCAAGTCGTCCGGCATGCGGCCGGCTCCGCCGGCGACGCGCAGCGACCGCTTGCCGTTGCGGTACGTCAGGTCGTACCGGAAGCGGTCGCAGCAATCGACGCCGAAGTCGCGGCCGTCCCACCCTTCGATGCCGGCTTCCTCCAGGGCGCCTGCGAGCGCCGCGACCTGGTCCGAGGAGAGAGGGAGGAGCACGGTTCCCGGCTCGAACGGGCACGACGATGCACAGGACAAGCCCACCGCCTCATCCTCGGCACCGTCCACGGCGAGAGCGTAGTCGACCCCCGCTAGGCCTCCGGAGACGGCCACGGTGATCCGAACGCGATCGGGATCCACGGGGAGGAAGAAGTCGACGTCGTCGCATGCTCCTGTGAGGGCGATGGCGACGAGGGCTGGGGCGACAAGGCTTGAGGGCGGCGGCATGGATCCGGCTCCGGGAGCGTATGGCGGACTGGGTGGGAGGAAGGGCGAGGGTACAGACCCACACCTCCTCCAGCTGCGATGGGAACGATCGTGACGGCCATGCCATGACGGAGCCGAGCCCATGAACGGTCTTGCCGCGGTCCGGGTTTCCGAATCCGAGATGGGAGCGTATGATCATTTCGATCATAATCATGTCAATCACAATGAAGACCCATGGCTCCGGACACCCCGGGAGATCCTCGGACTCGACTGCCGCTGAAGCATGTGGATTTCCAGATTCTGCTCGTCCTGGCGGACCGGGATCTTCACGGATACGGTCTCGTGAAGGAGATCGAGGTCCGGACCGAGGGGCGCTTCTCCCTGGAGCCGGGCAACCTGTACCGGTACGTCGGTCGCCTGGTCGACCAGGATCTGGTGGCGCGGGCCGAGCGACGGCCTGCTGCCGACGCCCAGGATGAGCGGCGTCGCTACTATCGCATCACCGAGTTCGGGCGACAGGTCCTGAGTGCCGAAGCGGCCCGACTGAAGGCGCTCGTGGAAGCCGTCGAGCGACGGACCCCTCTTCCAGAGGGCTGACGGAATGGTGCCGGCTCCAAGGTCCCCGTGGTCCGAGCGGCTGTACCGGCTTCTCTGGCTGCTCTACCCGGAGGCCTTCCGGGACACGTATGGCCAGGACGCCCTCGAGCTGTTTCGCGACCGCTACCGCGAGGCCGCCGAGAGGTGGGGATCCCCCGGGGTCACCTGGCTCTGGATGCGCACGGTGCCGAACGTCGTGACCCATGGTCTGATGGAGAGGATCTCCCAGCTGTCGCGGGGTTTCCGCAGACTCGATCGAGGGCTGCCGCTCCGTCTCGCCCTCCGGAGCCTCGTTCGTGCTCCTGCCTTCTCCGCCACGGTCGTCGTCACGCTGGGCGTGGGTCTCGCCTCCGCCGTCACGCTCTTCAGCGTGCTCGAGGGCGTCCTTCTGGAACCTCTACCGTTTCCGGATCCGGACCGCCTGGTCCGGCTGTGGGAGCAGAACACGGAGGTCGATGCCGAGCTCCAAGGGGTCTCTCCGCTCAACTTCGTGGACTGGCAGCGGAATGCTGCGGGCTTCGAGGGAATGGCCGCCTGGTATCTGACCTCGGGCACCTATCGGACGGAGCAGATGACGGAGGAGGTGCGATCGGCCCAGGTGACGCCCGACTTCTTCCGGGTCCTGGGAGTACCCCCGGCCCTCGGTCGCGACTTTCGGCGTGAGGAGGTCGTGGGTTACGGGCCGCTGATGCTCAGTCACGGGCTCTGGAAGAGGTTGTTCGGGGGCGATCCCGACGTGGTCGGCACGAGCGTCCGGGTCAGTAGCGAGGTCTACGAGGTGATCGGCGTGATGCCGCCGGATTTCACCTTCCCCGACGAGAGCGTGGAGTCATGGCTGGCGTGGGACCTCACGACGGTGTACGCCGGGCGCCCCCAGGTGCGAACGTGGCGCTTCCTGAATGGAATCGCTCGTCTACCCTCCGACATGTCCTACGACGAGGCCGATGAGGAGCTCACACGTGTCGCTGCGAGACTGGCCGAGAGCCATCCTGAGGCCAATCGCGGCTGGGGTGCGTCGATGGCGCCTCTGCACGAGGAGATGGTCGGCGACTCGAGAACCACGCTGTGGGTCGCACTCGCAGCCGCACTGTCGATCCTCCTGATCGCGTGCTCCAACGTAGCGAATATGCTGCTTTCCCGTGCTCCGACCCGGGGTCGGGAGCTCGCGCTCCGGCAGTCCCTCGGCGCGACCCAACGTCGTCTCGTGGGAGAGCTCCTCACGGAAGGGCTCGTCCTGTCGGGTCTGGCGGCGATCCTCGGGTTGGTGTTGGGCCGCGGACTTCTCGAGCTGTTGATCGTTGTGGAGGCCGGGCGGATACCGAGGATCGGCGGCGTCCGAATGGATGGCGAGGTCCTGGCGTTCGCGACACTGCTGACGATCGCGTCGACGGTTGCGTTCGGACTGGCCCCGGCCATCGAGGCGCTTCGTTCGTCCGGACCGGCGGCCCTGGGTTCGGGGACCCGAGCCACCGACGATCGTGGTCGGCGGCGCCTGCGCGAGTCCTTCGTCGGCGCTCAGATCGCGGTGGCTCTGGTCTTGCTCACGGGTGCGGGGATTCTGACGTCGAGCCTCCGCCGCCTCACGGCGGTGGATCCGGGCTTCGATCCCTCCGGGGTCATGACGTTTCGAGTCTCCCTCGACGGCGGTGGACGGACCGAAGACGAGACGGCCCTCTACTACGAGGGTCTCATCCGGCGGCTCACCGACCTCCCGTTCGTGGACCGCGCTGGAGCCTCTCAGGCCTTGCCCATGAGCCCTGTCGGGAACGACTTCAGGCGACCCTTTCGTCCTGCCGGCTCGGCGACCTCCTCGGCTGACGCTCCCACCACCCAGATGCGCATCATCACGGCGGGTTACCTCGACGCCGTGGGGATGCGCGTGGTGGAGGGCGCGGCGTTCCCGCGGGGGATCACGGCCGACGAGCCACCCCAGGCGCTCGTGAACCAGACCCTCGCCAGGCGCTTGTGGCCCGACGGCGGCGCCGTGGGCGGGAGCTTCGACCTGGACTTCCGGGGCGGCTGGCGCACGCACCGGGTGGTCGGGGTGCTCGAGGACGTGCGGCACTACGGGCTACGCAGGGATCCACAACCCGAGGTGTACCTCGCCCATCCGCAAGCTCCCTACCTGGCCATGAGCTTCGCGGTCCGGGTCGGTGCCCGCTCAGAGACGATGGTGGCCGACCTGCGCGATGCGGTGCTCTCGGAGACTCCGCGGCAGCCTCCGCATGCGTTCGCGCCCCTCGAGGAGCTCGTCGACGACTCGGTGAACGAGGAGCGCTTCCTCTCGATCCTCCTCGGCCTCCTCGCCGGTATCGGTGTCCTGCTGTCGGCTACGGGCGTGTACAGCGTCGTGGCCTATTCGGTGAGCCGTCGACGGCAGGAGATCGGCGTGAGGATGGCGCTGGGCGCTCCTCCTCGCCGAGTTGCCTTCGAGGTCCTGCGATCCGCGCTGACGTTCACCGCCGTGGGCGTCCTCGTCGGCGTCGTATGTGTCCTGGTCCTCGGCGGCCTCGTGGACCATCTCGTGTACCAGGGGCAGGCACGTGACCCGACGACCGTGGCCATCGTGTGCCTCACGGTGCTCGGCGTGGCGGGCCTGGCTGCCGTTCTGCCGGCCTTCCGCGCGTCTCGTGTCGCTCCATCGGAATCGATTCAGGCGCAGTGAGCCGTGGTCCGCGTCGCCGGTCACGAGCAGCGGTCCCGTGGTCATATCTGGGCGGAGCCATCGGTCTGGATCACGATCCCGGGGGCCCTGGACGTTGCGCCGTCACGATTCAGCCGCTGCCCAGATACGCTCCGACCCGCCGGAATCCCTCCTCGATGCGCTCCGGCTCGTTCACCAGCGGTCCGTACGAGATGCGCACGGCGTCGGCGAGGGAGTGTCCGAAGCCGCTCCCGGGTACGAAGATCACGCCGGTGGCGGGAAGCACCTCCCGGACGAAGTCGTCGCCATTGCGACCCACGTCCACCACGGTGTAGAGACCGCCCTGGGGCTCCAGGCAGCGCATCTCCATGTACCGCTCGATGCAGGCGACGGTGTGCCCGGCGGCCCGCTCGTAGAGTGCCCTGGACTCGTCGAGATAGGTGCGCAGCGATCCGTCCGGAAGCGCCTTCTCCAGGTACGCCGCGAGGGCGTGCTGGTGGACGGTGTCGGGGCAGAGTGCGGTGCTCTGTTGTACCACCTCGAGGGCCGTGATCACGTCCGGAGCCGCTTCGATCCACCCCAGTCGACGGCCCAAGCCACGGCACCACTTCGAATTGGAGTGGATGCGGATCAGGTTCGGATGCCGCACCGGACTGGCGGAGAAGTGCTCCGGCTCGGGTTCCTCGAAGCACTGGGCCCGGTAG
>JAWVZK010000195.1:0-6144 GCA_033722275.1 Longimicrobiales bacterium | reverse complement strand
TGGTACGTGCTCTGGATGCTTCCCATGGCCACGCTCCGCCGATCCCGGCCGTGGATCCTCCTAAGCGGCCTCGCATTCATCGGCTACTTCGGGCTGACCGGATATCAGGAGACCGGCGTGTGGCCCCAACCGCCCCTGGTCCGCGCCACCCTCTGGCTCCCGTTCTTCCTCCTGCTCCTGGCCGACGCCCGTCCATCGCGAGAAGCGCTCCCCCACCGCGGGTAGGCCCAGGCTCGCGTACCCGCCCAGAAAGAGCGCGATGAAGGGGAGCTGGCCCCAGTATCCCCCGCCCAGGGCCGCCCCCAGGTAGACGAGCATCAACACGGCCATGCCCAGCTTGGCCGTGGTGTCGAAGCGCGGTGTGGAGGACCGGTACCCGGAGCTCGCCGCCGCACCCTTCTTCGGCGTCCGAACGAAGGGGTCCCGAGAACCCCGCAGGCCCCGCCCCACCGCCCGGGAGACGGCAACCGACAGCCCGATTCCCAGCGCCAGCGTCCTGAGGACGTCGCGGACACGGCCAGCCCGCCGGCGCCCCCGCTGCTCTCCGGCGCACCAGTAGAAGACCGTGAAGGGCACGGTGGCGGCACCGAAGAGGAGCACGTCCAGACCCAGGAGGCTCTCCAGCCCAAGGGAGCGCCTGGCCACGGCCGACGGGAAGAGGAGGAGCGCCAGGGCCCAGGTGAGGGGATGCGCCAGGTGGCCCAGGAGGTGGACGCACGCCTCCACCTTCACGTCCGCCGGCAGGCTCGAGCGAAGGAGACGGGGCAGGATCTTGCGTCCGGTCTGCACCCCGCCCTGGGCCCACCGCCGCTGCTGGACCTCGAGAGCCGCCACCGTCTCGGGGATCTCCGCCGGCACGCGGACGTCGTCCAGATAGACGAAGCGCCACCCCGCGAGCTGGGCCCGGTAGCTGAGATCCAGGTCTTCCGTGAGCGTATCCGTCTCCCAACCGCCGGCGTCCTCGAGACAGCGCCGTCGCCAGAGGCCCGCCGTCCCGTTGAAGTTGAAGAAGCGCCGCCCGCGATACCGCCCGCCCTGCTCGAAGAGGAAATGTCCGTCCAGTAGGTAGGACTGGGCGTTGGTCAGCCAGCCCGCGTCGCGGTTGAGGTGGTCCCAGGCGGCCTGGACCATGCCCACCTCGGGGTCCTTCATGGGCGGGAGCAGATCACGTACGAGCCCGAGGGGGGGCACGAAGTCGGCGTCCAGGATGAGGACGAACGCGCCCGTCGCCCGCTCCATGCCGTGGGCCAGGGCCCCGGCCTTGAAGCCCGCCCGCCCTCCCCTGCGGACGTGCTCCACGTCGATACCCCGCGACCGCCAGTGGCCGACGCGCTCCTCGACGATCCACGAGGTCACATCGGTGGAATCGTCGAGGATCTGGATCTGGAGGCGGTCCCCCGGATAGTCCAGGGAGCAGGCGGCGTCGACGGCCCGAGCCGCCACCGCTCGCTCGTTGTACATGGGAAGCTGCACGGTGACCCGCGGCAGGCTCGCCTCGGGCCAGGGCGTCCGATCCTCCAACCGGGTCCGCCGGGACTGGACCAGGAGCCAGCTCCGGTGCTGCGCGAAGGGGATGAGGACGGCCAGGACCGCGGCAGTGAGGACCAGAACGATGATTGCGACCGTCTCGGGCATACGTCCGTCCAATCCCGGCTGACCGTTGTCGGTTCCGCGCTCGCGGAGAAGGCGGAGGGGATGGGACGTTGCCTCGGGGCCCCGATCACGTCAATCTGCCGCTCCCGCCCACCGGGTTTTTGTACGAGCTTTGGTGGACCTCTCCCACGATACGAACACGCAGCGAAACGAGGTGTCCCGTGGCAGGTGTTCTCGAGAATCTCGAAACGATCCGATCCAAGACCGGTGAGCGCCGTACCCTCGGCCTCGACGACGATACCATCTGCCGGTTCGCGTCCCTGGACCCCGACCTCCCCGGAGCCATCGAGGCCGCGGTGGAGGAGCTGGAGAGCCTCGAGGGCGAGTTCCCCGAGCTCATCGCCATCGACGAGATGGAGCAGGTGGCCGAGATCGAGCGTCATCTGGTGAACTTCTACGCCGACGACACGGTGAATCCGTACGTGTCCATGGCGGCGCGAGGCCCGTGGATCGTCACGACCAAAGGTGCGGTCCTCCACGACAACGGCGGCTACGGAATGCTGGGATTCGGTCACGTTCCCGGACCCATCATCGACGCCATGACCCGGCCCCAGGTGATGGCGAACGTGATGACGCCGTCCTTCGCGCAGCTCCGACTCGCCCGTGCCCTGGAGGCCGAGATCGGACAGCGGCGCGACGACGGGTGTCCCTTCACGCACTTCGTCGCCATGAACTCCGGATCGGAGGCCGTGTCGGTGGCGACGCGGATCGCCGACGTCAACGCCAAGCTGATGACCGACGACGGAGGTCGGCACGCCGGCAGGCCCGTCCGGAAGATGTCGTTGGCCGGCGGGTTCCACGGTCGCACGGGACGTCCGGCCCAGTTCTCGGACTCCACGGCCCGCGGCTACCACGCCCACCTCGCCACCTTCCGTACCGAGCGTCTCATCACGGTCGCGCCCAACGACGTGGAGGCGCTCCGCGCCGCCTTCGCCCACGCCGACCGGGACGGCGAATTCATCGAGGCCTTCTTCATGGAGCCCGTCATGGGTGAGGGCAACCCAGGGGCGGCCGTGACGCCTCAGTTCTACCAGGCGGCCCGGGAGCTCACCACCGCCCACGGATCGCTTCTGCTGGTGGACTCCATCCAGGCCGGGATCCGCTCCACCGGCTACCTGTCGCTGGTGGACTATCCGGGCTTCGAGGCGCTGGACGAGCCCGACATGGAGACGTACTCCAAGGCGCTGAACGCGGGTCAGTATCCCCTCTCGATCCTCGCCATGAACGAGCGCGCGGCCAGTCTGTACCGCAAGGGGATCTACGGGAACACCATGACGGCGAACCCCCGGGCCATGGACGTGGGCACCGCCGTCCTGGGGATGATCACGCCCGAGGTCCGACGCAACATCGTCGAGCGGGGTCGGGAATTCGTCGAGAAGCTCCAGGCCCTGGCCGACGAGCTGGACGGCCCCATCACCAGGGTGGTGGGGAGCGGGCTCCTCTTCTCGTGCGAGCTCGATCCGTCGTACAAGGCGTATGGGACGGGGAGCTCGGAGGAGTTCATGCGCATCCAGGGCATCGGCGTCATCCACGGTGGCGAGAACTCGCTTCGCTTCACCCCCCACTTCAACGTCACGTCCGAGGAGGTCGACCTCATCGTCGAGCACATCCGCAACGCGGTGGTGAACGGACCGAAGCGAGCGGACTGAGGGCCCGGAGCCCCGATCCGTCCAACGTCCGCGCACCCGGGTCCCGGCCGCCGGCGAAGTCGAGTCGCCGGCGGTCGGGCTGGCTCGGCTACCGTCGGGGACCGTGTCCGCTCCCGATGGGCGTCCCCGGAGGCGGCTCCAGAGCCTCGGTCCGCTCCAGCCCCTCGTGACGCCGCTGCAGGAAACGTTGGATGTCGGCCGCCGCGAGCTGAGCGTGGGACACCATCGACGCCGAGGAGCCCGGGGCCTCCACCGTCGTCACCGCCGCGGTCCGGATGCTTCGCAGCCCCCACTCCGCCGCGGCCCGTGCCTCCACCGAGGCGTCGGCGTCGGCGGCGAGATCGATGAGCCCGTCCACCAACTCCCGTTGCGCGACCCGGGCCAGGGGATCGTCGGAGGGATCCTCCCAGAGGGCGTCGACGAAGGTGCTCACCACCTCCTCGGGACTTGGCAAGGAGGGGTCACGCTGGTGGAAGGCCGCCACACGCGCCATCCGTTCCGGCTCCAGGACTCCGCCGACGACCATGCGCGCCAACGTCCGGGCGATGCCGAGCTGGTCGAAGGCCGGGGCCGCACGGGACTCGAAAGCCACCCGGACGTCGGCGTAGCCGAAGGGCCGCGGAGCCAGGGACCGCAGGACCGACTCGGGCACGGCGAGCTCCCCGGGCGCGAGGGCGCCGGCCAGCTGCCGTAACGCCCTCCGCTGTCGCTCGCCGTCGACGATCTCGGTCACCGGTAGCGGATCGCCCCGCACGCCGTATCGGAACTCCATCCCGCCGACGTTCTTGACGACCGCCCCCAGCTGGAACCGGTGGTGCAGATAGACGGGGACGAAGCGTTCCTGCAGCCGCCACATGGGCTCCCCGACCTCGATGGCTTCCTCTCCGAAGCGTTGGACGAGGAAGCGCCGGACCTCCGTCACCCGCTCCATCTCGTCCAGGACGTCGGAGCCGTTGATCCAAGTGGTGGCGTCGGGATGCGACGACGAGCTCCTCTCGTCGGAGTTGGTGATGAACTCCAGATCCCGCTCCATGCCCTCCTGGATGATGGCCTCCAGACCCGCCGTCTCCTCTCCGTCGGGGAACTCGGTATAGGCCCAGCGGATCGCCAGACTGTCGTAGGCGCCGGGCCCGTCGCGATAGGCCCGGTCGAGGCTGATCGCCCCGTCCTCCAGCTCGATGAGGGGCGCGGGGTAGTCCATCACGGAGGCCCGGCCATAGCTGGCGGCGATGAAGTTGTGGGCCAGGCCGAGGGTGTGACCGATCTCGTGGGCCGAGTGCTGACGCCGGCGGGCCATGGTGAACGCCTCGGCGCTCACGTCCGGATCCAGCGAGGCGATCCAGCTCAGATGCTCTCCTTCGGCCGGGGACACGAGTCCCGGCGTCCGCCCGCCCGCTCCGCCCCGGGAGCCCTCGGTGGCCGGGACGACGCCGGCGTAGAGGTTGTAGTCGGCCAGCGACCGGTGGGAGTCCATACGGACGGCGGCCTTGATGATCTCGCCCGTCCGTGGGTCCACGAAGGAAGGCCCGATGGAGGAGCCGGCCTCGGTGCGGTGCACCCATTGCATGACGTGGTACCGGGCATCCATGGGATCCATGTCGTCCGGCATGTCCCGGATCTGAAAGGCGTCGATGTAGCCCGCCGCCTCGAAGACCTCGCTCCACCACTCGCCGCCCTCGATGAACGCCGATCGGTACGGCTCCGGCACGGCGGGATCGAGGTAGTAGACGATGGGCTCCACGGGCTCGCTCATCGGATCGCCGGGGTTCCGCTTTCGGAGCCTATGCCGGACCGCGAAGCGGGTGACGTACTCCTCGTCGAAGGCCTTTCCGTAATCGAAGAACGACACCGAGAAGAGGCCGATGCGGGGATCGAAGGTCCTGGGCTCGTAGCCGTCGTCCGGGAGCTGGACGAAGGAATGGTGCTGGCGGAGGGTCAGCGAGCGTCCGTCGGGCGTGTGCCTCCGCACCTCGGATCCCGGATCCTCTCCCGCGAAGGTGAGGGCGGCCTCCACCTCGGTATTCTCGGGAAAGGCTTTCGTCCTGGGCAGGTGGATCCGGCTCCGATCCGCGTCGACCCGGAACGTCCCCTGCCCGGCCCGCCGGAGGTCCGCGGCGACCCCGAAGGCGTCCTGCAGGAAGTAGTCGGTGGCGTCCACGAGGACCGCGTCCCCGTCGGCGGCCATCACCTCCCACGAGGCGACCGTGGACGTGGGAAACGACTCCTCCACCGACCGGACCAACGCCTCCGTGCGGTTGCGGTGCGCCCGGAATCCAGGATTCTGGAGGACGAAGTGGACCTTCGGCCCCACCCGCTCGAAGCGACCGATGAACTCCGATCCGATCTCGCCCCGGTCCAGTCCCAGACGATTCGAGCCGACACCGGTGGCGAGGGACCGGAGGTAGAGGAAGTCCTCCCCGAGCCGATGGATCTGCAGGAGAAGAGCGCCTTCGTCGGCGTCCCAGTGGAGGGTCACGAACCCCTGCTGCGTGTCGAGATCGGCGGTGCGCTCCGAGATGGACTGGGCCTCCGCCGGCGTCGAAGCGACGAAGATGAGGAACGAAGCGAAGAGGGTGAGTACGGTGGACATGGAGCCGGCTCCGGGCTGCTGGGCGATTCGTCGGATCGTCGCCAACATCCCGACCCCACCCACCCCCGTGCAACCGGTGCCGTCAGCCCTCCACCACGTCCGCCTCCCAGACGATGTCCACCGAGTTCTTGATGGACTGCGCCGTGGGACACTTGTCGACATGGGTGGCCAGGGCCCGGTCCACCTTGTCTCGCGGGACACCGGGGGGAAGCCGGATGGTGTAGTGCACGTCGATGCGTGTCAGCACGACGA
>JAWVZK010000194.1:0-6187 GCA_033722275.1 Longimicrobiales bacterium | reverse complement strand
TATCGGGAGAGCCCACCACGCTGCCGCTCTGCGAGCGGGAAGCCGACCCCGGCGCCGACGGCTGAGCCCGCCGTTGCCCGCTCGGACGGGCCGGCCGCGCCGAGGCGCGCCTACACGTCCAGATTCCGCACGTACTTCGCGTTCTTCTCGATGAACTCCCGGCGGGGCTCGACGTCGTCCCCCATGAGCCGGTCGAAGAGGTTCGAGGCGATGGCCGCGTCCTCGATCTGCACCTGCAGGATGGTTCGCGACTCGGGATCCATGGTGGTCCTCCAGAGCTGATCCGGGTTCATCTCACCCAACCCCTTGTAGCGCTGGATGGAGATGCCCCGGCCGCCCTCGCCGGGCACGCCGCCCAGCCGTTTCACGTAGTCCTCCCGCTCCTGCTCGTTGTACGCGTAGAACTCCTGCTTCCCCTTGCGGATCCGGTAGAGGGGCGGCTGGGCGATGTAGACGTATCCCGCCTCGATGAGCTCGCGCATCTGGCGGAAGAAGAAGGTCAGGAGGAGGGTGCGGATATGGGCCCCGTCCACGTCGGCGTCGGTCATGATGACGATCTTGTGGTACCGGGTCTTGTCGAGCTCGAACTCCTCGCGGATCCCCGCTCCGATGGCGGTGATCATGGCCCCGATCTCGTCGTTGGAGAGGATCTTGTCGATCCGGGCCCGCTCCACGTTCAGGATCTTCCCCTTGAGAGGCAGGATGGCCTGGTAGGCCCGGTCCCGCCCCTGCTTCGCGCTACCTCCCGCGGAGTCGCCCTCGACGAGGTACAGCTCGCACATGGCGGGGTCCGAGATGGAGCAGTCGGCGAGCTTGCCCGGCAAGACGCCACCTTCCAGCGCGCTCTTCTTCCGCGCCAGATCCCGGGCCTTCCGCGCGGCGTCCCGGGCTCTGGCCGCCTGGAGCGCCTTCTCGATGATGGCCTTGCCGGCCTTGGGGTTCTCGTCGAGGAAGATGGCCAGATGCTCGTTGACGGCCGCCTCGACGGCGCCCCGAACCTCGCTGTTTCCCAGCTTGGTCTTGGTCTGACCCTCGAACTGAGGCTCCATGACCCGGACGCTCAGCACGCAGGTCAGGCCCTCACGAACGTCGTCCCCCGAGAGGCTCTCGCCCTTCTTGAAGATGTTCTTCTGCTTCGCGTAGTCGTTGATGGTCCTCGTCAGCGCCGCCTTCAACCCGGTGAGATGGGTCCCGCCTTCGTGGGTGTTGATGTTGTTCACGAAGGTGTGGGTGTTCTCGCTGAAGCCCTGGTCGTACTGCATGGCCAGCTCGATCTCGGCTTCGGGCTTCGAGGTTTCGAAGTAGCAGATCTGGTCGTGCAGGGGCGCCCGCGTACCGCGAAGGAAGGTGACGTATTCGGCGATGCCGCCCTCGAACTGGTAGGCCTCCTCCGCTCCGTCGTTGCGCTCGTCCCGAAGGACGATCTCCAACCCCTTGTTGAGGAACGCGAGCTCTCTGAGCCGGTTCGAGAGGACCTCGAAGGAATACACCAGATCGGTGAAGATCTCATGGTCGGGCTTGAAGGTGATGGTGGTGCCGCTCCCTTCGGCCTTGCCCAGCTCCTCCAGCTTCTTCGTCTTGATCCCCCGCTCGTAGCGCTGGTGGTACTTCCTTCCCTCGCGACGCACCACCACCTCCAGGTACTCGGAGAGGGCATTCACGACGCTGACGCCCACGCCGTGCAGTCCGCCGGAGACCTTGTACGTGTCCTTGTCGAACTTCCCGCCCGCGTGGAGCGTGGTCATGGCGAGCTCCACGCCCGGGATCTTCTCCGTGGGATGCACGTCCACCGGGATGCCGCGGCCGTCGTCGACGACGGTGATGGAGTCGTCCTCGTGGATGGTGACCGTGACCCGGGTACAGTATCCGGCCATGGCCTCGTCGATGGAGTTGTCCACCACCTCGTAGACCAGATGATGGAGGCCGCGGGCGGAGGTGGATCCAATGTACATTCCGGGCCGTTTTCGGACCGCCTCCAGACCCTTGAGGACCTGGATCTGTCCCGCCGTGTAGTCACCGCCCTGCTTCTTCTTCTCTGCCATATCCGCTCCGAAAGCGTCTGATCCTCGCGCGCCGAGGCGCGCCTGCTCGTTTTGCGTGGTCCCCGTCTCCACGCGCGCGGCGTCGCGCGCGCTGTCGCGCCAGCTGCTACCCCGTCTCCGCGAGGACGAAGACGAGCTTCTCGATGGACACGTCGGTGAGGTGCTCGTTCACCCGCTCTACAATGTCGCCCTTCAGCATGTTCAACTCCATGAGCCAGGGGCTGCTGCGGACTTCGACGATGAGCGTCCCCTCATCCACGCTCCGGGCATGGGTCACCCGGGCAACCTGCTCGCCGACGATCTCCGGCCAGAGGTCCAGCACGCGGACCCGCTCCACCTGCTCTTCCACGCCCGCCTCCTCCAGGACGTCGGAGAGAACCGAATCCATGCGCTCCAGGCCTCGATTCCGCCGACCGTCCTTCTCGTCTCTCACGTCTCGATGACCCCGTCGGTGACGCGCCAACGCTCCAGGCGCTCCCGTCGGATTCGCACGTCGGCGTCCTTCGGCGCGGTGAGCACCACCTGCCCGACCGCCTCGTGCTCCATCAGATGGAGGATCCGCTCGCTCCTCCCCGGATCGAGCTCGGCGAAGACGTCGTCCATCAGGACCATGGGGTTCCGGCTCCGCTGCTCCCGGATCGTCATCGCCTCGACCAGGCGGAGGGCGAGTGCCGCCGTCCGTCGCTGGCCTCCCGACCCGAAGTCTCTCAAGTCCAGGTCGTCGTCCTCGTCCTCGAGGTGGAGCCGCACGTCGTCACGATGGGGACCCACGACGGTCACGCCTCGACGCCGCTCACGCTCCGAAGAGCTCCGGAGAGCCCGCCGGAAGGCCTCCTCGACCTCCTCCGTCGAGGCACCCTCCACGTGATCCACGTCCGGTCGATAGGTCATCACGGCCCGAGCTTCGTCACTCACGCTCCGGTAATATCGGCCGAAGGCCGCTCGCTTCTCCGAGATCCATCGACCCCGGGCGTCCATCACCGCCCCACCCGACTGGATGAGGCCCGGCTCCCACGCAGCGACCTCCGACGACGACGCGCCGGCCTTCAGGGAGGCGTTCCGGCGATGGAGGATATTGCGATAGTCCTGCAGCGCTTTCACGTATCCGGTCTCGTTGAGGGACAGAACGATGTCGAGGAAGCGTCGTCGCTCCACAGGCCCTCCGCTGACGAGCTCGACGTCGGCCGGAGAGAAGATCACCGCGGACAGATGCCCCAGCGCGTCGGTGAGACGCTCCGCCGTGTGTCCGTCCACCGACACCTTCTTCCTGCGACCCCGGCGCTGGAACGCCGCCGCCACCTCCGAGGGGCCGACCTCGGCCGCGTCCGATTCGGCCGTCCCCACGATCCGGAACACGTCCTCCCCGAAGCGCACGAGCTGGGCATCGCGGGCTCCCCGGAAGGATCGGAACGTCTCGAGATAATAGATGGCTTCGAGGAAGTTGGACTTGCCCTGGGCGTTGTCGCCGATCAGCGCCACGCCCTCCGCGGGAAGCTCCAACTCCTGATTCCGCAGGTTCCGGAAGTGTCGAAGGACGAGACGACTCAGACGCACGGTGCACCGCGCTCTGGAGTCGCCGGATCCATGAAGAAATCTAACCGAATCCGAAGCTTCGCGGAGACGCTGCGGGGGCCCGTATCAGCGGCCGCTGAACTCGGGCTTCCGCTTCTCCAAAAAGGCCTGCATTCCCTCCCGCATGTCCTCGGTGGAGGCCAGAAGACCGAAGAGGGCGGACTCGAAATCCAGGGCTTCTCCCGTGGGTGTGTCCAGTCCCCGGTAGATGGACTCGAGGGCCATCCGCACCGCCACCGGCCCCTTGGCGGCGACCTTTCTCAGCAGGGCCTTCGCCTCGTCCAGCAGGACGTCCGCCTCCACCACCTTCGAGACGAGACCGATGGCGAACGCCCGCTCCGCATCCACGCGGTCTCCCGTGAGGGTGATCTCGATGGCCCGTCCCAACCCCACCAGGCGGGCGAGACGGATCGTTCCGCCGTATCCCGGGATGATCCCGAGCCCGACCTCGGGCAGCCCGAAATGAGCTCGCTCGCTGGCGATGCGCATGTGGCAGGCGAGCGCCAGCTCACAGCCCCCGCCCAGGGCGTAGCCACCGACGGCCGCGAGCACCGGCTTCGGAAAGAGCTCGATGCTGCGGAAGACCTCCTGGCCGTCCCGACTCACCTGCACGCCCGATACCGAGTCCATCTTGGCCAGCTCGCCGATGTCGGCCCCCGCCACGAAGGCCTTGTCGCCCGCCCCGGTCAGGATCACCCCCCTGACCTCGTCGTCCTCCCGGAGACTGGCGAAGACCTCGCCCAGCTCGCGGACCACGTCGGCGTTCAGAGCGTTGAGCTTGTCCTGGCGATCGACGGTCACGACGGCGAGGTCGCCGTCCCACTCCACCTTGATGTAGTTGAGATCGGTCATTCGGTCCGGGGCTCCGGAGCGTGCGTTGGCGAGGTCGGAACGGCCAAAGATAGCCCCGGCGGCGGCGATGGAAAAACCTCCGGACACGGCTTAACTTCCCACCGCCTGGACGGTCGGCGATGCGGCCGTCGCCTCGCCCCCGCCCCTTCGAATCCTCGCCTTCCCGGGCCGCCCTCGGGCGGCTCTCAGGAGTTTCAGCAAGAATGAGCCGGTCCCTCAACAAAGTCATGCTCATCGGCAACGTCGGGAACGATCCGGAGATCCGTGCCACCAGCTCCGGCGCCCGGGTCGCCAAGGTCTCCCTGGCCACCAACCGAGCCTGGACGGATCGAAACACGGGCCAGAAGAACGAGAAGACGGAGTGGCATCGCCTCACGTTCTTCGGGCGTCTCGTCGACGTCGTGGAACAGTGGGTGAAGAAGGGCGACCGGCTCTACGTGGAGGGCCGTATCGAATACTCCCAGACCGAGAGCGAAGAGGGAACGCGGTATTGGACGGACATCGTCGTCCAGGAGATGGTGATGCTGGGCTCCACGGGCGGGGGCTCCGGATACGGAGAACCCCAGACGGCCCAGCGCGGCGGGTACGGCGGAAGCGACTTCGGAGGAAGCGGCTCCGACGGCGGGGGCGCCATGACCGAGCCCGACGACGACCTCCCCTTCTGACGCGCTCCCGGCGAGCCGGGACGTGCGGGATCAGGACGAGGACTCGCCCGATTCTTCTCCGGCTTCGTCCTCGTCCTCGGGACCGACCTCGGACTTCCACAGCCCCATGAAGTACTCCTCGTATCGATCCGGGTGCTCCCGGTAGTCTTCCACCCACACCTCGAAAGGGGGGAGGGTGATGCGCTTCGCCAGCCAATCGGTGGCCACGCGCACCATCTCGGCGTAGGAGATCTCCTCGTCCCGACCCTCCTCCCGATATGCCCGGTGGGCGAGGAGATAGATCTCGTCGGGGCTCATGTAGACGAGGAGGTCGGCGACCTGCGCCGAGCAGTAATCGTGGTACTTGGCGCGCAGGACGTTCAGCGGCTCTTCGCTATCCCTTTTGCCACCGCTCACTGCGGTGCCTCCACCGGACGTGAAAAAGCCCCCGACCCTTCACCGGGTGCGAAGGGAACCCGAAGGCTCACTCGCGCAGAAGGTTTGGGTGCGGGGGGGCCGGAACGCAAGGGTTCCGGCGGCACGCGTCACGGCTGGGCGTGCACGCTCTCCGGGCTCGGGCCACCCTCGCCGGAATCGCCCTCGCGGAGATGACGGTAGATGGAACGACGCGTCAGCCCATACAGCACCACACGACTCAGGAACTCAGGATCCTTCTGCTGCACCTCCTCTGCCTGAGCTGCGATGTCGCGCGGCAACCGGACGGACAGCTGCACGGAACGCGTCTCCCACATAGACACACCTCACCCACGATTGACGGTGGAAAAGATTCGATTTCGGGCGGCCGGCGGCCCACGGTTGGGGGAGACCGTGGAGAACGGCGGAGGGCGCTAGCTTCCTCTGAACAGCTTCAACGGTAAACGCCCGGTAACACCGGCGCAACCCCTTCGGCCCGAATACGGTCAATCAACCGCCGAATCTCCAAGTCGTTGCAAAATAATGACTTACGGATTTCGGGAGAATGGCGAAATCCATGTGTTCCTGGGACGATCGATTCTGCGCTCTCAGGGGCCGCGAGGGTCCGGAACCCAAGCAGCGACGGGGGTTTTCGGCGGAGCG
>JAWVZK010000193.1:0-6188 GCA_033722275.1 Longimicrobiales bacterium | reverse complement strand
CCTCCCGACTTGATCAGGTCCTTGGTCCGGTCGGTGATCTGCACGAAGGAGCTCTCGTCGAGGGTCGCGACGTCCCCCGTGGGAAACCAGCCATCATCCGTGAGCGTCGGCTCCTCACGCTTGAAGTAGCCGTCGACGACCCATGGCCCCCGCACCTGGAGCTCTCCGATGCTGCTGCCGTCGGTGGGCTGCGGCTCGCCTGTCTCGTCGACGATGCGGAGCTCGATCCCGAAGGGTGGTCGTCCCTGCTTCGTCTGGAAGGCGGCCCGCTCCTTTGCGGGCCAGGCGCGCTGCTCGGGGGTGAGGGTGTTCACGCTTCCGAGCGGGCTCGTCTCGGTCATCCCCCAGCCGTGACGGAACTCGATCCCGAACTCGTCGTCCAGAGCCCGGATGAGCGACTCGGGAGGGGCTGCACCGCCCATGAGCACCATGCGGAGGGATGCGGGCCGTCGCCCCGTCTGCCTCCAGTACCGGACGAGGCTGTGGAAGACCGAGGGAACCCCGGCACAGAAGTCCACCGCCTCTTGGCGAAGGAGCTCGGAGACGCTCTCGGGATCCATCCCGAGACCCGGCAGGACCAGACCCGACCCGGTGGCGGCCGACGCGTACGGGAGCCCCCAGGCGCAGGCGTGGAACATGGGAACGACGGGCAAGGACGTCGTGGAGGCGCTCAGGTCGAAGATGTCGGGAAGGGCCACGCCCAAGGCGTGGAGAACCGTGGACCGGTGGCTGTACAAGACGCCCTTGGGGTGACCCGTCGTTCCCGAGGTGTAGCAGAGCGCTGCTGCGTCGTTCTCTTCGAGTGGAGGCCACGGGTGGTCGCCATCACCGCCGGCGATGAAGTCTTCGTATGCCACCGCCCCCGGAAGGTCGGTGTCGGGCATGTGGTCGGGATCGGTGAGGATCACGTACCGCTCCACCGACTCCAGCCGATCCGCCACGGCCTCCGCGAGGGGCACGAAGGTCAGGTCCACGAAGAGGATCCGGTCTTCCGCGTGGTTCATGATGTACACCAGCTGCCCTGGGTGCAGCCGCGGATTCAGCGTGTGGCAGATGGCACCCATCCCGGACACCCCGTAGTAGATCTCCAGGTGCCGGTCGCTATTCCAGGCCAGCGTGGCCAGCCGGTCCCCTCTGGCGATGCCGGAGCGCTCCAGAACGGAGGCGAGCTGCTTCGAGCGGGTGCGGATGCTCCGCCAATCGGAGCGGCGGATCGGTCCTTCGACCGAGCGCGTGACGATCTTCTGGTCCCCATGGACGGTCCCGGCATGCTCGATGAGGGACGAGATCAAGAGGGGCAGCTCCATCATCCGACCACGCATGGCGGCTCCTGGGTGGGCGGGGCATCCGCGGCGAAAGGCGACGGACGCCCCCGTCGTGGATCAGGCGGAGGAGCGAAATTAGGTGTCCCGACGGTGGTCGGCTACACTGGCTGCACCGGGAGGTCCCGAGGGGCTCACCGGAGTCGAGCGATGCATCAGAACCGAGGGACGCAGATCATGGACGAGACGGTCCTCCTCGAGGAGATGACCTGGCCGGAGGTGCGCGAGGCCGTGGAGGCGGGGCGCACCACGGCGGTGGTGGCGGTGGGCGCCGTGGAGCAGCACGGTCCGCATCTACCCCTGTTGGTGGACGCTGCCCGAGGTGATCGCCTCGCGGTGGAAGTGGCGCGTCGACTGGGCGATGCCGTCGTGGCGCCGACCATCCGGGTCGGCTGCTCCGAGCATCACATGGGCTTTCCCGGCACCATCTCCCTCCGCCGGAACACCCTGGAGGCCCTCTGCCTCGACTACACGGTCAGCCTGAGCCGGCACGGATTCCGACGCATCTGCTTCGTCCCCTCCCACGGAGGGAACTTCGGTCCCTTGGCCGAGATGCTTCCGGACCTGAGGGCGGCCGTCGCTCCCGACAGTCGTGTCGACGCCTTCACCGATCTTCTGGGGTTCATGGAGCTCTGGAAGGAGGCGGTTCGTCGTGTGGCGCCCGAGATGGAGGAGCGGGTCGGCGGACACGCGGACTTGGCCGAGACGTCGGAGATGCTGTGTATCCGTGAGGACCTCGTGCGGGCGGAGCGGGCGGAGCGAGGCCACGTTCAGGACTTCGACGCCGAGCTGGCGGAGCGGATCTTCCGGGAAGGCTTCCGGTCCGTGACCTCCAACGGCATCCTCGGCGATGCCCGAGGCGCGTCCGCGAAGATCGGGGAGGCGTGCATCGCCCGAGCCGCGGACGGCGTCGTCGCGGCGCTGGAGGAGTGAGCACGGAGGAAGGGAAGGGGAGGGAGGGCGGCGAGCTGCGAGAGAGTCGGTCGGCCCCGTGCCGGCGGGTGGCGGCCTTCGTCTCGCCCCACGGCTTCGGCCACGCGGCTCGGGCCTCCGCGGTCCTCGCGGCCCTGCACCGCGGCTGGGGATACGGGGTCGATCTCTTCACCACGGTTCCTCGATGGTTCTTCGACGAATCCATTCCCGGGACGTATCGGTACCACGAGGAGCGGGTGGACGTGGGCTTCCGGCAGCGCTCGGCCCTGCGGATCGACCTGGAGGCCACGGTCGAGGAGCTCCAGGACTTCCTCCCCTTCGACCCGGCGCGCGTCGAAAGGTTGGCCTCGGAGGTGTCCGACGCCGGCTGCGAGGCGGTGCTGTGCGACATCGCTCCCCTCGGCGTCGCGGTGGCGGAGCAGGCAGGCGTGCCGTCGATGGTCCTGGAGAACTTCACCTGGGGATGGCTCTACGAGCCGTATCACCTGCGAGCTCCCGAGCTGGAGGGCTTCGGGACGTATCTCGATGGATGGGTGGAGCAGGCTTCGGTGCACCTGCAGGCGCGCCCGGCGTGCGAACCGCGTAGCGGGCTCGAAGAGGTGCCGCCGGTGAGTCGCGAGCCGAGGCGGACGCGTGAAGCGGTACGGAAGGAGCTCGGGATCGTCGGTGACGAGCCCCTCACCGTGATCACCATGGGGGGCTACGGCGAAGAGCTGTCCTTCCTCGCCCACCTCCAGGCCCGGGCGGGCGAACGGTTCCTCGTAACGGGGGCGCAGGCGACGGAGCGGAGGGACAACCTCATCCTCTTCGACAACCGGACGGCCCTCTTCATGCCCGACCTCCTCCGGGCCGCCGACGGGGTGGTGGCGAAGCTCGGCTACGGGATGGTGGCCGAGACATGGCGGGAAGGGATCCCGTTCGCCCACGTCACGCGGCCGGGCTTCCGGGAGATGGCCGCTCTGGAAGCCTTCGCCGCAGAGGAGCTGGTGGGATTCGGCATGACCGCCGACGCCTTCCACGAGGGAGCGTGGATCGAAAGGCTGGAGGAGCTCAGGGAGATGCGGAGGCGTCGGAGAGGCCCAGGAGGTTCCGAACGGGTGGCGGAGGTGCTGGCGGGCCTGGCGGCCGGGGCGTCGCACGGCCGGGGCGGGGGCAGTCTCGCATCGGACCCTCCTCCCGACCGCCCCGTCGACGCTACGTGACCGGGACTCAGCGCCCCCCGAGCGCCTGCAGCGACGCCCGGACCTCCGCCAGCTCCGCCTCCAGCGCCGGCTCGGGAGCGGCCCGCATCCGCACGTAGTGCTGATATTCGCGGATGGCACGGGCGGTATCGCCGGTGAGGGCCGCGAGGCGACCCCGGTCACGGGCGAAGCGGGGAGCGAACGGCCAATGTCCACTGATGAAGCTCGATTCCCGCTCCAGGACGGCGAGCGCCTTCTCCTCGTCGCCGAGTGCCTCGTACGCTTCGGCCGTCGCGAGGACCAGCGCGTCGTAGACATCGGTCCGGAGGCCCCGAGGGCCTCCCAGGGGCTGGAGCGGCGGACCTTCCAGAAGGAGCGCGTCGGCACGGTCGAGCGCCGTCCCGGCGGCGTCCGCATCCCCGCGGCGCAGGAGCGCCAGCCCCTCCAGGAGCAGTCCCTGCAGCTCTACGGTCCTCCGAAGGGCATCGGGCAGGTCGGCGCCCGACTCCCAGTACCCGGCCACGGCATGGTCGACATGGGTGAGAGCGCCCTGAGCGATTCGCCACAGCTCGAGGGCGGTTCGATGCTGCACGTCCACGGCAGACCATGCCGGGTCCCCGACTCCCGCCAACCGCTCCTCCACCATGTCCGCCCCGGCGGCGCCCATGGAGTCCGGCAGGGGCCCGTAGAGCACCCCCAGAAGGCGCATGATGGCGCGAGGCTCCTCGGTGACCCCCTCGAGCTCGGCCAGGATCTCCCTTGCCCGATCCGGTCGCCCCAGGGCCTGGAATCCGTAGAAGGGACGATGGTACGAGACTTCGCCTTCGGTCGCGGAGGCCGTTTCGGAATACAGGCGATCGAGATACGACGCGATGGCCGGAGCCTGCCACTCGCACACGAGGAGAACGGGGGTGTCCATGAAGAGCCAAGGCGTGGTGGGACTGGGAACGTCGAGACTGTCGTACAGAGCCAGGGCCCGGGTCGTATCGTCCGCGAGGACGCTCGTCACCCAACGATAAACCGTCTGTCTCGCGGCCGTCGTGTCGATCTCTGCGAGGCGTCTCGTCGCTTCGAGGTATCCGGGCGCGTCGTCCAGGCGGGCTGTCACGATCTGCTGATGGCTCAGGACGAGGATGTTGTCGGGCTCCAACGCCAGTGCCCGGTCGAGGGACTCCCCGGCCCTCTCCGGGGAGGCCCGACTGTCCGGGCGATGAAGCGCATACTCGGCCAAGAAGTACCACGCGTTGGCCCGTGTAGGCGCCACCTCGAGGAGCTCCCGGAAGGCCCGACGCATCTCACGGTCCGTGGAAGGATCCGGATGATTGGGGCCGAGACGGGCCTCCACGTACAGGCGATCCCGCTCGGGCAGTCGATCCCGGTGTCGCCAGGCCCGTGCCAGCGCCCCGTCTTCATCGGCGTCGGAGAGGTTGTTGGCGGCGTCGGCCATCCGCATCGACGCCAGGGCGAAGGTCGAGTCGATCGCCACCGCTTGGCCGAACTGGTCGAAGGCTTCGCGGAGCCGACCGCTCCGGAACTCCTGCCAGCCGCGTAGATACGCGTCCACCGCTTCGGGATCGGCGCTCGTGAGTTCCTCGAGACGGTCGTCTTCCTCCCCGATCGTCACGCCCAGGATCTCGCTTGCAAGCCGGTCCACCATGACACTGGTGGAGTCGGCGGGGCCACGCACCGGGCCCGCGGCGAGCCGAGTGCCGGTGGTCACGTCCCTCAGCGTTCCGGAAAGCGTCAGCCCATCGGGCCCGGCCACCACGCTGCCCGAGAGCACCATGGCCGCGCCCAGCGCTCTCGCGACACTCTCCCCCGCCGTCGACGGGTCTACGGACAACGCTTCCTCGTAGAGGATGGCCGTGGCCACGGGGTCGGCGGGCTGCAGCGCAGCGCGGGTCCCGGCGAATCGGATGTTGAGAAGCTCGGAGATGCCTCCGCCGAGATGCTCCAGCTCCGGGGGGACCTCTGCCCGGAAGGGGAGCACGACGACGCGCTGTTCGTCTAGACCGTCCCGCAATCCATCGCCGGGGTCCGGCCCGTCGACCACCAGGAACATCACCAGCGCGACGGAGGCCATCGCCAGGGTCACGCCCGCGAGGACCGGCAGCCGCGAGCGTCCTTGCCCGGAGGCCTCGACGAGGGGATCCGTCCGCCGCACTCCATCGGGCGTGACCTCTAAGGCCCAGGCCAGGACCAGGGCCACGGGGAAGCCCAGGACGGCGAGGACGAGGATGAGCTGGGGCACCCAGTCGGGCAGATGGAGGATCTGTGTCAGCTCGGCGCCGCCCAGCACGACGCCCCACGCCACGACGGCGTACGTCGCCCCCACGCGGACGACTTTCCGCTCCTTGAGCTCCTCCCACATCGGACGCCGATCTTCGGACATGCCGGAACCTTACACGCCGCGTGCCCCCGTGGCCAAGGGCGGGCCCTCCTCCCGCGGCCCGTCCGTCAGGGCACCGCAGCCCCCGAGCCCATCAACGGATCCGTCACCCCCAGGACGTGGACGGCAATGAGGCCCAGGATCCCCACTACCAGGAGGTAGTAGACCGTCGGGATGATGGTCTTCCTCAGCGTGGAGCCCTCCCGACCCAGCAGCCCCACGGTCGCCGACGCCGCCACCACGTTGTGGATGGCCACCATGTTGCCGGCGGCGGCGCCCACGGCCTGGAGAGCGACGATCATGACCGTCGACATGGAGAGCCGCTCCGCCACGCCGTACTGGAAGGCGGAGAACATCAGATTG
>JAWVZK010000192.1:0-6276 GCA_033722275.1 Longimicrobiales bacterium | reverse complement strand
GGTCGAGGACCGTGGCCGCCGGGTCGCGGAAGGCGCAGGCGGCCAGGTTCCGCGCCGTTCCGAAGGCGCCCAGCACGAAGTCGGCCGCCCGCTCCTCGTGACGCTCACGGACGTCCGACGCGATGACCACACCGTGGAACGGGACGAGGTGAAGGGTCGGCCGCAACGAGGAATCCTCCCTGACGACCATCCCCGAGGACGCCAGCGCCTCGACGCCCGCGCGTCCGAGCGACCCGCGCGCTCCTTCCTCCGGGACGGGACTGTCGAAGAGGAAGAGGAGCAGCAGGGCGTGCAGGCGGTCGTCGAGCTCCTCGGTCCGCTGCAGCGCCTCGCGCGACATCCGTCCCCTGGCGAAACCGCGCCCGGGGACATGCTTCGCGATCACGTCCTCGCGATATCCCGCGTCCGCGAGGAGGGCATGCACCCGATCCCGGGTCGAGGCGTCGGGGAAAGCCGGCGGAGGGTCGGTCAAATGCCCACTCGGGACCTGTCCGTGATCGACGGTGGCCGTCGCGGATCCGCTACCCGAACTTGATCTCCTCGAAGGTGAACGCGTCGGAGTCCATGTCGTAGCTGAGGCTGTAGGTGAGGCTCGAATCGGTCTCCGTGTACCACTTCGACGGCCAGGAGAGGGTACCGCCCGACACGCCTTCCAGCTCGGCGTCGGAGAGCGCGTCCTTCGCGTCGTCCACGGTGAACTGGTAGCCCTGCTCCTCGGCGAAGGCCACCAGGTCCTGGGACGGGATCTCGCTGGCATCGTCGAACTTCGCCTGGAGAGCGTTCTTCAGCGACTCGTCCGTGTTCACCTTCTGGAGGAACTCGCTCAGCGCTTCCTTGCTCATGTCTTCTTCTCCTCTGGGGGGGTAAGCGTGCTTCCGGACGGGGTCCTCACCACGTGACCTTCAGATAATCGAAGGTCCCGGCCTCCATGTCGTAGTCGAAGGTGTAGAGGTACGGGGACGATGCGTCGTACTCGTACTTGATCGTGCCGCCCGAGACGCCTTCCAGCTCGGCGTCCGTGAGCTCTTCCTTCGCGTCGTCGACGGTGAACTCGTACCCCCGGTCCCGGGCGAAGGTGATGAGCTGGTCGGCCGGTATGGCGTCGCCGCCACTGAACCGCTCCTCGAATGCGGCCCGGAGGCTCTCGTCGGTGTTGATGGTCTTCACGAATTCCTTCAGCGCGTCCTGGCTCATGGTCGGAGCTCCTGTGTCGGGGGCGTGGGGAGTCGGCTGACGACATGTCGTTCCACATCTTCACGGGAACATCTGTTCCGCAAGAGTACGACGGTGGTGCCGCCCTCCCGCCGCTTGTGTGGCGTCGCCACGGGACGTATCGGTGGGACCTGATCCGTTCCCCAGGACGCGCCGGAGTCCGTCGTGAAAGAGGTTCTCTACATTCTCGGTGAGTTCGACGATGCCGACGCCGACTGGCTGGTGAAGACCGGCCGTCAGATCGACGTTCCCGACGGCCAGGCCATCATCCGCGAGGGTGAGCCCATCGACTCCCTCTTCTTCGTCACCGGTGGGAGCTTCCGTGTCACCACCGGCGCCGAAGGGACGGAGATCGCCAGGTTGCAGACGGGCGAGGTGGTGGGAGAGATCTCGTATGTCGATCGCCGACCGCCGACGGCGACGGTGACGGCCGTGGAAGACGCCCGGGTCCTGGCCATCCCTCGAGACCGGCTCACGGAGAAGCTCGAGGAGGATCCACGATTCGCGAGCCGGTTCTACAAGGCCGTGGCCACCTTCCTGGCGGACCGCCTCCGGAGCACGCTGCGTGAGCTGGAGGGAAGCGACGGCGCCACCCTCGACGAGCTCGATCTCGACGAGCTCCATTCCTTCTCCAGGGCGGGTGTGCGCTTCGAGCGCATCCTGAAGCGTCTGCAGGAGGTGTAGGGCCCCTGGGGCTCACCCGGGGACCAGCTCGCCGACGGCCAGCCGATAGCGGGTGATCGCTCTCGCCAGATCGTAGCGGGCACGGACCGACTCGAGCTCCGCCTGGACGGCGTTCTCCTCGGTCTCCAGCAACCGGAAGGAGTCGCCCAGCCCCAGCTCGAGACGACCCCGCTCCGCGTCGAGCTGAGCCCTGGCCAGCTCCGCGGCTTCCTCCGCGGCCTCCAGCCGCTCCTGGCCCGCCGAGATGGCGCGCACCGCCAGGCGGACGTCCTGCCGGACCAGGTTCTCCACGATGGTGAGCTCCAGCGCCCGGAGATCGACGTCGAGGTCGGCGATCCGATCCAGGCCGCGGTCACGACGGTTCCCCAGCGGCTGGGCGAACGCGAGGCCCAGTGACCAGGACGTGCCCTGGTCCAGCGCGCCGAGAGACCCCTGGAAGCTGGGATCGGTGCCGCCGGTCCGGAGCGAGCTCTCCAGAGCCAGGAAGGGGAGACGCGCGTTCTGGGTGGCGCGCGCCGCCTCCCGGGCTCCCTCCAGCTCGAGACGGGCGGCCGAGATGTCGTTGCGCTCGTCGAGCGCCCGGGCCTCGATCTCGTCCCGGGGGCCGAGCACCGGGACATCGAGGCGGGTCGGGGCGGTCTTCACGGGCACGGTGTCGCGGGCGAGCTCCTCCTCCGCTTCCGCGCCCCACACCAGGAAGACCAGCGCCTCCGCCGCGTCGAGACGACTCCGCCTCGCATCCACCAGGCCGGCTCGCCGGAGGGCCACGCCGCTCCGGGCCGTGATGACGTCCACCTGGGCGACCAGCTCGCGCGCCGCCAGCTGGCGGTTCCTGAAGAGGAGCGCCTCGGCGATCTGGTAGGAGCGGCGGAGGACCGCCTGGATGGCTTCCGCCTCCGCCAGATCCCAGTAGGCCAGGGTCACCTCGGCCGTCACCGACTGCATGGCGCGGGCCAGGCGATGGACGGACGCCCGTTCCAGGCGCCGGGCCACCTCGAGCTCGGTGTCCCGGGTGAGGAAGCCTTCCAGGACCGGATGGCGGAGGAAGAGGCCGACGTCGGCGTCGTACCTCGAGCCCGGAACTGCCGCGGCCGGATATCGGGCCCCGTCGACACCGACGCCGATCTCGGTGCCCCATGGCAGCACCTGATCCAGGCGGGCGCTGTAGGTACCGGTCTCCTGAGTCGCGCCGCGGCTGCGGACCAGATCGGCACGGAGACTGAGCGCCGGGTCGAAGAGCCCCGCCTCGGTGGTCACCTCGGCCCCTGCGATCCGCCGTCGAAGTCTCGACGCCTCCAGCGGGAGGTTGTGATCCATGGCGGTCCGGACCACCGCGTCCAGCGGCAGGGGCCGCCCGGGGAGGTCGGCCACGAGGGCCTCCAGGGTCCGGCCCAGCTCCCCGGCCAGATCCGGCGCAGGATCCTGGGCGAGGAGGGGAGCCGGGAGGAGCGCCGGTAACAGGGACAGGGTGAGGCGCAGGCGTGGCATCATGCCTCCTGCCGTGCCGCCAGGTCGGCGAACAGCCCGGGCTCGGACATCAGGTCGTCGAAGGTCCCGGACTGCACCACGCGCCCACGGTCGAGGACGTAGATCCGGTCGGCGTTGCGGATGGTGCTGAGGCGGTGGGCGATGACGACGCGGGTGGCATGGAGGGTGTCGATGCTCTCGGCGACCCGCTGCTGCGCCCGGTTGTCCAGGGCGCTCGTCGCCTCGTCGAAGAAGAGGATCCTGGGACGCCGCACCAGAGCCCGGGCGATGAGGAGCCGCTGCTGCTGACCCCCCGACAAGGTGCCGCCGCCTTCGGGGACCACCGTGTGCAGGCCCATGGGCATGGCACGGATCTCCTCTTCGATACCCGCCATCCTCACCGCCTCCCAGGCCTCCTCGTGGCTGTGGCCACTCGTGCCGACGATGTTGGAGTAGATGTCGCCCGCGGTGAGACGGCTGCTCTGCAGGACGACGCCGATCTGCCTTCGGACGGCCCGCACGTCGATGGTGGTGAGGTCGTGGCCATCGTAGTAGACGGAGCTCGAGTCGGGGAGGTCGAATCCGAGCAGGATCCTGAGCAGCGTCGATTTCCCGGCTCCGGACGGGCCCACCAAGGCGATGAACTCGCCCGGCGCGGCCTCCACGGAGACGTCGTCGAGCACCACCGGCCCGTCCGGTGTGTAGCGGAAGGTCAGGTGCGTCGCCTCGATGTGCCCCGTGAGCTCTCCGGGATCGGGCTTCTCCTCGTCCACCTCGGGCACGGCGTCGAGGATGGGCTTGGCCCGCTCCCAGGTGGGGACGAGCTCGATGAGGCGGATGGCCGTCCCCGTGAGCTCCGTCCCCGCTCCGATGAACATGCCGAAGGCCGCGTAGAAGGCGAGGAACTGCCCGGTGCTCAGATCCTCCTGGGCTCCCCCGAAGGAGACGTAGGCCCAGTACAGCGCCAACGTCGAGAGGACCGAGAGAACGCCGTTGAACGCGGTCACATGGTTCCGGAACCGTCCGACGGCGTACCCCAGCTGCTGCTGCTCGCGGAAGGTGTCGGACCATCGGGCGAACGCGCGGGCCTCGGTGGCGGCGACGCGGAGCTTCGGGATGCCCGTGAGGAGCTCCAGGACGAGGCCCGAGAGGCGTCCCTCCACCGCTTCCATTCTCCTGGCGTACCCCAGGGCCACGTATCCCGAGACCGCCAGCACCAGGACGTTGACGACCAGGATGGCGCACGCCAGCAAGGCGAGGGGGGGCGAGTACCAGAAGAGGAGGAGCAGCGCGCCCGCCGAGACGACGGAGCTCAGGATGGAGTCGATGGTCGCCCCTCCCAGCGCGTGCCCGATGACGCTGATCCCACGGGCCCGGAGTCCCAGGTCTCCGGCGGTGTAGCTGCGGAAGAACGGGAGAGGAAGGCGGACCAGGCGGTCGAGGACCGCCATCTGGAGGCCGGACTCGGCTCGGGTGTGGAACCGGATGACGGCGAAGGAGCGGGTGAGCTTGAAGGCCGCGGTGGAGAGGGCGGCGACGAGCAGGGCGACGAAGACGTTGCCCAGCTGGCCGACCTGCGCCGCGGGGATGATGGAGTCGAACACCGTGCCGGTGAGGATCGGCAGCAGAAGACCGAGGGCGGCCCCGAGGACGCCCATGAGGAAGATGGTGCGCAGATCGCGCCAGATCCCGAAGGTGGCGAACCGCCAGAGATCCTTCGCCTCCAGTCCGCGCGCGGGAAGCGACCGGTAGAACTGGTAGCCGAAGGGCTCGATGGCCGACCCCGCCTCCTCGTCCAGTCGCTCCCTCCGTCCCGTCGCTCCGTCCACCAGATCGTATCGGGAACGTCCGCTCGGGAGGAGGGCGACCGGCTCGAGCTCGGCGGCCTCCCACTCCTTCTGCGACGCCTCGGCGGGGATGTCCCGCAGGAATCCGAGAAGGGGCCCGTTGTCCCGGTTCCACCAGCCGTCGGGGAGAGCCACACGCCGGTAGCCCACGCCGGACGCCCGAGCGATGGCCTGGACCTCGTGGGACAGCTTCGCGCCTCGTTTGTCCCACGTCGGCGGAGCCTCGAACTCGATGCCCAGCGCTTCGCCCACCAGCCGGCATGCGTTGAGGATGGCGCTCGCGCGCGGATCCACCGCTTCCGCCGAGTCGGCGTGGATCACCCGCGTCAGCGAGTGGAGGGCGGCGCGTCGGGCCTCCTCGTCTCCTTCCAGTCGAGCCCGCAGGCGGGCTCGCTCCTGCCCCCGATCCTCTTCGAGCACCTCGTCGGCCCACTCGAGCGCTGTCTTCTGGAACGCCCGGAGCCCACGCCAGAGCGTTCCGCTCCCGATCTCGTGGGGATCATCGGTCTGGACTCGGGCCGTGTCCCCCGCCGTGGCCCAGCTTCCATTGGCCAGGGGGAAGGGGATCTCCGTGGCCTCGATGGGGAGCGTCTCCCGGTCGGCGAAGCGCAGCGTGCCGTCGCGGATGCGCACCCAGACGACCCCTCGGCGAGCCGACACGCGTGCGCCGGCTTCGAGCTCCGTTTCTTCGCCGGGAGCCATCAGGACGTCCACCTGCGGCCGACTCCGCTCGGAGACGGCCGACGAGAACGCCTCCACATAGTCGCCCATGAGCTCCTTCATCTCGGCCTCGAGGGATCCGTCCAGCACCTCGAGCTCGGCGACCGGGAGCTTGAGCACCACGGAGGATGGCGTGCCCGCGGCGAGCAGCCCCACCTCGTCCGCCCACGCCGGCTCCAACCCGGGGAGGATCCCTCCGGCTTCGACCGTGAAGAGGTGGTGCCGGGGCCCTTCGGGCTCGCCGGGGTCGGTGTCGGCGGCGAACACGTTGGGGTGCCCCCCGGCCCCCCGCCACACCGTGTCCGGGTGCGCCCGCAGGGCCGGGGCGGTTGCAGCGGCGGCGCCC
>JAWVZK010000191.1:0-6282 GCA_033722275.1 Longimicrobiales bacterium | reverse complement strand
TGGGCGCCGGTGCTCCACGCACGGTGAATGTCGTCGTGGCGACCCAGGGGGATCCCTCGGCGCTGGCGCCCGCAGCCCGTCGGTCGGTCTGGGCGATGGACGACCGTCTGCCCGTGTCGGGCCTCCAGCCCATGACCGACGTCATGGGCGACGCCATGTCCCGCGCCGCTTTCATGACGACGCTTCTGGCGGTCTTCGCCGGCCTGGCTCTCGTCCTCGCCGCCGTCGGCACGTACGGCGTCATGTCCTACGCCGTGAGCCAGCGCGCCCGGGAGCTGGGGATCCGGATCGCCATGGGCGCCGAGTCGGGTCGCGTCCTCCGTCTCGTCATGGGCGAGGGCCTGAGCGTGGCCGCCGTCGGACTCGTCCTGGGGCTGGCCGGGGCCTGGGCCCTCTCCGGACTCCTCGAATCACTGTTGTTCGACGTCCGCGCCCGCGACCCCGTCTCCTTCCTGATGGGCCCCGTGGTGCTGGGCCTCGTCGCCGTGGCCGCGTGCTGGATCCCGGCCCGTCGCGCCACCCGCGTGGATCCGGTGCGGGTTCTCAGGGAGGAATGATCTTCCGATACACGGGCCGAGCGCCGAAGGGCTGGATCAGCGCTTCGTGGTCGGGTGGGGCCTCGTGGCCTCCGACGAGGAGGAAGCCACCCACGACGAGGTGTCCGAGGAGGCGCCTGAGCATCGCGCGCTGCAGCTCGGCCTCGAAGTAGGTGAAGACGAGGTTCCGGCAGAGGATCAGCTCGAAGGCGCCGGGGGGGGCCTCCTCGCGGATGTCCTGACGCAGGAAGCGCACCGGAGCGCGGTGGCCGGGGCGGAGGCAGAAGGCGCCGTCCTCCTCCGAGAACGCCACCCTTCGCCAGGCCGCCGGGAGGTCCTTCAGCGTGCCGGCCGGGTAACAGGCCTCGCGGGCCCGGTCCAGCAGGTGCGCGTCGGTCTCCGTTCCCACGATGTCCAGCCGCACGCCTCGGGCCCGGTCCGCCGCGTCCAGAGCCCAGCAGAGGGAGACGGAGTAGGGCTCTTCGCCCGATGCGCAGCCGGCGGACCAGACCCGTAGCATGCGCGGGTCTCCCGCGTCCCTGACGATCCGGCCCAGCGTCGGGAGGATCCGCGCGCGCAGCAGATCGAAGACGGCGCGGTCGCGGTAGAAACGCGAGATGGTCACGCGACACATCCCGTCCAGAACCGCCCACTCCTCGGGATTTCGCCCCAGGAAGCTCCGATACGCGTCCAGATCGGAAAGACCCAGCGCCTGCAGACGTCTCGCCAGCCGTTTGCAGACCTGCCGTCGGACCTTCCGAAACCCGGGCCACCGCATCCGGAGCCGGGGGAGCGCCCACTGGAGGAACGCCACGCAGGGAGAATCCCTCACGGAGCCGCTCCGGAGCCTCCGCACCCCCCGGAGCGCATCCCCGGGACCGGCGGGGTCACCCTTCCTCCGCCAGATCCTCCCGGTGGACGAGCCGCACGCCCCACGCCTCTTCGTAGGGAGGAGCGTGGACTTCCACCACGTTGCCCTCCCCGACGTCGAGCTGGAGCCCCACGAAGTCCGCGCGCATGGGGACGTCGTTCTCTCCTCGGGAGCAGAGAGCGCACAGGTGGATGCTTCCGGCGCCGGCGGCCTCGAGGTGGCCCACGGCCTTCAGGAAGGTTCGGCCGGAGTAGAGGACGTCGTCCACGACGAGGAGATCGGCTCCGTCGACGGGGAAGGGCAGCTCCGCCTCCGAAAGCTGGGGGTCCTCGTTGAGGACGGTGAGGTCGTCGGCGTAGCGCTTGAGCTTCAACGTCCCCATCTCCGTCTCCGTCCCGGCGAGGACCGAAAGCCTCTCTGCGAGACGGCGGGCGAGCGGATCGCCGCGGCGCTGGATCCCGATGAGTCGAAGCTCCGATCCCAGCGTCGCGTGGACACGGCGGGCCAGCCGGTCCAGGACCGACGCGATGCGGCCGGCGTCGGCGATGAGGAATCCGTGCGTTTCGTCCATGTCGCGTGTCGGAGAAGCGGGGTCGAGCACGTACCTTGGCTCAGGGTGGACAGGGACATCATAACCGGAGGAGCCCGTTGTCGAACCTGGTGGAGCGGTCGGTAGGTGGCGTGAGCCTGGAGTGTGTCGTCGGGGATATCGCGGCGCAGGACGACGTCGACGCGGTGGTGAACGCCGCGAATGCCGAGCTCCGCTCGGGGGGAGGTGTGGCGGGCGCCATCCACCGGGCGGCCGGACCGGGGCTGGCCCGGGAGGCGGAGCCCATGGCGCCCATCCGTCCGGGTGAGGCGGTGGTCACGTCCGGTCATGATCTGCCCAACGAATGGGTGATCCACTGTCTCGGTCCGGTCTACGGGCGCGACGAGCCGTCCGAGGAGCTCCTGCGCTCCTGCTATCGGCGAGCGCTCGACCTCGCGGAAGAGGAAGGGATCAGATCGATTGCGTTTCCGGCGCTCTCCACCGGGGCCTTCGGATATCCCATCGACGCGGCTGCCGAGGTCGCCATGGAGACGATGGTCCACCGGGCGCCGGGGTTCTCCTCCGTCCAGAGGATCCGCTTCGTCCTCTACGACGACGACGCCTTGGAGGCCCACGTCCGGGCCCTGGACGAGGTTCTGGAGGCTTCGTCGTGAGCGGAGGCGGGTCGCAGGACCGGCGCTCGCGCCGCGACGGTGCGCGGCCAGGATTCCTGGGGCGTGAGGACACAGCCCTCCTCGTGGATCAGTACGAGCTCACGATGCTTCAGGCGTACTGGGCGGAGGAGATGACGGAGACGGCGGTCTTCAGCCTGTTCGTCCGAAGGCTTCCGGAGGGTCGCAACTACCTGCTGGGATGCGGGATCGAGACGGTGCTGGCCTTCCTCGAGGACTTCCGGTTCTCGGAGGAGTCCATCCGGTATCTCCGAGGAACGGAGACGTTCGACGACGACTTCCTGACGTGGCTCGCCGAGCTGCGGTTCACCGGGTCGGTCCGGGCCGTACCGGAGGGAACACCGATCTTCCCCGACGAACCGATTCTGGAGATCGAGGCGCCGATGCCCGAGGCCCAGGTCCTGGAGACCTTCGTCATGAACCAGGTGCACGTGCAGACCGTGCTGGCCTCCAAGGCCGCGCGGGTGAAGACCGCGGCAGGCCACCGGACGGTCGCGGACTTCGGACTCCGCAGGATGCATGGAGCCGATGCCGGGCTCTTGAGCGCTCGGGCCTTCCACGTCGCCGGACTGGATTCGACGAGCAACGTGCTCGCGGGGAAGATCTGGGGCGTGCCCGTGACCGGGACCATGGCTCACAGCTACATCCAGGCGCACGGTCGGGAGCTGAGGGCGTTCCGTGCCTTCGCGGAGACCTTTCCCGAGACCATCCTCCTCGTCGACACCTATGACACGCTGGACGGGGTCCGGAAGGTGGTGCGCCTCGCCGAGGAGCTGGGTGAGGACTTCAGGGTCCGGGGGATCCGTCTCGACTCTGGCGACCTCTGCGCCCTGGCCCGGGAGTCCCGCCGGATCCTGGACGCCGGCGGCCTCCACGACGTGAAGATCCTCGCGAGCGGCGGCTTGGACGAGTGGGAGATCCGTCGCCTCGTCGCCGAGGGGGCGCCCATCGACGGCTTCGGCGTGGGGACCGGGATGGGGGTGGCGAAGGACGCTCCCTCCCTGGACATGGCGTACAAGCTGACCTCGTACGCCGGGCGAGGGCGTTTGAAGCTTTCGCCGGGAAAGCGTACCCTTCCCGGGCCCAAGCAGGTCTTCCGCCGGACGGACGCGGCGGGGCGGTCCACCGGGGACGTCATCGCCCGCGCCGCCGAGTCCCTGCCCGGGCGGCCGCTGCTCCGCACCATGATGACCGACGGTCGACGAACGGGCCCCGGGGAGTCGTTGGAGGATGCTCGGGCCCGGGCTCGGAGAGAGCTCGAGTCGCTGCCGCCTCCGCTCCTCGAGCTCAAGCGAGCCGAGCCTCCGTATCCGGTGGAGGTGTCGGGGGATCTGGAGCGATATACCGAAGAAGTCACCGACGCGGTTCGGACAGAGGCGACGGAGGAGGACGGATGAGCGAAGGCCCCAGTGAGATCGATGTGGAGAACGCCGTGCTGCTCGTCGTGGACGTCCAACTCGATTTCCTTCCTGGCGGCTCCCTTGCCGTGGAAGGCGGCGACCAGATCCTGGCTGGAATGGGGCAGCTCATGGAAGCGGGACCGTTCCGTCTTCAGGTGGCGACCCAGGATTGGCATCCGCCCGACCACGTCTCGTTCGCGAGCCAGCACGAGGGGGCGGAGCCCATGGACGTCATCGAGCTCCACGGTCACGACCAGACGTTGTGGCCCGATCACTGCGTGCGGGGCACGGAGGGCGCGGAGCTGCAGCCGGATCTGCCCTGGACCCGTGTGGAGGCCGTCATCCGGAAGGGTACGTCGCCGGACGCGGACTCGTATTCGGGCTTCCGCAACAACTGGAACGCGGACGGCGAGCGACCGTCCACCGGGCTGGCGGGATATCTCCGGGAGCGGGGCGTCGAGACGGTGTACGTCTGCGGCCTGGCCCGCGACGTCTGCGTGCGGTGGACGGCGGAGGATGCCATGGACGAGGGTTTCCGGACCCGGCTGCTCTGGGACCTGACCAGATCCGTCGACCCGTCTTCCGACGAACGGCTCCAACGTGAGCTGGAGGCCCGGGGGATCGAGATCGTGGATGCTCGACGGATCTTCGATCTGTAGGGGGATCATCTGGGAGTGGGTATTCCCGGAGCATCGCGCGTGGTGGGGATCGTGCCTCGTCCCCGTCATCGGTCGCGGCCGGGGTTCATCGACCACCCGCCCTCGGTCCGCCGGCCTCCGGATTCTTCGAAGGCCGCGTCGACGACGGCTCGCATGCGCTCGGTGTGAGTTCCCTCCCAGTAGATGCGACCGCACCCCGGGCAGCGGGCGAGGCGAGTCCCGGTCCCCGGCTCGGGGTCGCCCTCGAGCCTCCGGATTCGACGGGCGACACCGTCGGGGATCTCGCCCTCCAGGGCGTCGAGGGTCACGGGGTCCAGCTCGTCGTTGCACTCCCGACATCGGGTGAAGAGCCTTCTGGGCCGCTGCAGGCCGAACCTTCGAATGACCTCCCGTAGCTGAGTCAGGGGCTTCTGGCTCTCCAGCAGGGTGCCGGCGACGCGCCACTCGCGGAAGAGCCGTCGGTCTCGAGTGAGGATGTGACGCCGCTCCTGGAGTCCGCGACGCACGAGCTCCTCGTCGGTGATGGCCGGATCGAACGCCGTATCGTACCCCAGCGTCCGGAGCCAGCGGGCGAGCCGTCCCAGCATCGCATCGGCCATGAAGCGCGGAGCCCGACCGGAGTCGGAGATGGAGAGACGATGCTCCAGCCCCACCCGCCGGCCGCACGTGCAATGGATGGTGCGTCCGAACTGGAAGAGGGTCACGTCGTACTGGCGACGACAGTCGGGGCAGATGATGGCCACGGATGTCTCATCGAGCGGGAGTCGAGCGTCGGACGGCGCGGTGGCGCGCCGTTTGCCGGCAAGGGGCGACACGAAAGAACTCCTACGTCCACCGCCCATGCAAGCCGACGTTGCGTCCGGATCCCCCGGGACCTACTATGTCGCTGTACGACTGTCGACAACCGACATAGTTTCATGAGCGCTCCGTCACCGTCCCATCGATTCTTCCGTCTCCTGCTCCACCTGTATCCCCGGGCCTACCGCGCCCGGTACCAGGCGGAGATGGAGGCGTTCTTCTTCGAGGAGCGCCGGGCTGCGAGGGGTGGAGTGACCTTCTGGGTGAGGCTCGTCCTCGATCATGTGGAGGCCGCCTGGGCCGTCCGGTCACGTCACCGCCGAGAGGGAAGGGAGGGGAGGATGGAAGGGATGATCCAGGAGGTGAAGGCGGCGGCGAGAGCCTTGAGCCGGGCGCCCCGATTCACCCTGTTCGCGGTGGTCACGCTCGCCATGGGCATCGGCGCGGTGAGCGCCGTCTACACGGTGGTCGATCGAGTGGTGATCCGTCCTCTTCCCTATCCGGGCTCGGAGAGGATGGTTCTGGTGGGAATCGACCCCCGCCACGATCCGGGCTCCCTCGGACCGCTGAGTCCGGCCCTCTACCATGCCCTCCGCGCCTCGCCGGGGCCGGCCGAGACCGTGGTGGCGAGTCGCACGGTGGAGGCCGTGTTGAGCGGGGACGGGGACCCGGAGCGGGTCCGGGTCAGCCACGTATCGTCCGGCTTCTTGGAGACCTTCGGCGCCCGGCCGGCCGTGGGTCGGCTCCTCCGGCCCTCCGACCAGGCCGGCGGAGCGGACGCCGTGGTGGTCCTGGGG
>JAWVZK010000190.1:0-6307 GCA_033722275.1 Longimicrobiales bacterium | reverse complement strand
TCGGGGGATCCTCGGAGCCGAATCGTCTCCTCGCGTGCAGCTTCTGGAACGCCACCGGGAGCGTCAGGGCGGCGCCACCCAGGACCAGCACTCGATCCATCTCGACCATGAAGGGCTCGAGGATGTCCAGGCTGGCCGTCGCATACGTGTGAGCGGGCTCACCGGTCCCGACGTACTCGGCGGAGGAGGATCCTCCGTTCTGCCAGAGCTCCCGGACCGTGCGCCCGTCGGCCCACTCGCGCTCCGTCACCCTCACCGAGGTGTAGAGCGTCTGCTCGACGTGCAGGGTGTCGGGCGGCGCACCCGAAGCGAGGAGTCCGAGTCCCGGCGCCGCGAGAACGGCCAGAGCCGCACCGGTCGTGGCTCCTCGAGGCGCGTCCGGACCGCGCAAGATCCGGCCGGCCGCCACCGCCATGGCGAAGAGCCCCGCCACGGTGAGCCCCATGAGGAGGGGCAGCGGCATCGCGGGCAGGAGGAAGAAGCCCGTGGTGAAGGAGCCGGCGATGGAGCCCGCCGTCGCGGCCGCGCTGACGTCTCCGGCCCTCCGTCCGACCTCGTCGACGCTGTCGGTGTCGGCGCGCACGAGGTAGGGGACGACGGCCCCCAGGCAGAAGACCGACGGTGCGAAGAGGACGAGGGCGCTGACGACGGCTCCCGGGATGAAGCCGAAGGCCGAGCGGGCGACCCACGGGACTCCGGCTCCCACGATGGGCAGGACGCCGGTGAGCCCGGCCACCATCAGGATGCGAGACAGCGGAATCCGTCCGCCGTCCGCGAGGCGACCCCCGTAGTGGCTCCCCGCGGCCAGGGCGGACAGGATCACGCCGATCACCGCTGTCCACGGACCCGCGGAGAGCCCGAAGACCGGCGCGATCAGCCGCGCTCCCGCGATCTCGATGGTCAGGACGGCGAATCCCGACCCGAAGGCCAGGGCGAAGAGCCCCGGGCGTCGGGAAGAAGAGTCTACGTCCACGGACGGGTCGGCTTCGGGAGAGGGGTGGCCATGGGGCGCCAAACGGTAAGGACGGGGGTGGGACAGGGCAATCGGCGGGGGGTGACGAGGCGCGTCGGGCGCCAGCGCGCGAAGGCCGGACCTGCCGTCGACCCCCGCGAGCGAGCAAGCGGCGACCGGGGCATCCGTCACTTGCCGTATGTCGGGCCAGCATCCAATCTGCAGCCGTTGCTGGTCGGTCGAGACACCGGAGGTTCCAGATGGATCCGCGTTCGACGGGAATCGTGTTGACGCTGACGTTCGGAACACTGGGCGCCGCATGCACGGATGCCGAATCCGGCGCCGAGGCGTCGATGGACGCGACAGCGGAGGTCCCGGAAGGGTTCGTAGACGCCGGCGACGATGTCCGGTTGTTCTACCGGACGGTCGGATCCGCCGGCGACACCCTGGTCGTGGTCCACGGCGGACCCGCGTTCGACATGGAGTACTTCGCCGCCGATCTCGAGCCCCTGGCCGATGGCATGACGCTCCTCTTCTACGACCAGCGAGGCGCCGGTCGCTCCTCACTCGTCAGCGACTCCGCCCAGCTCGATGCGGAGCGCTTCGCGGACGACCTCGAGGCGGTCCGCACTCATTTCGACTTCGACCGAATGACGATCCTCGGTCACTCCTGGGGAGCGGGCGTCGCTGGCCTCTACGCGATGCGCCACCCCGAGCGGGTCGAACGACTCTTAATCGTGGGTGGGGTGCCGCCGCGACGTCAGCAGCTTGTCGACGCCTTCCAGGACATGGCCGCCAGCCGCGACAGCGCCGAGCAGCGTTCGCTGGGGGAACGGTACGAAGCGCACTTGGCGGATCCCGGCGACATCGAAGCGTGCCACGCGTACATCGAGCTCTGGTTCAGGCCCTTCTTCGCCGATACCGCTGCCGCGAGCCGCACTCGAGGGGACTTCTGCGCCGGTACGCCCGAGGCCATCCGCAACGGTCTGGAGAACGTCGGCCGGTATACGATGGCTTCGCTGGGTGATTGGGACTGGAGACCGTCCCTGGCCGACGTGACCGCTCCCACGCTCGTCCTTCACGGCACGGCGGATCCGCTCCCCCTGGAGGGCGCACGGGACTGGGCTCGAGCTCTGCCGAACGCCCGCCTTCTCGTCCTCGACGGCGTCGGACACTTCCCCTACCTGGAAGCCCCCGAGCGGTTCTTCTCGGCCGTGACCGACTTCGTCGGAGAGGACTGGCCCGCCGAAGCGCGTGTGGTTCCTAGCCCCTGAGAACCATCAGGGATAACGCGACGGACATCCTCATCGTCGGCGGGATGGCCGTCCTTTCCCTGGGCCCGAGTGTGATCCTCTTCGGGGTCCTCACCGGGCTCTGAGGCCCCCGTGCTCCAGCAGCTCACGCAGCCGACGCTACGATCCCTATCAGCTCCTCCAGCGTAGTCTTCCCGCGATCCTTCGCGTACCAGCGACGGATGACCTTGTAGCGATCCGGCGAAGGCATCGACAGCCCCTCGGTCATGACCCAGCGCTGAATCTCGCCCGGCCTCGGCCCCCACCACCCCACCTTCTCGAAGTTCTGGTCGTACACGATGACCACGGGGATGGAGCGGCTGCGCCCGTTCGTCAGATGGGCATCCATGAGGTCCGGGTTGTCGTCTCTCCCCAGGATCCGGAGGTCCCAGCCCGCCTCCTCGGCCAGGCGAGCGACGACGGGCAGCGTGTTGACCGCGTCACCGCACCAATCTTCGGAAAGGGCCACGAGATGCCAGCCGCCGGGGATCCGGCTCGCCCGCTCCACGATCCCACGGGGGAGTCGCACCCGCTCATAGACGGCGTGCCAGAGCTCCCGGTTCTTGTCCACGGTAGAGAGGTATTCCTCGAACGTATGGGCCCGCTCGAATCGCTCTCGGTTCAACGTATTCAACCTTGTACACCCTTTTCGGCTCTGAACCCTCTGTGCTCCGCGGTGACGGACCGCTGCAATCGACGCGGGACCATCCTTCGCTCCACCCACCGAATCGTCGAGGGTTCCCACGAGGTCCGGGGCGGGAACGTGCCGGAGACCCGAGCGCTCGGCGGACGGGGGCGGCGACGCCGGGGCTCAGGCAAGCTGCTGCTGCCGCTTCGCCGCCTTCTTGCGCTGATTCGGATCCAGGATCCGCTTCCGGAGTCGGATCGCGTCCGGGGTGACCTCGATGAGCTCGTCGTCCTCGATGAACTCCAGCGCCAGCTCGAGGGTGATCTGTCGGGGTGGCTCCACCTTGATGTTCTCGTCCGACGACGTCGTTCGCATGTTGGTGAGCTTCTTCTCCTTGCTCACGTTCACGTCCATGTCGTCGGTCCGGGCGTTCTCGCCCACGATCATGCCCTGATACGCCGGGTCGCCGGGCTCGACGAAGAGCGTCCCCCGCTCCTGCAGCCCGAAGAGCGCGAACCCTACGGCCGGCCCGGCCCGGTCCGCGACGAGAACGCCCCGGGTCCGACCCTTCAGACCGCCGGCCCAGGGACCCCAATCGTGGAACGTGTGATGGAGAATGCCTTCGCCGCGTGTGTCGGTGAGGAACTCGGAGCGGTATCCGAACAGTCCGCGGGCGGGGATCTCGAAACGGAGCCTGGTCGTCCCCGACCCGCCTGCGGCGGGTGCCCCGCCCATGGGCTTCATCTCGGTCATCTCGCCCTTGCGGGGACCGAGCTTCTCGATGACGGTCCCCACCATCTCCGAGGGCACCTCGATGACCGCCTCCTCGTAGGGCTCCTGCAGCGCTCCACCCTCGGTTCGGCGGGTGATGACCCGGGGACGGGAGACCTGGAACTCGTACCCTTCCCGCCGCATGGTCTCCATGAGGATGGTGAGGTGGAGCTCGCCGCGCCCGCTCACCGTGAACGTGTCGGGGGAATCGGTGTCTTCCACGCGCAGGGCCACGTTCCGTTCCAGCTCGCGGAAGAGCCGCTCACGGAGCTGGCGGGTAGTGACGTACTTGCCCGCCTGCCCCGCGAAGGGCGAGTTGTTCACGGTGAAGTCCACCGAGAGCGTGGGCTCCTCCACCGCGATCCCTCGCAGCCGCTCCCTGTGCTCGGGGTCGGTCACGGTCTTCCCGATCTCCACCCCCTCCAGGCCGGCGAGGGCCACGATGTCACCCGCGAACGCCTCCTCCACCTCGATACGGTCGAGGCCACGGAAGGTGTAGAGCTTCAGGACCTTCGCACTCTCTCCCTCCTCCGGATCGTCCACCATGCCCGGCTCTCCGAGATCCAGGAGCGTGACGCGCTCACCCACCCGGACCGAGCCGCGCTCGATGCGGCCGATGGCGATCCTCCCCACGTACGGCGAGTGGTCCAGCGTGGAGACTAGCATCTGGAAGGGCCCCTCGGGGTCCACGTCGGGCTCGGGGAAGTGGGCGGTGATAGTCTCGAACAGCGGCGTCAGGTCGCCGCCCCGGGCATCGGGGTCCTCCGAGGCCCATCCGTCCCGACCGACGGCGTAGAGGAAGGGAGCGTCCAGCTGCTCGTCGTTGGCCTCGAGGTCCATGAAAAGCTCGAGAACCTCGTCGTGGACCTCTTCCGGTCGGGCGTCGCCGCGATCGATCTTGTTGATGACCACCATGGGCAGAAGCCCCAGCTCCAGCGCCTTGCGTGTGACGAAGCGGGTCTGGGGCATGGGGCCCTCCGCGGCGTCGACGAGGAGCACGACGCCGTCCACCATCCGCAGGATGCGCTCGACCTCGCCGCCGAAGTCGGCATGACCCGGGGTATCGACGATATTGACCTTCACGTCGCCCCAGTGGACCGCCGTGTTCTTCGCCAGGATCGTGATGCCCCGCTCCTTCTCGAGGGGGTTGGAGTCCATCACCCGTTCTTCCACGGCTTGGTTCTCGCGGAAGACGCCGGCCTGGGAGAACATCTTGTCCACCAGCGTGGTCTTCCCGTGGTCGACGTGGGCGATGATGGCGATATTGCGGATGGACATGGACATGGTATGCCTGCAGCAGCCGGAGCGGGGCGCCCGCCCGACCCCGGACGGTCGAGTCTTCTTGAGGGTAGCCTGAAAAGTTAACGGATTCGGGCTCCCCGAGGGCACCGACCGAGCACGAGCACCCGCCTGCAGCGCGATGCCGCTGGTCTCAGCCGCGACGGCCGACGAAGGGCAGGGAGCGCTTGAGTCCGTTCCAGGTGGCCTGGAAGTCCTCCTTGGCGGGATCCCCCTCGCTCGGCCTCCGGAACGCCTCCACGACGAAGGCGAGGACGATGCCCATCATCCCACCCAGGACCACGCCCAGGGCCCCGGCGAGGAGTAGCCTCCGATCGTCGGGGCCCGGTGGGAGGTAGGGGTCCTGAAGCACGGTAATGACCGGCGTATCCCGCACTTCCGCGATGCGCGCCTGCTCGAAGGACTGCACCAACGTGGTCAGCACGGATTGTCGGAGGGTCACCTCCCGCTGGAGGGCCTGCTGCCGGAAGACCAGGAGGGGAGAGTCCTGCCACTGTCGGTTGGACTCCAGGAAGACCCGCAGAGCGTCTTCGGCAGTCTCGAGCTCCGCCTCGGCCTCCTGGACCCGCTCCTCGATGAAGGCGCGCTCCGCGGCGGCCTGCGACTGGCGCGTGCTCAGGTTGAAGCGGGCAACCTCCGCCAGGAGCTCCTCGGCGATGTCTCGCGACAGTCCGGGCCACTCGGTGGTCACCGTGAGGGTGACGGTTCCCGTCTCCCGACCCGTGGAAACCTCCACCGCCTCCTCCCGAAGCCACTCGATGGCGGCCTGGTCCCGCAGCGCCTCCGTCTCCTCCTCGATCTCCAGGAGGTCCTTGAGCAGAACGGTCCCGACGCCGTCCACCTCGTACGTCCTCTCGGCGGCCCGGGAGAGGATCTCCCGCGAGTCGAGGAGCTCGGCGTAGAAGGCGGGGCTCGCTTCCTCTCCTCCACCGGGGACGCTCACCCCGAACTGGCTGGCGAGCGCCATGAGCTGGGAGCCGGACTGCTCCGAGCCCTGTGGGCGGAAGGATGCTTCCGTAGTGTAGGAGTCGGCCCGCAGAAGCGTGAAGGCCACAGCCGAGGCTGCCACGAGACCCGTAGTCAGAACGATGGTCGCCCGGCGGCGAAGCAGGACGGCGAGGACCTCCCAGAGAGAGATCTCGTCGTCCACGGGGGTCGGGGGAGGAGCGGCTCGGGTGTCGCTCATGCTGGCTGAAGTCTCTCCAGGGAAGGCCGGAGGGGCGGAGCGCGTAGCGTCCAGAGTATCGCCGCCGCCCACCTGCTCAGCAACCCGGCCACGCGGCCCTCGAAGTGGTGCCCGGCGAGGTCCGGCCGACCAGGGACCGCGCTTCGGCGGGCGAGGATCGAGGGAGCTCGATGGTTCCC
>JAWVZK010000189.1:0-6381 GCA_033722275.1 Longimicrobiales bacterium | reverse complement strand
GGGTATGCCTAGACGGGCCGCCGCTCGTGACAGGGCGCACGAGCCGATCTTGTTCGCGATCCCCTCGTCGCCCACCGAGTCGGCTCCCAGGAGGACCACGTCGCATTCCGGCACGAGGGCGTCCATCGCGGCGTCCACGGCGAAGGTGACGCTCACGCCCGCCTCGGCAAGGGCTCCGGCGAGCGACCTGCCCTCCTGCATGGGGCGGCTCTCGAAGCACAAGACCCGGCACCTCCGGCGGGGGGCCTCCGATGCGAGGAGCTCCCGGACCGATCCCGACGCCGAGATCGTACCCACCATGCCGGCGGGAGGAAGCAACGCCCTCGCGGTCTCCACCACGGCCCGTACTCTGGTCTCGAAGCCGGCCCGGAACGCCTCGGCGGCATCCGCCGCTGCCAGACGTCCGTCCTCCACGGACTCCTCGGGCTCGACGGCATCCAGAACCCCTCGGACCAGCGTGACCATCGGGGCCATGGAGGGTTGGGCGTCCAGGATCTTCGCGCAGACCTGGCCCAGCCCCCAGCGAAGCTCGGCGACCGAGCCAGCCTGGACCCGGATGGCCGCCCGCCTCAGGACTTCGGCTGCCGTCTGACTCAGCTCCGTAGCCCCCGAGACGTTGTCCTCGCGCAACGGGGCGACGAGCTCGTCGAAGTCCGGATCGGATGCGGTCACGCGAAGTCTCGGAGGGGGGTGTTCCAGGCGGTCGCTTTCGACAAGCTACGGGTCCTTGACCCGGGCACCCAAGGCCGTCATGCTGAGGGGCCTCGTCCGAGACCGGCCCACTGCCCAACCTCCGGAGCATCCATGTCCGAAATCCCCAGCGATCTCCACTACACCGAGGAGCACGAGTACCTGAAGGCCACCGACGAGGACGGCGTGTACGCGGTGGGCGTGACGGATTACGCGCAGGGCGAGCTCGGGGACGTGGTGTTCCTGGAGCTCCCCGACGTGGGATCCAGCTTCGGTAAGATGGACGTCTTCGGCACGATCGAGGCGGTGAAGGCCGTGAGCGACCTCTATTGTCCTCTCGAGGGCGAGGTGGTGGCGGTGAACGAAGCTCTGGACGACGACCCCTCGCTGGTGAACTCCGATCCCTACGGCGACGGGTGGATGATCAAGCTGAAACTCGCCGACGCCAACGAGGTATCCTCACTCCTCTCCGCCGACAGCTATGCGGAGCACATCGGCTGACCCGAGCCGCTCCGCTCCGACGCATCGGGCCGTGATCCGCCGAAACGCGGGTCACGGCCTCCTTCTTTCCATGAGACCATGACCCGTATCGATCCGCTTCCGGATTTCGAGGCGAGACACCTCGGCCCAGACTCCGCCGACGTGGCCGCCATGCTCGGGACGCTGGGCTACGACTCCATCGATGCCCTCGTCGACGACGTCGTTCCAGAATCCATCCGCATGGAGGGTGAGCTGGAGCTCCCCGACGCGCTCACCGAGGCCGAGCTCCTCGGGCGGCTCCGCCGTATCGCCGCGGACAACGAGGTCTACCGCTCCTACCTGGGGATGGGATACAGCGACACCCTGGTCCCCGGCGTCGTCCAGCGCAACATCCTGGAGAACCCGGGCTGGTACACGCAGTACACGCCGTATCAGGCCGAGATCGCCCAGGGTCGTCTGGAGATGCTCCTCAACTTCCAGACGATGGTGATGGACCTCACCGGGATGGAGATCGCCAACGCTTCCCTCCTCGACGAAGGCACGGCGGCCGCCGAGGCCATGCACCTGGCGCACGGGAACGCCCGGGGGGACGCCAACACCTTCTTCGTTTCCGAGCGGTGCCATCCTCAGACCATCGACGTGGTGAGGACCCGCGCGTGGCCTCTGGGCATCGACGTCGTCGTCGGTGATCACGAGGGCTTCGAGATCGACGAAGACGTCTTCGGCGTCCTGCTCCAGTATCCGGCCACCGACGGAGAGGTGATCGACTACACCGACTTCGCCCGACGGGCCGCGGAGGCAGGTGCGATGGTCGTCGCGGCGGCCGACCTCATGGCGCTCGCCCTGCTGACCCCACCTGGCGAGTGGGGGGCGGACGTGGTGGTGGGCAACTCCCAGCGCTTCGGCGTTCCCATGGGCTTCGGCGGGCCCCACGCCGCCTTCATGGCGGCGAGGGAAGCGTACAAGCGGAAGCTGCCTGGGCGTATCATCGGCGTCTCCATCGACGCCGACGGCAACCCGGCGCTGCGGATGGCCCTGCAGACCCGGGAGCAGCACATCCGACGTGAGAAGGCGACGTCCAACATCTGCACGGCCCAGGTCCTGTTGGCCATCATGGCGGCCGCCTACGCCGTGTACCACGGTCCCAGAGGCATCCGTCGCATCGCCGAGCGGATCCGCGCCCAGACGTCGGTCCTGGCCGCTGGACTCGAGGGGCAAGGGCACGACGTCCTCACCGACACCTTCTTCGACACCGTCCGGGTGCGACCGGCGGGGAGCGCGGACGACGTGCTCCAGCGGGCGGACGACCGGCGCATCAACCTGCGGAACTTCGGCGACGGGACGTTGGGCGTCGCCCTGGACGAGACGACACGCCCCGACGACGTCGACGACCTCCTGAGGATCTTCGCCGGAGATGGCGAGCTCGACCTGTCCGCCCACGCCCTCGAGGCCGACGGAGCGATCCCCGAGCTCCCCGGTTGGGCGACCCGGACATCGGCCTACCTCGAGCACGAGGTCTTCAATCGCTATCACTCCGAGACGGAGATGTTGCGGTATCTCCACAAGCTCGAGACCCGGGACCTGTCGTTGAAGACCAGCATGATCCCTCTGGGATCGTGCACCATGAAGCTCAACGCCACGACGGAGATGGCGGGGGTGACGTGGCCGGAGCTCGGGGAGCTCCATCCGTGCGCGCCCATGGCGCAGGCCGAAGGCTACCGGACGATCTTCCGGGAGATCGAGCGCTGGCTCGCGGGGATCACCGGCTTCGCCGCCACCTCGCTGCAGCCCAACTCCGGCGCCCAGGGCGAATACACCGGCCTCCTCACCATCCGCGCCTACCACGAGGACCGGGGCGACCATCACAGGGACGTCTGTCTCGTGCCCTCGTCGGCCCATGGAACGAATCCGGCGAGCGCCGTCATGGCGGGGATGAGGGTCGTCGTCGTGAAGAGCGCCGGCGACGGCTCCATCGACCTCGACGACCTGGAGACGAAGGCGTCGGAGCACGCCGAGAAGCTTGCGGCGTTCATGGTCACGTACCCCTCGACCCACGGTGTCTTCGAGGCAGGGATCCGCCGGGCGTGCGAGATCATCCACGAGAACGGGGGCCTCGTGTACCTGGACGGCGCCAACCTGAACGCGCAGGTGGGCCTGGCCCGGCCGGGCGACTACGGCGCCGACGTCTGCCACATCAACCTCCACAAGACCTTCGCCATTCCCCACGGCGGCGGCGGCCCGGGAATGGGCCCCATCTGCTGCAACGAGAGGCTGGCGCCCTATCTGCCCGGTCACGGCATCCACGAGACCGGCGGGGAGAAGGCCATCGGAGCCGTTTCGTCGGCGGCGTGGGGGAGCGCCAGCATTCTGGTCATCTCCTGGGCGTACATCGCCCTCCTCGGCCGGCGCGGCACTCGCCGGGCCTCGGAGGTCGCCATCCTGGGCGCGAACTACATGGCGAAACGACTGGAAGGACACTTCGACGTTCTCTACAGAGGCGAGCGCGGACTGGTGGCCCACGAGTTCATCGTCGATCTCCGGCCCATGAAGCGCGCCACCGGAATCACGGAGGAGGACGTGGCCAAGCGTCTCATCGACTACGGCTTCCACGCCCCCACCGTCTCCTTCCCCGTCGTGGGCACGATGATGATCGAGCCCACCGAGTCGGAGCCGAAGGAGGAGCTCGATCGCTTCTGCGACGCCATGATCTCCATCCGGGCCGAGATCGAGCAGGTGGAGCTGGGCATCGCCGACGCCGAGGACAACGCCCTCAAGAACGCGCCCCACACGGCGGCCATGGTCAGCGCGGACGCGTGGGATCATCCGTACAGCCGGACGCAGGCCGCGTATCCGGCGCCGTGGACTCGGGAGTCGAAGTTCTGGCCCTCGGTGCGGCGGGTGAACAACGCGTACGGAGACAGGAACCTGGTGTGCGCCTGTCCGCCGGTGGAGGAGTACGCGGAGGTGGGGGGGTAGCAGTCCATCCGGGAGGGACGACCTGGCGGCACGTGGATCGTCGGCTGGCCATCTCCGTGGCGAGAACGGGCCCCTCCGCCTCCGATCATTGATCTCGGCACGGAGGAAGGGGCAACTTTCAGGGGATCGCAGACCCTCCAGTGCACCCTTCCGGAACCGAGTCCCCCCCCCGCCCCCATGCCGAGTCCCACCTACATCCTCGGGATCTCCGCGTACTATCACGACAGCGCGGCCGCCCTGCTCCGTGACGGCGAGATCGTCGCCGCGGCGCAGGAGGAGCGTTTCAGCCGCGTGAAGGGTGACGCTTCCTTCCCCGCGAACGCGGTCGAGTTCTGTCTCGCCCGGGAGGGGATCTCCATCGAAGAGGTCGACTTTGTCGGCTTCTATGACAAGCCGCTTCTCAAGTTCGAGCGGATTCTCGAGACGTATCTGTCCATCGCCCCCGGCGGCTTCGGCTCCTTTCTGAAGGCCGGGCCCCTCTGGATCAAGGAGAAGCTCTTCCAGAGGGACGACATCGCCGGGGAGCTGGATTGGTCCGGTGACATACTCTTCGCGGAGCACCACGAGTCCCACGCGGCGAGCGCCTTCTTCCCGTCCCCCTTCGAGGAGGCGGCCATCCTCACCATGGATGGTGTGGGCGAGTGGGCCACCGCTTCCATCGGGGTAGGCCGGGACGACGACATCGAGCTGATTCGTGAGCTCCACTGGCCGGATTCCCTGGGGCTCGTCTACTCGGCCTTCACCCACTACACCGGATTCAGAGTCAATTCCGGAGAGTACAAGGTCATGGGCCTCGCCCCGTACGGTGAGCCGAAGTACCTCTCCCTGATCTTCGACGAGCTCATGGATCTGAAGGAGGACGGGTCCTTCGTCCTCAACCAGCGGTACTTCAATTATCTCGGTGGGCTCACGATGACGAGTGAGGCCTTCCACGAGCTCTTCGGTGGACCCCCGCGTGAGCCGGAGACCCGCATCACGCAGCGTGAGATGGACCTGGCCCGATCCGTCCAGGAGGCGTGCGAGGAGGTCGTGATGCGCATGGCACGCTTCGCGCACCGGGAAACCGGGCTGGAGAATCTGGTCCTGGCCGGTGGTGTCGCTCTGAACTGCGTGGCCAACGGGCGTGTCCAGCGGGAAGGCCCGTACGCGAATCTCTGGATCCAGCCGGCTGCCGGAGACGCCGGGGGCGCGCTGGGCGTCGCACAGATCATCTGGCATCGTCACCTTTCCAAGCCACGGAAGCTGGAGGGTAGGCGCGACGGAATGGGTGGGGCATATCTGGGCCCGTCCTTCACCGCGCCCGAGATCGAGGAGACGCTGAAGAAGTATGGCGCCCGGTACGAATGTCTGGACCGGGACCAGCTCATCGATCGGACAGCCCGTGAGATCGCCGACGAGAACGTCATCGGCTGGTTCAACGGCCGGATGGAGTTCGGCCCCAGAGCCTTGGGTAGTCGGAGCATCCTCGGCGACCCGAGAAGCCCGAAGATGCAGAAGAAGATGAACCTCAAGATCAAGTTCAGGGAGAGCTTCCGTCCTTTCGCTCCGAGCGTCCTCGAGCATCGGGCCGCGGACTACTTCGATCTGGACACCGAATCCCCCTACATGCTCTTGGTGAGCCCGGTGAAGGAAGAGCGTCGCGTTCCGATGACCGCGAAGCAGGAGGCTCTCTTCGGGATCGAGAGGCTCAACGTCCCCCGGTCCGACGTTCCCTCCATCACCCACGTCGACTACTCGGCGCGGGTGCAGACCGTGAGTCGGGACCGGAGCCCGGACTACTTCGACCTGATCTCGAAGTTCGAGGAGTACACGGGGTGTCCGCTCCTCGTGAATACGTCGTTCAACGTCCGCGGTGAGCCCATCGTATGCACGCCGGAGGATGCGTACGTGTGCTTCATGCGCACGGACATGGACTTTCTCATCCTGGACTCGTTCTTCCTGGACAAGCGGGACCAGCCCGATTGGCAGGAGGAGGGGGATTGGCGTGATGAATTCGAACTCGACTGAGTTCAGCGCCGCCGACGGGCGGAAATTCGCGTTTCCGGTAGGGATCGCCTTCCTCCTCCTGGCGGGCCTGCTGCTGTGGAGGGACAAGGACACCCTCTGGCGGATCGCGGCGGCCCTCGGCGGCACGTTGATCCTGGCCGGTGCCCTGGTGCCGGGCCGCCTCGGTCCCGTCTACCGGGGCTGGATGAAGATGGCCCTGGCCGTCTCCAGGGTGACCACGCCGGTGTT
>JAWVZK010000188.1:0-6434 GCA_033722275.1 Longimicrobiales bacterium | reverse complement strand
CCCATTCTGGTGGGGCAGGCCGACGCGGTCTACGGATCGCGATTCCTGGGCGGGCCGCATCGCGTCCTCTTCTTCTGGCACTCGGTGGGCAACCGAGTCCTCACCCTCCTGTCGAACATGCTCACCGACGTCAACCTCACCGACATGGAGACGTGCTACAAGATGGTCCGTCGGGACCTCCTGCATACGCTGCCCCTCTCCGCGGACCGGTTCGGCATCGAGCCCGAGCTGACGGCCCGGCTCGCCCAGGCGGGCGCCAGGATGTACGAGCTGCCCATCAGCTACCATGGACGCTCCTACGCCGAGGGCAAGAAGATCGGCTGGAAGGACGGGGTGTCCGCTCTCTGGTCGATTCTCAAGTACAATCTCTGGGGTCCCCGTCCGCCAGCCTGGACCCCACCGGCCGTGGATCCGTGGGACGCACCGGAACGGGCGTCGCGGGCAGGGGTGGAGGAGGACGACGTGGACTCTGCCGTCGACCCGAGCCCGCGTGACGGCGGCGGGCCCGGGGTCGACCGGCGTCCTTCCGGAACGGACCGGGGGACCGAAGTGGCGTCGCCCGAGGAGGTGGTGGGGGGCGCGGGGGAGGACTCCGGCGGCGGGCGCCGCGACCGGGCCTGACGCTTGCCCTCTCTCCTGAAGGACCGAAGGACGGCGTACGTCGTGGTCGGTCTCGTCGCCGGCGTCGTCTATCTGAGCGCGTTGCCCAACTCGTTCGCGTACGACGACGTGCAGATCGTTCTGAACAACACGGCCATCCAGTCCCTGGAGAGCCTTCCCGGGGCTCTCCTCGAGCCGTACTGGCCCATGGAGTACGGCGAGGATCTGGGGCTGTGGCGTCCCGTGACGACCGCTCTCTTCGGCCTGGAGTGGGTGATGGGAGGCGGCTCGCCCCTCTTGTTCCACGCCGTGAACGTCGTCGCCCACGTCGGGACCTCGATCCTCGTGCTGGCCCTCCTCGTCGAGCTTCTTCCCCTGGCCGCGGCCTTCGCGGGCGGACTTCTCTTCGCCGTGCATCCGGTGCACGTGGAGGCCGTCGCCAACATCGTCGGTCTCTCCGAGATCGTGTCCACCGCCTGCGTCGTGGGCGCCTGTCTCGTCCACCTCCGCTCCGGGGAGCGCTCGGGATGGCGGGCGGCGGCGGTGGTGGGTCTCCTCTACTTGATCGGCTTCGGGGCGAAGGAGAGCGCGGTCACGCTTCCCGGCCTCCTGCTCTTGCTGGACGCGGCGAGACGCCGCATCCCCCTGCACGACCTCCCGCGATACGTCTCCGCACGTTGGCGCGTCTACGTGACGATGGCGGTAGTGGCCGGGAGCCTCCTCACGGCCCGCTTCTTCGTCCTGGGGACGGTGGCGACGGCCCACGCGCCCATCGGCGCCGACCTGCTCCGGGAGATTCCCAGGATCTGGACCCTCGGCGAGGTCTGGATGCACTACGTCCGACTCTGGGTCTTTCCCCTCGACCTCTCGGCCGACTACTCCCCGGGCGTGATCCCCGTGTCCTTCGGTTGGCAGATGGAGAACGTCCTGGGCGTCGGGCTGGTTCTGCTGCTCCTGGCGCTCGCTCTGGCGTTGTGGCGGGCTCCGGGGATGGAGCGGGGACGAAGCACGACGAAGGCCGTCGCCTTCGGACTGGTCTGGTTCCTCATCGCCATCGCTCCCACTTCGAACACGGTGATCCTCTCCGGCATCCTCCTCGCCGAACGGACCCTCTACCTCCCCTCGGTGGGCCTGGCGGCCGCCACCGGATGGCTGGTCCTCCGCCTGGCGGAGCGTCGTCGACGGCTCGCCTGGGCCGGCCTGACGGTGATCGTCCTGGCCGCCGGGCTACGCGTCTGGACCCGCAATCCCGAGTGGTACGACAATGCCACGGTGTACACCGCTCTCATCCGGGACTATCCCCAGTCGGGGCGCTCCCAGTGGATCCTCGGCGACGTCCTCATGGGGCGGGGCCGCGAGAGCGAGGCCCTCCTCGCCTACCGTGCGGCCATCGATCTCCTGGGAACCCACTACAAGCTCGTGACCGAGATATCCCGCAAGCTCATGGCGGCGGGTCATTACGGCGCGGCGGAGGTGCTGCTCGGCTTCGCCGCCGAGGACATCCCGCGATATTCCCTCGCTCCGGCGCTTCTGGCGCTGGTCCGGGCGGAGCGTGGGGACGCCCGGGGCGCCGAGGAGTATGCCCGGCGGGCCCTCGATCTGGAACCCCAGGACCCTACGCGACTCCACCTGCTGGCCTGGGCGCTCGCGGCCCAGGGCCGCTTCGCGGAAGCGCGAGAGGTGCGGAGGAAGGCCGAGGCGTTGGCGGACGCCTTCTTCTGGCAGCAGTACGTCTACGAGGCATACGCCCATCGCCAGGCGGGAGACACGGCACGCATGCGCGAGGCGCTGGACTCGGCCCGGGTCCGGACGTTCAGCCACGTGGGTCGACGGGCCCTGGATTCCATCCGGGTCGTCGAGTTCGATCTGGAACGTCATCCGGACGACCCCGACGAGGCCGGAAGCTGACGTGCGGGACGGATCCGACGCCGGGTACCGTACTCTTGCAACGTGCCGATTCCTTGCAAAAGACCACGCCGAGAAAGGGCCACGGCGCGAGGAACACGAAAAGGTCCTATATCATAAGACAATGAGAGATATGAACTTACGGATTCAGGGGACAGGTTTGGAACCGTCCTTGCTTCCCTGATTGGCGAATCAAAAAACCCGTGTACCCCTCACACCTGGAGTCACACCGATGCGGGACAGCAAAGGTTTCACCCTGATCGAGCTGCTCATCGTGGTCGTGATCATCGGAATCCTGGCGGCCATCGCCATTCCGAAGTTCAGCGCCACGCGAGAGAAGGCTTACTTCGCGGCCATGAAGTCCGACTTGAAGAACCTGGCCAGCCAGCAGGAGATCTACTACTCCGACGCGTACTCCTACTCGGCCGTGCCGGCGGACCTGGCGTTCACCAACTCCGACGGCGTCACCGTCACCATCACGGCGTCCACGTCCGGATGGAACGGCACGGCGACGCACGCCGCGCTCGGCACCTCCGAGGGTTGCGCCATCTACTACGGTACTTCGACGGCCCCGACGGTCGGGACCGCGACCCCGTCGCAGCCCGGTGAGGTCGCCTGCACCAGCTGACCTCGTGTCGGGCTGACAGAGTCCCGCTTGTGCGGGTGTGAAATGAGACGGTAGGGTGGTCCGGGGGCAACGCACCGGGCCACCCTTCGTCTTCTCGACCGCCTTCCCCGAGATCCCGAGGACCCAAGATGAAGTCCAGAGAGTCCGGCTTCACGCTCATCGAGCTCCTGATCGTGGTCGTCATCATCGGGATCCTCGCGGCCATCGCGATCCCCAAGTTCACGTCGGCGCGCGAGAAGGCGTTCATCTCCGCCTCCAAGACGGACCTGAGGAACCTGGCGAACCTCCAGGAGCTGTACTACAACGAGAACTACAGCTACGGCTCCGATCTCGACGCCGTGGGCTTCGTGAACTCCGACGGCGTGACGGTCACCGTGACCGAGGCCTCGAACCTCGGGTGGTCCGCCACGGCGAGCCACGCCGGACTCCCGACCCGCCTTTGCTCCATCTACCACGGAGGCGCGACGCCCGTGGCTCCGGCGACCGTCGAAAGCGTCGTCGAGTGCAACTGACGTCGGGCGCCTGACCTTTCCCACCCGCGGCACCGCTCCCCGGGATCCCTGACGTGGAGAAACCTCGACGACCCACGCTCCGGCTCGCCCTGCTCTTCGGAGTCGTCCAGGCCATCGCGGTCGCCCTCCCCATCGTCTTCCTGACGCTGCCGAGCGCCCGGGAGCCTGGCGCCGCGACCCTCTTCGTCCTCGCGTTTCTCGTCGTCGATGTCGTCATCCTGGTCTTCTTCTCCCGCTGGCTCATCGCTGCCTCCGTCTCCGGTCCCGTGGAGGACCTCTCGAGGGACGTGCGCCGTATCGCCGACGGGGACTATCACCACCGGGTGGCCGATCCCCTCCAGCCCGAGCTCCGGGCCATCCAGAGGAGCGTGAACCGGCTGGCCGACCGGCTCATCACCGATCAGGAGCGTCTGGCCCAGAACGTGGCCTCGCTGGAGGAGACGAACCGTCAGCTCCGGCAGGCTCGCGACCAAGTGATCCAGGCCGCGCGGATGGCCTCGGTGGGGACTCTGGCTGCCGGCATCGCCCACGAGGTGGGCAATCCCCTGGGAGCCATCATCGGCTTCGTGGACGTAGCGCGCGCTCGGGCCATGAAGCGAGGGGAGGAGGTGGAGCTCCTGGACTCCATCAAGGGGGAGGCCTGCCGTATCGACCGCATCGTCCGGGGCCTCCTCGACTACGCGCGGCCGAGCGAGGCAGGCGCGACACCCATCCCTGCCCGGGAGGTCCTGTCCCGTGTGCGGCAGATCCTCGAGAGCCAGGGTAGCCTGGACGAGGTGGACGTGACGTGGAGATTGGAGAGTGGCGAACGGCAGCTTCTCGATCAGCCCCATCGACTCGAGCAGGTCATGGTGAATCTCATGCTCAACGCCCTCCACGCGGTGGACGACGTTCCGGCGCCCCGGATCGAGGTGCTCCTCCGTGAGGAGGCCGGAGCCGTCCAGGACCTTCCCCCGCGGAGGGAGGACGATCCTCCGGGGATCAACTACATGCACCGGCGCCGCCACGAGCGGGACGAAGAAGGGGTCGCCACCGTGCAGTCCGCGGAGCGACTCGTGCGCCTCGAAGTCTCGGACAACGGCCACGGCATCGCCCCCGAGATCCGCGCGCGGCTCTTCGATCCGTTCTTCACCACCAAGGAGCCCGGCAAAGGCACCGGACTCGGCCTCTCCATCTGCGCTCGGCTGGTGGAGGGGATGGGAGGGCGGATCGAGGCCGAGAACCGCCGCGAGGGGGGTGCCCGTTTCGTCATCCGCATTCCCGTGCTATACGATACGGCGGACGTTGAAGTCTCTGCCCATCACGCCCAGGCAACATCTTGAAGATCCTCATCATCGACGACGACGCCGGACTGCGGAAGTCCCTGTCCTTGATCCTGTCCGACGCCGGCTACGAGATCGTCCAAGCCGAGGATGGCGAAGCCGGCCTCGCCACGGCGCGGGAGCAATCCCCGGACATGATCCTGTGCGACATGCGCATGCCCAGGCTCGCGGGTCTCGAGTTCCTCGACGCGTACCGAGCCGACGGAGGGCAGGCCCTCGTCATCATGATGACGGCGTACGGAGGTCTGGACCTGGCCGTCGAGGCCATGAAGAAGGGTGCGTACGACTACATCCCCAAGCCTTTCGGCTCCGACGAGGTCCTCCTCATCGTGAAGAAGGCCGAGGAGCGCGAGGAGCTACGCCAGGAGGTGGGGCGTCTGCGGAACGAGGTTCGGGCCGACGCGCGCTTCGGTGAGATCGTCGTCGGATCGCCGGCCATGGAGCGGGCCATCACCGTGGCGCAGAAGGTGGCGCCGTACGACTCCCCTGTCCTCGTCACGGGCTCGAGCGGCACCGGGAAGGAGCTCGTGGCCCGGATGCTCCACCGGGAATCCCTTCGGTCGGGACAGCCGTTCATCGCGGTCAATTGCGGCGGCGTTCCGGAACAGCTCCTGGAGTCCGAGTTCTTCGGCTTCGTCCGGGGCGCCTTCACCGGAGCGGACCGCGACAAGGAGGGACTCTTCGAAGCAGCCGACGGAGGGACGCTCTTCCTCGATGAGGTGGGCGAGCTCCCGGGTGCGCTCCAGGTGAAGCTTCTCCGCGCCGTCCAGGAAGGCGAGGTGCGACGCATCGGCGCCACCCGGACCACGGAGGTGGACGTCCGGATCATATCCGCGACCAATCGGGACCTCGAGGAGGCCGTGGAAGAGGGAGAGTTCCGAAAGGACCTCTACTACCGTCTGGCCGTGGTGCCCATCCATCTGCCCACGCTCCAGTCCCGCAAGGAGGAGATCCCGGAGCTGACCCGCCATCTCCTCGATCGGCACACGTCTCGCCTCGGGATCAGCGTGGAGGGGATCGACCCCGAGGCCATGGAGGTCCTCCTCGACTATTCGTGGCCCGGGAACATACGGGAGCTGGAGAACGTGCTCGAGCGGGCTCTGGTGCTCACGGAAGGAGACACCATCTCGCTGGACGACCTCCCCGAGGGTGTTCGAAGGCCGCCCCCGGAGACGCCGGGGATCGGAGTCGACATGGACGATCTCTCGGTGAAGAAGCACGGAGCGAGGCTGGAGAAGCATCTGATCGAGGTGGCGCTGGACCGGACCGGCGGCAACAAGACGCAGGCGGCCGACCTCCTCGAGCTCTCCCCCCGCGCCCTGCGCTACAAGATCCAGGAGTACGGACTCGGGTAGGCCCCGCGCCTGTTCGAGCCCGAGGGCGCGGTTGGCGGGCTGTGGTCCCGGGGCGGGCGGTCGTCCCGTACGGCCATGCCACGGCCCCGGACGGCCTCCGACCTTGAGGCAT
>JAWVZK010000187.1:0-6442 GCA_033722275.1 Longimicrobiales bacterium | reverse complement strand
CGGACCAGGACCTCGTCGGTCCAGCACGCCGTCCCGCGTCCGAAGAGCGTCAGGTACGACACCCGCAAGGCGAAGCGCTCCACCGGGAGGACCTGGTCCGAGCCGTTGGAGAGGATGAAGGGACAGATGGCCAGGTGGGGCTCGTACAGCGACGGGTCCATCTCGCGGCGCGCGCGGGTCTCGACCCAGTATCCCAGCTCGCCCTCGGTGAAGCTTCCCCACCAGGTGTCGGAGAGGACCTGGCTCGGCACCTCTTCCAACGTGGAGGATCCCCCCTCTCCGTCCTCGATCTGGATGCGGACGAAGAGGGGGATCCGGACGAAGACCCTGGCCCGACCCGAGGGGAGGAGGAAGAAAGGCTGCTCCGGCGACACCACCACCGGCCGGTCGGGCATGACGGGCCTGAGCCCGAGCTCGTCCTCCGTCCGTGCCGCCCAGCGCATCCACTCCTCGTCCCGGACCTGGGTCGCGAGCGAGCGGGTGTGGGTGCCCGACGGGGAGGGCGCCGGCCCGTCGCCCGAGCCTCCGCCCTCAGGGTCCCGCCTCCTGGTCCACTCGTCGGACGACTCGTGGACCGCCCGCATCCACACCTCGTCGGGACGCCTCTGGAGCCGGAGACGGAGGTCGCCGAGGGTCTTCTCGACCTCGTCGTCCACCGCGAGCGGCAGGGGGCCCCACGGCTCGGACGTCACAGCCACTCCTTCCTCCGGAAGTACAGGAGCATCCCCCCGGCGATGCACGCCATGAAGGTCAATAGAGCCGGGTACGCCCAACGGTAACCCAGCTCCGGCATGTACTCGAAGTTCATCCCGTACAGTCCGGCGAAGAAGGAGAGGGGGATGAAGATGGTGGCGATGATGGTGAGGACCTTCATGACCTCGTTCATCCGGTTGCTCACCCCGGACATGTAGAGATCCATGGCGCCTGAGAGCACCTCGCGCAGCGTCTCGGCGGTGTCGATGACTTGCACCGCGTGGTCATAGACGTCGCGGAGAAAGAGCTGGGTCTCGGCGGTGACGTTGGGGATCTCCCCCCGGTACATCTGGCCCAACGCCTCGCGGAGGGGCCAGATGGCCCGACGGACGACGAGCATCTCGCGCCTCAGGTGGTGGATGCGGTGGAGGCTCTCCAGCGTCGGCTCCACCAGCACCGTCTCCTCGATCTCCTCCACCCGGTCACCGATCTGCTCGAGGATGCGGAAGTAGCTGTCGACGATGGCGTCGATGAGGGCGTATGCCAGGTAGTCGGTTCCCCGGGAGCGGATCCGCGCCCGGCCCTCGCGGAGGCGCTCGCGGATGGGCTCGAAGACGTCTCCGCGCCGCTCCTGGAATGAGAAGAGATACGTCGGGCCCACCAGGAAGCTGAACTGCTCCGAGACCACGGACTCGGTATCCCCGTCGAAGTAGAGCATCTTGAGGATGAAGAGGAAGTGGTCTGGATACTCCTCCACCTTGGCGCGCTGGTTGGTGGAGAGCACATCCTCCAGGGCCAGACGGTTGAAGCCGAAGTGCTCGCCAATCTTCTCTATGAGCTCCACGTCGTGCAGACCGTCGACGTTGATCCAGGTCACCGGAGGATCCTCGGCCACGGCGTAGCACTCCTCGATGCGCTCGAGGACGCGTTCTTCCAGATCGGCCTCGTCGTAGTCGATGAGGCGGATGAGCACCTCGTCGGTCTTACGCTCGCCGGTGTGGACCAGGGTGCCCGGCGCCGCACCGGCTTTCTTGTGGACCCGGTTCACCAGCCGGCCGACGATCTTCCTCGGCCCGACGCCAGGCAGATGGGGTCGATGCCCGGGGGGCCGATGCTTCCGTCCTTCCTGGCTCGTCTTCTCCGGCACGACATCCTCCTGCTCTGGTGGGACCTGGACCCTGTCCGGGCCGTCCCACGATGTCGACCCGGCGGGCGCCGCGCCAGTCGGGACGCGGCTGCCGAAACGGGAGCGCCAACGGGACGGGCCCGGCCGCCGGTTGCCAAGCGTGCGCGCCTTCCTGATCTTCGCGAACCGCGTTCCCGCCTCCCCTCCCAGAGCACGAGGATCCATGAGTCTGCAGGAGATCGGGGCCTTCCTCCGTCAGGCCCTGGACGTGCGCATCGTCGAGGTGGGCGGGACCACCATCACCGGTGCTTCGGTGGTGACGTTCCTCGTCATCGTCCTCCTCACCTTCTGGATCTCCCGCATCGTCCAGCGCGTGGCCACCCGGATCCTCACCCGGGGAGGCCTGTCGCAGGAAGCCACGCTGGCCACCTCCCGTCGCCTCCTCCACTACGCCGTCCTCATGGTCGGCTTCGCGGTGGCGCTCCAGGCCATCGGGGTCAGTCTCGCCACCGTCTTCGCCGCGGGCGCGGTCGCGGCCGTCGCCATCGGCTTCGCCCTCCAGAACATCCTCCAGAACTTCGTGTCCGGGCTCATCCTCCTGGGAGAGCGCTCCATCACCGAGACCGACATCCTGGAGGTGGAGGGCAAGGTGGTGCGCATCGTACGCATGGGGGCCCGCGCCACCGTGGCCCGGACCCGCGACGACGAGGAGATCATCATGCCCAACTCCATCCTCGTCCAGTCCTCGGTGAAGAATCTGACCCTCACCGATCCGGTGTACCGGATCCGGACACGGGTGGGCGTCTCCTACTCGTCGGACATGAGGCGGGTGGAGGAGGTCCTCACCGCCGCCGCCGGGGAGGTCGAGGGGCGGAATATCGAGCGTGACCCCGTGGTCTTCCTCCTGGAGTTCGGGGACTCCTCGGTGGTGTGGGAGGTCTCCATCTGGGCAGCGGATCCGTGGCTCGGCCCGCAGATCCGCTCCCAGCTCAACAAGGACGTCTGGCACGCCCTCCAGGACGCCGGGATCACCATCGCCTTCCCCCAGCTCGACGTCCATTTCGACCCGGGGGTCGCCGCCGGACGGGCGGGCGAACCCTAGACACGGACCGGGTGTATCACGACCGTCGTGTCGCGAATCCCAAGTTTCGGAGAAATCAACGATGGCGGAGCCCGTACAGGCCCAGCTCGGAACCCACGAACGTCGACTCATGGAAAGCGAGTCGCGGTGGCTCCAGAAGGCCTTGTTCGCCCTTTCGAAGGCAGAGGACGATCGCACCAAGCTGGAAGACGCCCTCACCGGCACCCTCCCTCCCCTCCAGGTGGAGATCAAGGGGAAGTCCTTCGACATCGAGACGGTTCGCATCGCCATGGTCGAGGCCGTGCAGGAGCGGAGCGAGACCCTCCGCTCGACGCTCAAGAGGGGAAGCGCCGTCGTCCGCTGACCCGATCCCCACCGTACCTCCGACCGTCGCATCTCCGTGAACGATCCGACGGACGCCCCCCGGGAGCCTTCCGCCCGGGGGGCTTTCGCGTCGGTGGACTACACGGTGGTGGGCGGTGGCATCGTCGGTCTGGCCACGGCCCGTGCCCTCCTCGAAGCCGACGCGGGATCGGTGCGGATCGTGGAGAAGGAGACCGCCCTGGCGCAGCACCAGAGCACCCACAACAGCGGCGTGCTCCACGCCGGCCTCCAGTACCGTCCCGGCTCGGAGAAGGCCCGGCTGGCGCGTGCCGGCATCCGACGCATGACCGAGTACTGCCGGGCCCGTGACGTCGAGCACGAGATCTGCGGCAAGCTGGTGGTGGCCACCGACGCCACCGAGCTCCCCCGCCTCGACGCCATGCTGGAGCGGGGCCGCCGCAACGGGCTCGAAGGTCTCCGTCGTCTGACGCCGGAGGAGGCGGGTGAGATCGAGCCCCACGTAGCCTGCGTGGGCGCGATCCACGTCCCCGAGGAGGGCATCGTCGACTACGGAGCCGTCTGCCGGTCGCTGGAAGCCGAGCTGAGGGAAAGGGGGTGCGACATCGTCACGGGGGCCGAGGTCCGCGACCTGGTCCGCGAGCACGGGAGCTGGCGGCTGATCACGTCCGCCGGGGAGGGCACCACACGGATCCTGGTGAACTGCGCCGGACTCCACTCGGATCGTATCGCCCGCATGGCCGGCACTCCGCCCGGGTGCCGCATCGTCCCCTTCCGGGGCGAGTACCATCGGCTGCGCCCGGACCGGGAGCACCTGGCGCGGCACCTCGTCTATCCCCTGCCCGCCCCCGGCTTCCCCTTCCTGGGCGTCCACTTCACCCGTCGCGTCGATGGCGGCGTCGACGCCGGCCCCAACGCCGTGCTGGCCTTCGCCCGGGAAGGCTACCGCCTGGGGACCTTAGACCTCCGCGACCTCTTCGACACCCTCTCCTTCCAGGGCCTTTGGCGCTTCACCTTCCGCCACTCCCGGATGGTCGTGCGGGAGCTCGGGCAGTCCTTCGACCGTCGACGCTTCGTCGGCGCCCTGCGCAGACTCATCCCGGCCATCGGGGAGGACGATCTCCGTCCGGGTGGAGCCGGCGTCCGGGCCCAGGCGGTCCTGCCCGACGGCGACTTCGTCCACGACTTCCTCTGGGTGGACGGCCCCGGAGCCGTGCACGTGGTGAACGCCCCGAGTCCTGCGGCCACCGCGTCCCTGGTCATCGGAGAGGAGGTGGCTCGGCGCGCCATGGGCCTCGGAGCGGCGTGAGGAGGGCCGGGAGCCACCGTCGCACGGTTCTTGCTTTAAATTCCGGTAGGAGGTGCGCTTACGCGCCTCCGTAGCGAGCATGCTCCCTCAATCGCGGACAGAGGACGATCCAATGGCCAAGCCCATCTCGAAGAAGATCGAGAAGAACGTGAAGAAAGGCGCCAAAGCAGTGGAGAAGAAGGCGAAGCAGGGCGCCGACGCCGTTGAGAAGACGGCGAAGAAGGCGAAGAAGAAGGTGGAGAAGAAGCTGGGCTCGAAGAAGGGGCCGTCGAAGGCGAAGGTCGCCGGCGTCGCCGCCGCAGGCGTGGCGGGGCTCGCAGGGCTCGCCGCCGCCGTCGCCTACCTGAAGCGCGACTCCAAGGGCCGGGCCACGCTCCACGTCCTCGCGAAGGATTCGGAGTGGCTGGTCACGTCCGATGACAAGAACGAGCCGCTGGAGCGCTTCTCCACCAAGGAGGAAGCGGTGGACGCCGCCCGTCAGGCAGCCCAGAAGGCCGCGCCCAGCGAGCTGATCATCCATCGGCTGGACGGCTCGGTGATGCGCTCCCACAGCTACCAGCCCGAGTGAGCCGACGCGGGCACGCCGGTCCGTCGGGGCTCGTGGCGAGCCCCGGCGGGGCGGGCGGAGTGACCGCTTGAAGATCGTCGCCACGGAGAAGGCCGAGCAGAACCGTGCCGCGGTGGACCCGTGGACCGTCGTCCACTTCGCCTCGGGGCTCGCCTCGGGGCTGGTGAACGCTCCGCTGCGCCTGACCCTGTCGCTGGCGGTCCTCTACGAAGTGGCCGAGTACGCCTTCGAGTCAGGGGAGGTGGGTCAGAAGCTCTTCGACACCAGCGGACCCGAGGCCATCCAGAACGCGCTGGTGGACGTGGCCGTCTTCACGGTAGGCCACGAGCTGGGCCGTCGTTGGAACCGCACCGGCTGACGGGACCGTAGCGCCCGCCGCGACGGCGGCGGCCACCTCGGCGGGACGAAAGCTCGCCCTCCAGGCTCCCGCGAAGCGGGCGCCCCGATCAGCAGGCCGCCGGTCGGGGCGATCGCCGGGGCTCGGGGGGATCGCGCCCCAGCAGACCTCCCAGGCGGCGGCCGGCCTCGTTGACCAGACGGTCCTGCGCCTCCTCCTCCACCCGGTCCCTGAGCGTGTTCATCGTCGCACGCACGAGCTGGGAGCCCGGGGCCTGGAGCTGGACCTCCTGGATGACGTCGAAGGCGTCGGCATATGCGCCGTGGTCCAGGAGGCACAGCGCTTCCGAGAACGCGACGAACGTCGCCAGATCGTCGATACGGTTCGCCTCCTGCTGGGCCCGAAGGCGCTCCCGCTCCTCTTCCGTCAGCACCAGGTCGAGACCCTGGACCAGCTCGTCGGCCAGCTTCTGCTGGAGGTCGAAGAGCGTCTCCCGCTCGCCCGTCACCTCGGCGGTGGTGACGATCTCCGACGTCTCCACCCGGGCGATGCGCGTGTCCAGCCGCATGATGGGCTCGGCGGTGACGAAAGCGCCGGCCACTACGTACTCGGCTCCGACGATCATGCCCAGGCTCTGGGCCGAGTTGGGATCGACGTACGCCGACTGCTGGAGGTCGAGCTCCGCCAGCAGCTCCTCCAGACGCTCCCGCTCCACGAGCTGGATCTTCTCGTCCAGGACCGACAGGTCGGAGATCATCATGCTCGAAAGCGCTCGACCGAGATGCTCGTACTGGTCGTCACCCGTGTTGTTGTCGAAGCGGACCACCGCCACGACGCTCTTCCCGGGCTCCTCGTCCTGGGCATGGACGGGGACCAGCGGCGGAGCCAGGAGGAGGAGGGCCATCGCCAGGTGGGAGACGGCGGGGACGGGGATGCGGAGGAGACGGACCATGGGGGGATTCCTTCGATGCTCGACGGACCGGCGT
>JAWVZK010000186.1:0-6452 GCA_033722275.1 Longimicrobiales bacterium | reverse complement strand
TTCCCGGGGTTCTAGCCCAGGACGCCGACCCGACCGGGCTCGTCGAGCGGGTCCTCGACCAGACGCCCCTCATCGACGGGCACAACGATCTTCCGTGGGCGATCCGGAACAGCGAGCTGGCCCCCCGTGACGTCACGGCCGAAGAACACGATCTCCGTTCCCGCACGCCCTTCCACACCGACATCGAGCGGATGCGACAGGGCAGGGTGGGTGCCCAGTTCTGGTCGGTCTACATCCCCTACGAGGCGGTGGAAGAGGGTGCGGCCAAGGTTCAGATGGAGCAGATCGACATCGCGAACCGGATCATCGAGACCTACCCCGAGGCGTTCCAGCTCGCGCTGAGCGCGTCGGACCTCGAGGGCGCCTTCGGGCAGGGACGGATCGCTTCGATGCTGGGCATGGAGGGTGGACACGCCATCGAGAACTCGCTGGGTGCGCTCCGGGCGTTCTACGACGTGGGGGTCCGCTACATGACCCTCACCCACAACGGGACCCTCGACTGGGCCGATTCGTGCTGTGACGACGCGCGGCACGGGGGTCTGACCGAGTTCGGACGGGAGGTCGTGCGGGAGATGAATCGGATGGGGATGCTGGTGGACATCTCCCACACCTCACCCGAGACGATGCACGACGTCCTCGATGTCGCCGAGGCTCCCGTGATCTGGTCCCACGCCTCGGCCCGGGGGGTGCACGATCATCCCCGGAACGTGCCGGACGCGGTGCTCCGGCGGTTGCCGGACAACGGAGGTGTGGTGATGGTGACGTTCGTACCCGGCTTCCTCACGTCCGACGAGGAAGCCACCATCGCCGACGTTGCGGACCACATCGAGCATGTCGCGGAGGTGGCCGGCGTGGACCACGTGGGCATCGGCTCGGACTTCGACGGGATCGACTCGACCCCCATCGGCCTCGAAGACGTATCCACCTTTCCCGCGCTCTTCGAGGAGCTCGCACGGCGGGGGTGGGGCGAGGAGGAGCTGGCCAAGCTCGCCGGAGGAAACGTGCTTCGGGCCTGGCGCGAGGCCGAGGCGGCGGCCCGCAAGCTCCAACGGCAGCGTCCTCCGTCCACCGCCACCATCCAGGACCTCGACCGCACCGTCGGATGAGCGACGCGAAGGGCAGGGGTGAAGACGAGCAGGGGAAGGAGGACGTCATGACGAAGCACGTAGAGGACGCCGGGACCGGACACGGACGGGACGCCCCTGCGGGTCTCGTCCGGCCGGATCCCTCGGAGCACGCCGAGTACTACGGTCGGTATGTCGCACAGGTGCCGGAGGGAGACATCCTGAGGACGCTGCGGGACCAGCTTCCCGATACGCTCGCGCTCCTGGAGGGTCATTCCGAGGAGAAGGAGACGTGGCGGTACGCCGAAGGGAAGTGGAATCTCCGGGAGGTCGTGGGACATCTTGTCGACACGGAGCGCATGTTCTGCTTCCGTGCGCTGGCCATGGCCCGCTCCGACGACGTCGACCTACCCGCCATGGACCAGGACGAGTGGGCCTCGAAATCGAACGCCGGCCGACGCCCCCTGGCCGATTTGGCGCACGAGTGGAAGGCCGTCCGGCGCTCGACGGTCCATCTCTTCGCCTCTCTGGACGACGAAGCGGCGGAGCGCCGAGGCGTGGCCAGCGGCTACGGCTTCTCGGTTCGGAGCTTCCCATGGATCATCGCGGGCCACGAACTCTGGCATCGGAAGCTCATCCAGGAGCGGTACTTGTCGAACGGGGACTGAGGACGAGGGGAGGGAGGGTCGCATGAGCGGGGACGACAGGCCGAACGTCGGCGCCGACAACGCCGGGATCGGGGATCCGAGAAGCCGGCTGCGGAGACGAGATCGGGGGAAGGACGAAGCGTGGGTCCGAGCCTTCGTCGGGGAAGCGGCCTACGGCTTCCTGGCGACGGTGGGGGAGCAAGGCCAGCCCTTCCTGAACTCCAACCTCTTCGTCTACGACCGACGGCGGCACTGTCTGTACACGCACACCCATCGGACCGGCCGGACGAGGGACAATCTGAAGGAGCCGCGCAAGGTCGCCTTCGGGATCGCCCGTATGGGCCGCCTGCTCCCGGCGCCCGAGGCGTTGGAATTCAGCGTCGAGTACGCCGGTGTCACGATCTTCGGCACGGGACGGGTGATCGACGATCCGGGCGAGGCCAGGGAAGCTCTCCAGCTCTTGCTGGACAAGTATGCCCCTCACCTCCGTCCCCACCGGGACTACCGTGCCACCACCGACGAAGAGCTGGCACGCACGGCCGTCTACCGCATCGACATCGAGACCTGGAGCGGGAAGCAGAAGTCGGCGGAGCCGCATTTCCCCGGGGCCTTCGAGCTGCCCGAGCTCACCATCCCCTTCGAGCCGGGATCCGATCCGTAGACCACGGAAGCCCCCTTCCGTCCGACGGTCCCGGATGGCCTCGATCCCGTCGATCCCGACCCGTCGGTGTCCGGTGGGTCTTTCCCGGCGGCGCGGTGGGAGATGCGCACCGGGCGGATGGATCGGGGTAGCTGGGCCGGAGGATCCCGGACTGGATAGCTGGAGGTCGACATGGCGAACAGGTGCAAGGCCGCTGGAGACGAGCGCCGACGGCCGCGCGTGGTCATCGTCGGGGCCGGCTTCGCAGGTCTCGAGGTGGCGAGGAAGCTCGATGGCTCGGAGTGCGACGTTCTGCTGCTGGACCGGCGGAACCACCATCTCTTTCAGCCCCTCCTCTATCAGGTGGCGACCGCGGCCCTCTCACCGGCGGACATCGCCGAGCCCATCCGGGCCATCCTCCGCCGACAGAAGAACGTCCAGGTCCTCCTCGCCGAGGTCACCGACGTGGATCTGGAGGCCCGCCGGGTGTCGACCCGGGACGACGAGATCGCCTACGACTGGCTGGTTCTCGCGGCCGGCGCCGTGAACGCCTACTTCGGGAACGAGCAGTGGTCACGGCGGGCTCCTGGTCTGAAGAGCATCGACGACGCCATCGAGATCCGTCGCCGGGTCCTCATGGCCTTCGAGGAGGCCGAGCTCGAGGACGACGAGGAGGCGCGGAGGGCGAAGCTCACCTTCGTCGTGATCGGAGGGGGGCCGACGGGCGTGGAGATGGCCGGCGCCCTCAGGGAGATCGCCGCCATGACGATCCCCCAGGACTTCCGGCGGGTGGACACCACGACGGCGCGCGTCTACCTCCTCGAAGGTGGGCCGCGGCTCCTCCCCACGATGTCCGAGCACGCGTCGCGGAAGGCGAAGGAACAGCTGGAGGGCCTGGGTGTCGAGGTCCGCCTCGACACGATGGTGACGAACGTGGACGAGCATCGCGTCTGGGTGGGCGACGACAGCGTTCCCGCCGCCAACGTCGTCTGGGCGGCCGGTGTCAGGGGCTCGCCACTGGCCGAATCCGTGGACCACGTGGCCCTCGACGACCAGGGGAGGATCCGGGTCGAGCCCGACTGCTCCATCCCGGGACATCCAGGGGTGTTCGTCGTGGGAGATCTGGCGGCGCAGACCGACGCCGAGACCGGAGAGCCCGTGCCGGGCGTCGCCCAGGGCGCCATCCAGATGGGCGCGTTCGTCGGGGACATCATCCGCAGAGAGCTCGCCGGTGAGCTCGGCCAGGGAGACCGACCGGCCTTCACCTACGACGACAAGGGTGAGATGGCGACCATCGGACGCGCACGCGCCGTGGCCGATATCTCGGGCCGGAGCTTCAGCGGATGGTTCGCTTGGCTGCTCTGGAGCGTGGTCCACGTGACGTTTCTGGTCGGCTTCCGGAACAAGCTCCTCGTGATGATCCACTGGGCCTGGCAGTGGGTGATCCAGTCCCGGGGAGCCCGACTCATCACCGGACCGTCGATGCCGACGAAAGACGCTTGGGCGTCCGGTCTCGAAGCCGGGTCCGAGGCCGAGCGCCGGTCCTAGGTCGATCCCCGGGCCGTGTCTCAGCCTCCTGCGTGCTTCGCGGCCAGCGCCTCGAGGCCCGCGTCGATCTCGGCGCGCGATATCCACTGGCCGCGCACCATGACGCCGAGACGATCCTGGAGGTTGTCCAGGTCGTCGAGGGGGTTCGAGGCGAGCAGCACCAGATCCGCCCGCTGCCCCGGTGCCACCGACCCGAACGTGTCGTCCAGCCCCAGGTGATCCCGCACGTATCGTCCCACCGCGACGGTGCCGCTCTCGAGGATGTCCTGGTTGGTCATCCCGGCGTCCGCCATCTCGTCGATCTCCCGGTGAAGCGCAAAGCCCGGGACGTTGAACATCTGTGGTGAGTCGGTCCCCATCATGATCGGTGCGTCGGCTTCGGCCAGCCGATGGAGGATCCGGTCCCGCACTTCGAGGAAGGCCGCCACGACCCCGCGTGAGCCCCGAGGGCCGGCGGATGCCTGGTTGCGCCAGGCGTCCTTCTGCTCTTGCGAGACGTACTGCATCTCTGGCTGCTCGAGGAAAGGCTCGGGGTCCGTGACACCGTAGAGGTTCTCCCAGAGGTACATCGTCGGCACCACGAAGACGTCGTGCTCGATGGTGAGCTGCACGATCTCGTCGATCTTCGACTCGTCGACGCCGCGCACGAGCCCCTCGAGGCTGATGGGCTGACCCGTGTTGATCTGAGCCACGACGTCGTCGGATGCCACGGCCTGCACGTAACCGTCCAGGTGATCCACCGTGGACATGCCCGTCTCCATGGCGTGGATCAGCCCCACGTCGGAGGGGACGTGACCACCGAAGGTCAGCCCGACCTCCCGGGCGACCTCGGCCATCCGATTCCACGTCTCCAACGAGACGCCGGGGTGGATCTTCTGGAGGTGATACCCGGCGGCTGCATGCTGCCGGACGAGTCGCTCGGCGTCCTCCGGCGTCGGGGCCGAGCTCCCGTTGATGGACGGCGCACCCACGTAGAAGGTGGGGCCCAGGACCTCGTTCCGACGGATCTCCTGAGCCAGGGGGATCTGATACGGCGAACCGAGCATCCCCCGGATGGTGGTCACCCCGTTGGCGACGTAGAGGAAGAGGATGTCCTCCACCGCGTCTCGAGGCGGATCGTCCCCCGGTGGCACGTGGGCATGCATCTCTGCGAGACCCGGCATCAGATAACGATTCGTGCCGTCGATGATCTCCGCGCCGGCGCCTACTCGTACCTCCCCGGCCGGGCCGACCTCCGTAATGACGCCGTCCACGACGACCACGGTCTGATCCTCGACCGTCCCGGGCTCGCTCATGGGAAGGACGTTCACGTTGGTGAACGCGACGGTCCCGGGTACCGCCTGCGGCTCGGCGCAGGCGGAGGCGCCCAGGCAAAGGACGGCCAACGTGGTGCTCCAGGTGTCGCGTGCTCTCATGTTCCTCATCCTCCCTCGATGATGGTCCGGACCCCCTCGTCGCCCCCGGCGCCAACGGCCGTCCGCACGGTCTTCCACGGATCGAGCCTAGCTCCGATGGGCCAACCAGGCACGCGCGTCGGCGTGCGTCGTATGGATCGAGACGGGTAGCTCCACCTCCGGACCGAAGAGTCCCCGCGGGTCGAAACGCCCATGGAAGGCCGAGGGCGCTACGATGGCCAGGCCGGAGATCCGCTGGCGAGAACCGAGAAAGGTGGCCCCCACGGCCTCCAGCTCCTCCCCGGACTTCGCGGAGATCCCCGCCGCCCCGCTCATGTCGAGGAGCACCGGGACCACCTCGGGCGTGTCGTCGGCCTCGAAGGCCTGACGTGCGATCCGTCGCACCTCGTTCGGTGTGAAATCACCGTCCACCGTGAGGACCAGCACGCCGTCTCTCAGCCGGGTGAAGACGGGCATTCTCGACTCTCCTGACTCCTTTGACTCCTTGGCTTCGACGGGCCGGGACCGTCCACCGGACCGGCCTCGGTCGGCGCGCTGCTCGACTTCCGCTCGGAGGCGGAGAAGATGTCGGAGGCCCAGGGCACAGGCAAGAAAGGCGTCCCGGTCGGTCCCGGCTCCCCGGCGCCCGACGGGATGGCCGACGATTCGACGGCAAGCCTCCCGGGGATCGTGGCTCCGTCCTACATTCCCCTCCACGCGGAATGGTTCCTCCAAGCCCGGTCGATCTCATGCCCGACTCAGAGGGGAAGCACGGCCTCACAGGCCTCGCTCGCTCCATCGACGCCCTCTTCCCTCCTCGCGCTCCGGCGGAGGAGGACGAATCCGGCGTCGACGAGCCGCCGCCGCCCCCCAATCTTCATGGGGACACGCTCACGGGCGCTCCGGTGCTCCCCGACACGCCCGGCCGGGAGGAGGCGTCCTCCCCCGGAACGATCGAGGAGACGCCCGAGTCGGACCGGATGGAGGATGCGGTCGCCTCGGACGCGATGGAGGAGGCGCCCGAGCCGGCAGCGCTCGAGACACCCGAGTCGCCCGCGGGTCCGGACTCCGGGAGCGCGTCCTCCCGGCCTCCGGCCGCCCCGTCGACGGGGGGCGCGGGGCCGTCGGCGTCGAAGCAGGCGGCGGAGTCGTCGGGGGC
>JAWVZK010000185.1:0-6514 GCA_033722275.1 Longimicrobiales bacterium | reverse complement strand
TTCGTCTGATAGCCCAGTGGAGTGGCGAACGACATCGAGGCGGCGACCGTCACCGCGATCACGAACGGTCTGGGATCGACCTCCAGGGAGCCGGCGACGGAGATCGCCACGGGGAAGAGGAGCGCTACCGCCGCGTTGTTCGTGATGAGCTCGGTGAGGATGGAGCAGGCGAAGAGGATGGCGGCGAGGACGATCATCGGGCCGTACGGCTCGGCCAGAGTCACGATGCCATTCCCGATGAGGTCGGCGGCCCCCGACGACTCCATGGCGCTTCCGATGCCCAGCGCCGCGCCGATGACGATGAGGACGGTCCAATCCACGGCGTTCCGCGCCTCACCGGGGGTGAGGAAGCCCGTGGCCACCATGACCGTGGCACCGCCCAGAGCCGCCACGGAGATGTGGACCAGGTCGAAGACGACGAGTCCGATCACCGCAGCCAGGACCGCCACGCCCCACTTCGCGCGGGTGGGCTTCCAGAAGATGAAGCTGTCGAGCTCGCCCTCCGGATCCCCACCGACGAGGTAGAAATCCTGGGACGAGGCGTAGGCCCGCGCGAAGCCCCCGGTGGTCTCCAGCAGGAGCGTGTCTCCCGGACGGAGGAGGATGTCCCGGGGCTCCTTCCGTACCGCCGAGCCGTGACGGAACACGCCGGTGACCAACGCTCCGTACCGATCCGGGAAGTTCACGTCCTTCACCCGCTCCCCGGCCAGGGGCGACCCTTCCTGCAGGACCGCCTCCCGGAGTTGAAACGGTCCCTGCAGATCATGTCCTGGATCCGCCGATCTCAAATCGCACCGTTCCGCGACTCTCTCCATGGCGTCGGCGTCTCCCCGGAACGTGAGGTAGTCTCCCTCTTCCAGCGTCTCGTCCGCGCTCACCGGAGCGAGGAGGGCCGATTCCCGGGAGATCCGCACGAGCTCCAGATCCTCGCTGTCGAGCTTGGCATCCTGGATCTCCAGACCCACGATCTCGCAGCCTGCCGGCACGCGGTACACGTAGTCGGCCTGACCCCGGGACCAGCGTGTGATGCCTTCCTCCTCACGTCGCCTGTGGAGCTCGGAGCGCTCCGGCAGGTAGCGCGGCACGACGACCACCAGCAGGCCGATGCCCACGATCCCCACGGGAAGACCGACCCGGGCGAGCTCGAAGAAGCCCAGCCCTTCATGGCCTCCGGAGCGCAGGAGGCCGTCGGCCACCAGGTTGGTGGATGTCCCGATGAGCGTGCACAGCCCGCCGAAGATCGATGCGTACGAGAGAGGGATGAGGAACTTCGACGGCGTGACGTCCTCCTGCTCCCTCGTCCACGAAAGGACCACCGGGATCCCCATGGCCACGATGGGCGTGTTGTTGAGAAAGGCCGACGCCACCGCCGACGTGCTCGTGAGACGGAGCAGGGCCACCCGCATCTGCCGGGTTCCCCCGAGAAGCAGCTCTCCTGCCCGCTTCAGGGCACCGCTCTTCCTGAGCGCCTCCGCCACGACGTAGAGGGATCCGATGGCCAGGAGGGTCGGATTCGCGAATCCGCCGAGCGCCGTCTGGAGGTCGACCACGCCACCCACGATGAGCACCCCGAGCCCCGCCATCAGCACGAAATCCGGGGCGAGGACCTCGAGCATGAGACCCAGGAGGACGAGACCCAGGACGATCAGGGTGAGGGCGGCGGCGAAGGTCATGGATGGACGTTCCGGACGCGGAAGGGAAAGGAGTCCGGCCGGGATCCCTGGGCCGAGGCCGGCACGGACGGGGAGACCTCCGGGGGTCGGACGCGCTTCACGAAGCAGATTGCCCACCGGGGGAGGTCGGGACAAGTGCGCCTCCGTCCGTCATCTTCCGCGGCGTGGCCCGTATGGACGGGAGCGACGTGAGGACGAGGCGGAGAGAGTGGGAGGGGATCCGATGCGGGGAGCGGGGACGAGGATGCAAGGCGAGACGTGGGGACGGATGAAGGCGGAGAAGGACGGTGACGGGACCCGACGATCCGCCAGAGCGAAGGGGACGATCCGCTTGGCGGTCGCCACCTGGGTCTCGTCCGCCCTCTTCGGGTGTGCCTCTCCGGCGCAGGCTCAGACGCGAGCGGACTGGTGTCCGGAGCCGGAGGTCGCACAGTTCGACTTCTGGCTCGGGTCCTGGGACGTCCAGAACCTGAACAGCCCACCCGGCAGTGACGCGTGGTACGCCACAGGAAAGGCCACGAATCGCGTCTACACGGTCCTGGGCGGGTGCGCCGTCGTCGAACAATGGGAGGGCTACGCCTTCCCCACGGCGGGACACGTCGCCGGTTTCGGCGTCCGGGCCTACGATCCCGAAGCGGAGCAATGGGAGCTGGTCCTCCTTTGGCCCGTGGGAGGTCCTCCGCGCTTCGGGAATCCGGAAGGTCGCTTCGAGGACGGACGCGGCGTCTTCTACGCCGAGTTCACCACGTCCGCCGGAGGACCCCGGCTCAGCCGACTCACCTTCGACGACATCCAGGACGACACCTTCCGATGGCAGAATGGTGTCTCCGCCGACGGGGGAGCGACGTGGACCTCGAGCTGGATCATGGAGCAGAGCCGACGCCCGGCCACCGCCCCGGAACTCTGGAACGGCCCCTCCATGACCACCGACCGCTGTCCCCAGGCGGCCCACCGAGCGTTCGACGGTTGGCTCGGTGGCTGGACGGGCACACGCAGGACCGAGACCGGCGATACCCTCGAAGTCCGCGCCCGGCTCGTCCGCATCCTCGGCGGATGCGCGGTCATGGAGCGGACCCGGACGGGAGACGGCACCTGGGGGGCCTTCCGAGTGCGCGCCTTCGAGTCGGCCACCCGGCGGTGGTTGGAGTACGCGATGGCGTCGGACCGACGGCGTCTGCATCGACGGGAGGTGGTGCTCGGGACCGAAGAGATCGCCGTCACCGACACGGAGCCAGTGGACGGCGTCTATCGTCGGACCCGCTGGAGGACCGGGGAGCGAGGCTTGAGTCGCGTGGAGGAGCGGGCCAGCGCACCGGACGGGCCGTGGCGCGTCTCATGGGAGGATCGGCTCGAGCCCCTCGCCGCGCCGGCTCCCTCCGGCGGATGAGGGGATCGGGTCATCAGAGCACCGCGAGGCCGCGGAGCCATGCCGGCGCGTCCACGAAACGGCCCAGCCGCGTCCAGCGCACGCCGCCGTCGACGGATTCGTGGACACCGCGCTCGTCGGCGGCCAGGATCCGCCCTCGAGGTGCGTCCGCGAAGAGGAGAGGGGCGATGGTTTCGGGGGGCTCCGGCCATCCCTGCAGGACTCGTGTCCAAGCGGCGTTCCCTTCTCGACGATACAGCCTTCCGTCGGCACGGAAAGCGGCGTAGGCCGACCGGGCCTTCGACGCCGCCGAGACGACGATGGTATGGGGATCGTCCGGCGATACGGCCACGCTCCGCAGATAGCCCACCTCGAGCCCGTCCATGGGAGCGCGCCAGCGCCGACCCCCGTCGAAGCTCTCGAAATAGCCGTCCCCCGCGGCGATGCGCAGGAGATCGGGCCGCTCGGGGTGGATCGCCAGCTCGTGCGTGTCCCTGGGCGAGCCCTCCACCCGGTCGTGCCACGTCGCTCCGCCATCCTCCGTCCAGATCAGCGCCCCTGCCTCGATGGCCACCCAGAGGCGGCCCCCTTCCACGGGGTGGCAGGCGATCCAGCGTACGTGATGCGTCTCGGGTCGGGGCGGAAAAGACCAGTCGACGGAGGAGGGGAGCTCCAGGAGACCTTCCCTCCTCTCCCACTTCACGTCCGCCTCGCCCACCGGATCCCAGCTTCCCCGCCACACCGCGCTGGGCTCCGTGCCGGCCCACACGATCCCTTCGCGGGTGGGATCCGCCCTCAGGGCGGTGATGTGTTCCCCATCGAGGCCGGCGGGACGCCAGACCATTCCCCCGTCGTCGCTCCGGTACACGCCCGCGTCGCTCGTGCCGCACCATGCGGCCTCCCCTCCCCCAGGTGTGGTGGCGAGGCAGGTGGGGCTCTGCTCGTCCATTCCCTCGACGGGTCGAAGCACGTCGTCCCCCGGAAGAAGGCGAACGACCGTGTCGCGGGTGGCCACGAGGATGACCGGGGCCTTTCGATCTCCGTCGTCTGCGCTTCTGCGGGTGCTCTGTGTCATGATCCGGTCACCTCTCTGGCCCGGGAAGGAACATTCCCGCGGAATCTAGCGACCCTTCGACGACCGAAGGTGGCCCACCGGCGAGAGGCCGGCACATCCAGGCCCTGCGCGCCTACCGCCGACTCGTCCACGGCCCCGGATGCGCCGGCGAAGGTCTCCCGCTGGGCTCATGCTCCGTCCGGCTTCGACCGTGCCCTCTCGGCCAGCGGCCGGGGGACGAGACCGTCGGATCCAGTCCGGCCGATCCCCCCCTCGGAGGCCCGACCGCCCCTGGCACGGCGGGACTGCCGCGTCCATCTTGCCGATATGTCGTCGCCCCTCCAACGTCTCCGTGAGGCTCTCTCGACCCGGTATCGCCTCGAAGGGGAGTTGGGCGCGGGCGGCATGGCCACCGTGTATCGCGCTCGCGATCTGAAGCACGACCGAACCGTCGCGATCAAGGTGCTCAGCCCCGAATTGGCCGCCGCGCTGGGCCCCGAGCGATTCCTCGCCGAGATCCGGACCACGGCGAGGCTGCAGCATCCGAACATCCTCCCCCTTTTCGACTCCGGAACGGCCGGTCCGTTCCTCTTCTACGTGATGCCGTGCGTGGAGGGCGAGAGTCTCGAAGAACGGCTGGGTCGGGAGCGCCAGCTCCCCGTGGACGAGAGCGTGGCCATCGTGAGGCGACTCGCCGACGCCCTGGACCACGCCCACCGCCAGGGGGTCGTCCACCGGGACATCAAGCCGTCGAACGTGCTTCTCCACGAAGGCCGGCCCCTCCTGGCCGATTTCGGCATCGCGCTGGCGCTGGAGGCCGTCGAAGGGGGTCGGTTGACCCGAACGGGAGTGGCGGTCGGCACGCCCCGGTACATGAGTCCGGAGCAGGCGGCCGACGACCCGTCGATGGGTCCGGGGTCGGACATCTACTCCCTCGCGTGCGTCCTCCACGAGATGCTCCTCGGCGTGCCACCCCATGACGGCCCTACGCCGAGGGCGATCCTGACGAAGAAGCTGACGGAGACCGTCGACTCGTTCACGACTCGACGTCCTACGATCCCGCCGAACGTCGACGCGTCGGTACGCAAGGCCCTGGAGAAGGTGCCCGCAGATCGATTCCCCACCGCCGAGGACTTCCGGGACGCGATCTCGGATCCCGACTTCCGCTACGACCTTGCCCACGCCCAGGGGGAGGGGGTGGGAGCGTCCGGCGAGTCCCGCCGATCCCGCTGGGTCATCGGCGGCGCTCTCCTGACGGTCGCCGTGGCGACCGTCGCGTTTGCGTTCCTCGGCGTACCCGACGCCAGAGAGACCGTCGACGCCGCGGCCGGGGTCGTCGAGGACGAGACCGTGACCGTGATCGCCGTGCTCCCGTTCCGCACGTCGGGCCCCGGACTGGAGCATATGGGAGAGGGGCTGATGGATCTCCTGTCCCATAGCCTGCCGCAATCGAACACCGTGGCCACCGTCGATCCCCGGACCATCGTGAAGCGCTTCGGGGACTTCGCTCCGCGGGGACAGGTGGACGTGGGAGACGCGACGTCGCTGGCCCGCGACGTGGGAGCCACCGGCGTGCTTCTGGGAAGCGCCGTCTCGGCCGGCACGGATTTGCGTCTGGACGCCGTGGTCTACGGACTGGACGGTGCGCCCCTCGCGGCGGCTCGAGTCGGCGGCCCCACCGAGGAGCCCTTCGCCCTGGCCGACGAGCTCGCGGTCTCCGTGGTTCGGGAGCTGTGGACGTCCGGAGCCCCGCTCCCGCACCTGAATCCCGGTGCCGTCACCACCCGTTCCCCCGAGGCCGTCAGGGACTGGTTGGCCGGCGAGCGAATGTACCGGGCCGGTGACATCACCGGGGCGCGAGAGGTCCTGGAACGGGCAGCTTCCCAGGACTCGACCTTCGCCCTGGCCCGCTATCGCCTCGGCTGGACCCTGGCCTGGACCGAGGGTCCCGAAGCTCCCGAGACGGTGGCTGAGCTTCGGGGAGCCCTCCGCCACGGCGACCGCCTGCCGAGGCGGGAGCGCACCGTGCTCGAGGCGTTCCTCATGTTCTCGGAGCGCCGGCTCGAGGAGGGGCACCGGATCTTGACGCCGCATCTGCGACGGTGGCCGGACGATCCGGAGGCCTGGATCGTGATGGCCAACCTCCAGTACCACCATCCCGAGTGGATGAGATCCTGGAACCCTTCGACCGGGTGATCGCATTGGACTCCTCCCTGGTGACCGCCTATTTCCACCCCCTCCACATCGCCCTCCACCACCGGGATCGACGCCTCTTCGATCGCTACATGGAACCCCTCCTGCGTCGGACGGACCTGGACGAGGCGCGTGGGGTCGAGCAACTGCTGCGCCGTGGCGAGGTGTGCTTCGCCGGCGGAGAGGATATCGAGCCGCTTCCGGAGGCGCAGTGGTTGTCGGGAGAGC
>JAWVZK010000184.1:0-6568 GCA_033722275.1 Longimicrobiales bacterium | reverse complement strand
CTCGCCGCCTTCCACGCCTCCCTCCCCGAGCCGTTGGAGTATTGGGCCGACGGGGAGGGGCGCGACGCCGACCCCTACCAGTACCTTACCGCCTTGCGGCAGAACGCCCCGGGCATCAAGAACTTCGGATGACGGACCCCACGTCCGGACGCATGGACCCGAACCAGGAGGGAGCTCCATGAGCATGAAGAAGATCACCCCCATCATCACCGTCGAGGCCGTCGAGCCGTGCCTCCTCTTCTGGACGACCCTCGGGTTCCAGGTCACCGCCGAGGTGCCGCATGGCGATGGTCTGGGCTTCGCCATGCTGGCCAAGGACGATCTCCTGATCATGTACCAGTCCCGTGCCAGCATCGAGGCCGACCTGGAAGCGTCGGGCGCGCCCTCCGGTTTCGCCGACGAGCTCGCCTCGGGGACGACGCTCCTCTTCGTCGAGGTGGAGAGCATCGACGACGTGCTGGATCAGCTGGACGAGGGCGAGGAGGTGGTGGTTCCCCGCCGGGAGACCTTCTACGGCATGGACGAGGTCTTCGTCCGGGCGCCGTGCGGCACCGTGGTGGGCTTCGCCGCCCGTCTCGCACGGGAATCCGACGATTGATTCCGGTCACCGCGAGCTCCGGTAGGCTTGACGAGCACGGTGAGGCCGTGCACGATGCTTCGATCATGGACCGTCTCACACGCCGCACCAGCCTCTATCTCGGCCCGACCACGGGGCGATTTAGCCTCTCGCCGCTCGCGGGAGAGGTGCGCTGTGCGCGCATGGTCCTGACATGACGTAAGCGCCGACCCGTGCGTCGGCCGTCAGGGGCCCTCTCCTCCGAGCGAGGAGAGGGCCTCTTTTCATTTCGCCCCACCCGGAGAGCACCATGGAGATCGTGGACGTGTACGGACTTCCTTCGAGCGCGGAGGACGACGGACTTCCTTCGAGCACACAATCCGAGCCCGACGCGCTGGCGTCACTGCGTACCGAGATCGAAGCACTCGATCGACGACTGGTCCACACCCTCATCGAACGCTTCCGTCTCGTGCAGGCCATCAGCGAGATCACGGTCCCTCACGCGCTGTCCCTCGATCCTGCCGGGGAGGCCCACATCGTGAAGCGTGCCACCCGCGCCGCACGAAACGCCGGCGTGCCGGAGGAGGGAGTGCGGGCCGTCGTCTGGGCCGTCCTCGGCTACTGCCGGGAAGGTCTCGCTGCAGCCGGGCCCCCTGAAGCCGCGTGCCGCACCGCGACGGGCGGGTCGTGAGCCGCCCGACAGCGGACGGCTTCCAGGGCGAGCCGGGAGCCTTCGACGAGGAGACCGGAAGGGCCTCCGCCGATCTCACCGTTCGGTGAAGACGACCTCCGTCTCGAACGGACCGGCGGAAAGCCCCGGGGGCGCCTCGGCGATCCCGTCGCCGTCGGTCGACGCGACGGCCCGGAAGCCCTCACCTTCGGCGAGGCTCACGCGTCCACCGGCCACGTCGAAGGACCCGACCGAGTCGGACGAGGCCGAGAGGGCCGCCAGCGCGTTCAGGAAGACCCAGTCTTCGAAGATCCCCGAGGTGGGAAGCATCGGGCCGGACTCCACCGACTGCTTCCCAGGATCGAAGGTCACGCTCAAGGTGGCCAGGTCGATGCGGTCACCCGCCCCGGCGAGTGTCATCCGCAGCGACTCCGCCTGCCCGGCGGACCCGCGCCCGTCCACCAGCACGACCCCCGAGGCACCGACCACGACGGCGGCGTCACCATCCACGACCATCGCAGTGTTCTCGTCGATCCCGAAGCCCGCGGAGATCTCGGGGTGCTCCCGCACGGCCACCAGGAGACGACCGATGCGTCCCCGGGCCAGGAAGTGCTGGTCCAGTACCCCCGCCTGGAAGAAGCCGAGACCGTCGTAGATGCGGACCCCGTCCTCTTCCTCCCCGGTGCGGAGCCTGTCGGTGAAGGCTCCTTCGCTGGATCCACCGGCGATCATGGGATGGCTCATCATGGCGGCGCCTGCGCTGCTCCCGGCGATGACGGCGCCCTCGCGGAACCGCTCGCGGATGGCCTCGAGCGCCGCCGTGGGAGATCCATCAGGGAGGAACGTATCGACGATCCTGGACTGGGCTCCCCCGGTGAACCAGAAGCCCGAGCACGTGAGGAGCGTCCCCGCGATCCCCGGATCGCGGGCGGCCTCGACCTCGCCGTCCGTTATGAGGATGCCGGCGGTCGTGCCCGGGCCCCCGTACCGGTCGAGGGTCTCCATGGCCGACTGCATCGACCGCTCGGGCACTCCGCTGGCGGTGGGGATTACGCACACCGGCCCCTGCCCTTGTCGACCCTCGAGCACGGCTTGCCAGACCGGAGCGTTGTCGTCGTCCAAGGCACCGCCGACGATGACGAGACGCCCCCGGTCGTCGTCACCGCGGACCGAAGGGTCGGCGGAAGCGTCAGCCGCTCCCTCGTCCGACGAGGGACCGCAGGCCGCCAGGGAGAGCGTCGCGGCGAGGACGACGCTGCAGAGCGTCGCGACCGGACCCCGATCCCGGGACTCGGTCCATGGGTGGTTGAAGTCTCGCATGACGGTCATCAGCCCCGAGGCCAGAAGTTGTCCGAGCGGTCCACGTCGGGGACGTACCCCGATCCGTCCACCTCCACGCGGGTGACCGCGCCGGAGGAGGCCGGCACCTCGATCTCGAATGTCGTGTTGCCCGCGAGCCAGTAGTCCACGGGGATCTCGTGGACGGTGGTGCCGCCGGCGGCGGTCCGTACGGTCACGCGGGCGGGGAAGACGGCGTGCCCCTCGTCCACGATCCGCACGACGAAGCCGCCCTGCGTCCGTCGCGCCACCTCCTGGACCGCGTGGTCCACCGTCCACGTCTCGTAGTAGAACGACGTCCAGAACCAGTCCAGATCCTCGCCGGCGAAGCGCTCGAAGGTGTTGAAGAAGTCCCACGGCGTGGGATGCTTGTACGCCCACTCCGACACGAACGTGCGGTACGCCTCCCGGAAGACGTCATCGCCCAGGATGGAGCGCAGCGCCACCAGGAGGGTGGAGGGCTTGGGATACGAGGCGATGCCGTACGAGGGCCCCGGCGGGTAGTAGTCGCCGGGCATCATCATGCTCACCTCCTGCTGTGCCGCCGCGACCTGGAGGTAGCTCCGGGCTTCGACCCGGTGGTGGTCCACGCCGGGCCACAGCTCCATGCGGCTCTCGTTCTCGAGGAAGGTGGTGGCACCCTCGTCCATCCACGCGTACCGCTTCTCGTTCGTCCCCACGATCATCGGGATCCACATATGGCCGATCTCGTGGGAGGTCACGTTGAAGAGGTCCGAGCCCTGACGGCCCTGGTAGGAGCCCATGACGGTCATCATGGGGAACTCCATGCCTCCGCCGATGATGTCGGCACCCTCCACCGAGGTCATGTGGGGCCATGGATAGGGGACCCCCGTGTACAGGGAGTGGAACTCCACCGACTGCTTGCCGTAGCGCCACTGCTCGCTCCAGAGCGGTGCCCGGTCGGGTCTCCAGAAGGAATGGATGAGCACGCGGCGCTCGGTTCCCTCCTGGGATCCCGATCCGGCGGAGACGGCCCCGGTGGTACCCTGCTCCTCGTCGGACTCGTCGTCCTCTGCCGTGTCATCCCCTTCGTCGGCTGCGGGTGGATCCACGACCACCGCCGACGTCGCGTCCCAGCGCTGGACGTTCGACGTGGTCCAGGCGAAGTCGCGGACGTTCTCGGCGGTGAAGGTGTAGGTGAGCCAACCGTCCGTCCCGTCGGTGGTCACCGTTCCGGCGGAGCGGGACGCCTCGTCGGCGATGACCACCCGCTCGTCGCTGGTCGCCGCCGCCTCGAGGCGCTCGAGCGTGATGGCCGTGTAGACCTCCTCCGGGTTCTGCAGCTCCCCCGTGGCCATGACGGTCCACCCCGTGGGCACGGTGATGTCCACCTCGTAGTCCCCGAACTCGTCGAAGAACTCGGCATTGCCCAGATACTGGTCGGGATTCCACCCTCGGATGTTGCCGAAGACGGCCATCTTGGGGAACCAGTAGGCGACGAAGTAGATCTCCCGGTCCGAGTGTCCCATCCGGCCGGCGCCACTCTGGGGGAGCGTCACCTCCCACTCCACGTCGAGCTGCAGGGTGTCTCCCGGCTCCAGACGGATAGAGGGGCGGACCTCCATGAGGGTCCCGTCGATGCGGTAGCCCGGACCTTCGCCCAGAGGCCGCTCGGTGAGCTCCTCCCCGTCGGCGGCGAGGCTCGTGATGGTGACGCCACCGGTGATCTCGGCGGGATCGTACCGGGCCACGCCCTGCTTGTGGAGGTTCTGGTGGAGGTGGAGCCAGACGGTGCCCAGCTCCGCCGGCGCCACATGGCTGTACAGGATCCGGGCCGTCCCCTCCAGCCTCCCGGTCTCGGGGTCGAGCCGGGCGGTCATGTCGTACCCCGCCCAGTTCTGCCAGTAGGCGTGACCCGGGCTCCCGTCCTCGCTGCGCCACCCTCTCTGCACCGCTCGCTGGAACTCGGGCGGCGGCGTGACGCCGGCGGGGATGGCGCGCTGGATCCGCTCTCCGGCCGTCGTCTCCTCCTGAGCCTCCAGCGACGGTGCGGCGAGCAGCGCCACCCCGCCGATCAGAGCCCATGTCCGGAGCGCCCGCCGCGCGGCGGAACCGATGCTCGTCACTCCCTGCGACTTCTTCTTCATCCGATCCCCTCGGGACTGGGTTCGACTCAGGAATTGCGTTTGACGTAGAAGGCCACGCCGGCCCAATCCGTCTGGGCCGGGAACATGTCGAAGTACCGGTTCACCCGGTCCTCCCCCATGTACGGCGCCAGCTCCTCGCGGACCTCCCGCTCGAAGCGCTCGGCGTCCTCCACCTCCTCTCCGGCCTCGATGGCCGCCCGGACCCGGGCCTCCAGAGCGTCCAGCCGCTCCGCGAGCTGCACCCTCCGGGCCTCCACGTCCTCATGGAACCCGAAATGGGTGGCGCCGAAGCGCTCCGGCCCCATGGCCCCGATCTTCTCCAGCGTCATCGCCCAGTCCGGGAGGTTCACCCCCGGAGGCGGGGTCGGTGGATGCTGGGGCCCGCCGGAGAGGGCGATCCCCATGGCATCGCCGGCGAAGAGGGTGCCGTCGTCCTCGTCCAGATACGCCAGGTGGTGCGATATGTGTCCAGGCGTCGCCACGGGTCGGAGTCCTCCTCGTGGCTCTTCATCACCCGGCGTCCACGCGCGGATCCGTTGCGCGGGTACCGGACGGACCTCGCCCCAGAGCCGGTCGTGAAGCTCTCCGAAGGTCCGGCGCGTGCTCGCCACCAACCGCTCGGGGTTCACCAGATGGGACGCCCCGTCTTCGTGTACATGCACGGTCGCCCGGGGGAAGCGCTCCACCAGGTGGCCGGTGGCGCCCGCATGATCCAGGTGGATGTGCGTGAGGAGGATGTGCCGGAGATCGTCCGGCCCCACCCCGTGACGCGCCAGGCTGTCGCTCAGATGGTCGAGGGTGGTGCTGGGACCGGGATCGACGATGGTCGGCTCGTCGCCCTCGACGAGGTAGCAGGCGATGGCGCCGGTGAGGTCCAGGTGGACCAGGTCGATGCAGACGTGATTCTTCATGCGTGGCTCGGGATGGGGAGGAGGCCGCTCAAACGACGAGGAGGGGCGCCCGAAGCCGGACGCCCCTCCAACCGTCGATCCTTCACCGGCGCGGGCCGGAGATCAGTCGCGGTTCTCCACCGGGACGAAGTCTCGCTCCTCGGAGCCGACATACACCTGTCGCGGCCGGGCGATCTTCTGCTCGTCGTCCTCCAGGAGCTCCTGCCACTGAGCCAGCCACCCGACGCTCCGGGGGATGGCGAAAAGCACGGGGAACATCTCCACGGGGAAGCCCATGGCCTGATAGATGATGCCGGAGTAGAAGTCGACGTTCGGGTAGAGGTTGCGCTCGACGAAGAAGTCCTCGTTGAGGGCGATCTTCTCCAGCTCGAGCGCGATGTCCAGGAGCGGGTTGCGACCCGTGACCTCGAAGACCTCGTCGGCCGTCCGCTTGATGATCTTCGCACGCGGATCGTACGCCTTGTACACCCGGTGACCGAAGCCCATGAGCCGCTCCTCCCGGTTCTTCACCCCTTCGATGAAGTCGGGGATGTTGTCCACGCTCCCGATGCGCTTGAGCATCCGGAGTACGGCCTCGTTGGCGCCTCCGTGCAGCGGCCCGTAGAGGGCGCCCATGGCACCGGCCAGCGCCGTGTACGGGTCGGCGTCCGCCGAGCCGATGACGCGCATGGTGGTGGTGGAGCAATTCTGCTCGTGGTCTGCGTGGAGGATGAAGAGCACGTCCAGCGCCCGCTCCAGGACCGGGCTGGGCGTGTAGTCCCGCGTCCCGATCCGGAAGAGCATGTTGAGGAAGTTGGCCGTGTACGAGAGCTCGTTCTCCGGATAGATGGGCGGCAGACCCCGATGGTGCCGGTACGCGAACGCCGCCAGCGTCGGCATCTTGGCCACGAGGCGGACGATCTGGATCCACCGGTTCTCGGGATCGTGGACGTCCTTCGACTCCGGGTACATCGTCGAGAGCGCCGCCACGCCCGAGGTCATCATG
>JAWVZK010000183.1:0-6595 GCA_033722275.1 Longimicrobiales bacterium | reverse complement strand
TGCCCACGCCGGCGCGGCCGCCGGCCTCCCCGACGTGGGGGGGGTAGTCCGGGATCTCGGGGTGGATGTGCTGGGTCTCGTGGAACCCACCCGGCACCCCGCGCGCCCCCGTCCGGTAGATCTCCTCGAAAGGCGTGAAGGCCGCCAGCTTCTCGTCTCCCAGGACGTCGGTGGTGGTGTAGAACATATTCTCGGCCCACGGGCCTCCGTACGTCACCAGGATCGTCGGCGTCGTCGCCATGTTGGACTGGGCGACCAACTCGACCACGTCGTCGTGGAGGGGCACGCCCGGCAGGTTGTGCTCGGTCCCCGAATAGCCGTCCTGGGCCATCGTGAGGTTGAGCCGGAGGTCCAGGCTCCCCTCGGTGGTGGGCATGAGCTCCAGCTCCCGGGCGGCCTGTACGATCCACTGGCGCACCTCGCGGTTGCCGGCACCGTACATCTTGATGGTCTTCGTATCGAAGTAGTCGGCATATCGCTTCAACACGTCTCGGGCGTCGTCCAGGCTTCCGATGCGCTCGCTGGAGAAGACGCCCTGGCCCGTGCTGTAGATGCGGGGGCCGAGCATGGTCCCGGCCCGCATGAAGTCCTCATAGGTGAGCACGTCGCTGGATCCGGTCTGGGGATCCCGGGCCGTGGTCACCCCATACGCCAGATTGGCGGCATACGACCACGGCTGGGCCCGGTGGACGTCGAACGACGCCCGCAGATGCGCGTGGGTGTCGACGAAGCCCGGCACGATGGTCCGTCCCGACACGTCCATGCGCTCCGCTCCCGGCGGGATCACCACGCGACCCGACGGTCCGACGGCTTCGATACGGTTGTCGCGGACGACGATGTCGCCCTCCTCCAGCACCAGGTCTCCGTCCATGGTGACGATCCGCGCCCCGGTGAGGGCGAGGACACCGGTCGGGATGTCCCGGCGGACCTCCACCCGGATCCGTCGCTCGTCGGGGCGGTACCGGGCCCTGTCCCCTTCGCCTTCGGCCCCCTCTTCGTCGACGTCCTCCTCTTCCTCCTCCGCCTCCTCGACCGCGGCCACGCTGTCGGCAAAGGCCCGCGCGGCGTCGAGGTCGGCGACGAACCAGGCGTTTCCGAGCGCCCAGTGGACCTCGCGTCCGCTGGCGCCCCAGGCCGGGAACTGACCTCCGATGTCGGTGAGCCGCATCGCGGGGAAGGCCGCGCGGTCCGGGTCGGCCACCGACAGGGTCGGCGCGTCTCCGCCGACGCCCCGGGGCACGGTCACGGTGTAGAGATGACTGTCGATCTGCGCCAGCGCCTGATCACCCCGGGGAGCCATGAGGATCAGGTCGGCCGCGGGTCCCTCTCCGCCACCGACGGCGCCCCCGCGGACCTGCGCGTGCTCACGGACATCGGAGCCGTCCCAGCGCATGGAGACGAGACCGACCCCCGACTGATGGGCGAAGATCCGATCCGCCTCCTCGGTGAAGTGGGGGCGGCTCAGGCCGTCCACCGGTGCGATGCGCGTCGCCGGCCCGCCTCCCGACGGGAGCCAGACGAGATCCACGGCCCCTCGGGGCACCCGTTGGGTCAGCGCCTCGCGATACGCACGCCGAGGCCCGCGGATGCTGACGATCCGCCGGCCGTCCGGGGACCACACGGGCTCGGTGTAGTAGGCGCCCTCCTGCGTGACCCGGAGCAGATCCCCTCCGTCGACGCGCACGGAGTGCAGATGCCCGCCGTCCGGCTCCGTATAGGTGACGAACGCGATCCGCTCCGAGTCCGGCGACCACGTCGGCATCGCCGCGACGGCGTCGGCGTCCCCCAGGCGGCGGGGCTCACCGTCGGGGAGGTCCATGACGTAGAGGTCGCCCATGACGGTGAACGCGAGGTGCCGTCCGTCGGGTGAAGGCGCCAGATCACGGATCTGCTTCGCGATGAAGGAAGGCGTGTCCTCGATGGGGTAGTCGAAATCCACTTCCGGTCCCATGGGAAGGTCGGGCGTGACCCGGAACGGGATCTCCACCGGATCGGACCCGTCCACGGGCACTCGCCAGATCTTGCCTCCGTACGACGCCACGACTTCCCGGGAGTCGGGTGTGAAGCTCATGCCCGGGTAGACGTCGCGGGAGGCCCTGGACTCCTGCTCGTCTCGCTGCACGGGAAAGGCCAGCCAGCGCTCTTCGCCCGTCTCCAGATCCCGGATCCGCAGCCCGGTCTCGGCGACGTGTCGGCTCCCATAGACGAGCCATCGACCGTCGGGGGACAACGTCGGCCGAAACGCCCCCCCGTACCGGCCCGACCGCGCGCTGCTCTCGCCGGTCTCACGGTCGTAGACCCAGAGCTGGTAGTCCGAGCCGGGCGAGTTGTACTCCCAGGTCCCCGTGCGTCGGGCGTACCACAGGTAGCGCTCGTCGTCCCCGAACGCGGCGCCCGTGGTCCGGGCCCGCTCCGGCTCCTCGATGAGCTGGACACCGCCACCGCCTCGCCGGTGGTACATCCAGAGCTTGCCCTGACCGGGCCGCTGGCGGGTGGCGACCAGGTAGTCGCCGTCGGGCGTCCACTCCGGGGACTGATAGGCGCTGTTCTCTCCGCGGGTGATCCGCGTCGTGTCGGTCCCGTCGATGGAGATGGTCCAGACGGCGTCGCCCCCGCTCCGGTCACTGACGAAGACCACGCTCTCCCCGTCGGGGCTGAATCGAGGCTGGCCGTCGAAGGCCATGCCTCGAGTCAAAGGTCGCGCTTCGCCGCCGGAGAAGGGCATCGTGTACAGGTCCCCGAGGAAGTCGAAGACGACGGTCTCACCATCCGGGCTGACGTCGACGGAGATCCACGAGCCCTCGGTGAACGTGCCGCGGAGCGTTCGGCTGGGCTCGAGGGGAAGGCCCTCCATCAGACGGTCGGTCCCGTCGTCGCTCTCCCCCGGCTCCTGCCCGACGACAGGCCACGGATGGACGGCGGCGATCACGGCGATCGCGACGCTGGCCAGGAGCCGAGCGGCGAGGGTCGAGTCAGCTCCGGAGATTCCTGGGTCGTGGTGGATCGGGCGTCTCCTCATCCGTCCTCCCGGGTGGAAGCGCAGGTTCATCCGACGGCTCAGGCCCGCGACCACCCCTGTACAGCAGGGGCTCGTCCAGGCAGAATGGCGCCGTCCCTCCACCGGAATATGACGATGCGAACCGAAGCCGCGACCCGAGCCGTCCTACTGCTCGCCCTGGCCACGCCTGTCACCTGTGAAGGCCAGCGACCGGGGCGGGACCGTCAGCCCACCCTCCCGCCACCGACCATCATCGACTACGAGCCTCGTTCGACGCTGGTGGTGCCGGAGCACGAGGTGCCCCGGGCCAAGTTCCCCGTCGTGGACCTTCACGGTCATCCTCCCACCCTGGACGACAGGGAGACCATCGAGGAGGTGGTGGCGGCCATGGACGCCCTGAACATCGAAGTCATGGTCCAGGCACGGCCCAGCTCGGGGACGAGGCTCCGCTCGCAGATCGAGGCGGTACGCCAAGCCGGCTACGAGGAGCGATTCGTCTTCTTCGCCTCCCTGGATCTGAGCGAGATCGGCCCCGGCTCGGGGGAGCGCATCGCCCGGCAGCTGCGCGAGGACGTCGCCGCCGGTGCCGTGGGCATCGGGGAGATCAGCAAGGCCTTCGGCTTGTACTACCGCAAGGCCGACGGCACTCGCTTGACCCTGGACGAGCCCGAGCTCGACGTGGTCTGGCGGACCGCCGCCGAGCTGGGCATCCCCGTGTTCATCCACACGGCGGACCCCCCAGAGTTCTTCCAACCCCTCGACTATCGGAACGAGCGTTGGCTGGAGATGGCCCTCTTCGAGCGCCGGCGCTTCAACGACCCCGAGCGCTTCCCGTCGTTCGAGCAGCTCATGGAGGAGCGGGACCGGATGATCGCGAAGCATCCGGAGACCACGTGGATCCTGGCCCACATGGGCTGGCATACCGCCGATCTGGCGCACCTCGGACGGATCTTCGACGAACACCCCAACGTCCACGCCGAGGTGGGGGCGGTCCTGTACGATCTGGGACGGCAGCCTCGCTTCGCTCGCGAGTTCTTCCAGACCCACCGGGACCGGATCCTCTTCGGCAAGGACTCCTTCCAGCCCGACGAGTATCCCTACTACTGGCGTGTCTTCGAGACGGCCGACGAGTACTTCGACTATTACCGCGACTATCATGCCTTCTGGAAGCTCTACGGCATGGACCTTCCCGACGACGTCCTCCGGGCCGTCTACTACCGCAATGCCCTGCGGATCATCCCCGACATGCCGCGCGAAGGCTTCCCGGAAGGACCCTGACGGCTCCACGAAGAGGAGCGCGGGATGCAGACGATCGCCGCCGGCGCTCCGGTGCCCCGGCGTCACGGCCTCGTCGAGCGGGCGGGACTAGTGGAGTGAATCCGATGTTTCGTGAACACCGAGCGTGCCGAGGCGCGGCGCGGACGAGGAGGAACGACGCGGGAATAGCACCGCTATTTCAAGGAGTTGCGACGAAGTCCCCGTCGATGCATCGCCGCGCGAATGTCATCGAAACATCGGATACACTCCACTAGCCGTACGCGATCTTCAGGAAGGCGGCCCAGGCCAGCGCAGTGACGAAGTTGGCCGCCAGGATCATCGGGATCCCGATGGCCTCCGCGACCCCCTCCATGAGAAGTAGATCCCCGGCGAAAAACGTCGCCGAGACGACGATGAACACGAGGCCGGCGACGACCGGCACGTTCCCTCTCGAGATCCCGGTGAATACCAGCACCAGGGAGATGACCCAACCGAGCGCGAGGAAGGTCACGAGGTGCACGACGGTGAAATACGCCATCATCTCCAGTCGGACCTCCGTCACGGCGTTCGGGTCGGCGCCGGCGAAGAGGACCTGACCCAGCATCGAGGGCGTATGGAGCGGCCTTCCAGCCAAGACGTCCACGGCCAGGAAGAAGCATGCGATGGCGGCGCCACCGATGGCGGCGCCGTAGAAGGTGTCGTACGCCAGATCCCCGGCGTTCGAACCGCTGTCGGACGAGGCTCCAGCAGCGGATCCGTCCATGCGCGTCTCCTCGCGTTTACCCGATGAGAGGTCCCCGCCCTACCTGGACGAGGGAGGTACGATCCCGTTCATGCGCATGTACGTTACCAGATTCCCGTAATGTTCGTAGTTGTGGGCCGAGTTGAAAGCCAACACGCCCAGAGCGGTGCTCGCACCGAGAAACTGGACCGGGCGGGCTCCCTCTTCGTCGGTCATGCCGTCGTAGACGCCGTCGCAATACGCGAAGCCCAGCTCCAGCGCCTGGATGAGCCGGGTCTTGGTGGTCCGACTCTCCTCGAAGTTCTCCGTCTGCGGATTGGACTCACCGGCCGCGGCGGAGCAGAACGCGAACTGGGCGTTGGCGATATGTCCCAGGAGCTCCGCCGTCGAGCGGACCTCTTCGGTGGGACGGTAGGCGTACATCTCTTCGTCCAGGAGCTCGGCCGTGGCCATGATGTTCGTCTTCGTGATCCCGTAGAGCCCGTCGAGGGACTCGGTCACGGTCTGCGCGCCCGTGGGGCCCGGCAGGAAGGAGACGAGGGCGACGGTCCAGGCGATTCGCACGTGCTTCATGGGCTTCCTCTACTCGCAAGGGGTAGGACTCCCTCCCGGAGCCGGAGTCTCGTGCACGCGGGCGGGAGGTGGCCAACGTCTTAAGCTGTGGATCCACCTTTCGCAACGGAGGCGGGAGGGGAACGGCCGCGCGGTCCCTCGAGGATCACGGGCGGGACTTGGTCGTTTCGATGAGGAGCACGCCGTTCTGAGATCCGGTACCCCAGCGCGCTCCCGCGACGCTCCCCGGGATGTACTCGATCCTCTCGATCTCGCCGGGATGCAGCATCCCGAGGCTCTCGGTGGGCTCGCCCAGCCGCACACCGTCCACATACACCGCGACGGAGCGACATCGCTGCTCCATGGCGGGGGATCGCAGTCGGGTCGCCTCCACGCAGATGGCCCAGGAAGGGCTCCCCGGCGTAGGCTGGAAACGGAAGACCCGTATCCCGGGCGCCCGGACGGCACGCAGCACCGTGACCACGTCCGCACCGGGGCCCAGGGCCTCGATCTCGGAGCGCGAGAGATGGCTGCCCCTGGTCACCCTCCGCCGACGCCGCTCGAGCCCGCGACTCCTTCCGAGGGCCTCGACCCCCTGGATCCGGATGGGCGACGGCGGGAGCTCCACCCTGAGACGGACTTGCCTGGACTCCTCCACGTCGAGTCCGCGGAGAATCGCCGGAACGTATCCGAGCTGACCCACCTCCACGCGATACGTCCCGGCCCCGGGAAGATCGATGTGGAAGGCCCCCGCCGAGTCGGCATAGCCGGCGTAGACCAGCCGGTCCCCGCCTTCCAGGACCGCCACGGCCGCCGTGGGCACCGACCGGCCCGTCTCCCGATCCACGACGGTCCCTCGAAGCGCCTGGCCCGCCGCCGACGCAGTCGACGCCGGGAGCGCGACCGCCGATACCAGGGCCACCATCGATGTCACCTTGCTTCGACCCATGACTTCGCCCGCAAACGGAGCATTCGAGGCCGTCCCGCGGGGAGGGCCTCCCCTCAACCTACGGTGGAGCGTGCTTCAGGCTACCAGGCTCGCCGGC
>JAWVZK010000182.1:0-6626 GCA_033722275.1 Longimicrobiales bacterium | reverse complement strand
TCCAGTTCTTCCGCGATCTGGACGAAGAGGTCGAGCCCTCGAACCCGGAGGCGTGAGATGACCAACGGAGGCGGGCTGTTGGAGCGGGAAGGCCTCTTCCTCCCGGAAGAGCACCACGGAGCCATCGATCTCGAGCGCTCCGGAGGCGGGGGCTCCCTTCTTCTCGTGGGCGGGGGGCTGTGCGGGGCCTGCGTTCTCATGATCGTGGGGCAGGGAGGGCTCCTGACGTGGATCGGCGCGGGTGTGTCGATGGTCCTCTTCGTGGTGGTCGCCTGGGTGGCGGGTCGGTCCATCGATGCCCAGAACGCCAGAGTGGACGAGCTCCTCGGACGTTGAGCCTCGAGACGGGTCTTCCCGGGAGCCTGGGCCGCCTCGACGCGTTTCACCGCACGAGGCGCTGAAACGCCGGGGGCTCCACGAAGGCGACGGAGGGTGTCGGCCGGGGTGGCGGAGCGCCGTGCAGGCACCTGAACGATCCGGCGCGCCGCGACGATGGACCATCGATTCCCGTGCCTCAAGCTTCTGGAACGGTGGTTGCTCCTCCTGGGCTCCGACCCCACGACCGAAGAAATCAAGGAGGAACCGTGAGAAGCAGACTCTTCGCACTCGGCACCGCGCTGGCCCTCGGGCTGATCACCGCGGGGTGCGCGAGCACCCCCTCGGGAAGCGACGGCGCCGAGGACACGCGTATCCAGGTGGAGAACAACCACCCCCTGCTGGTGAACGTCGAAGCCGTGGCCGGCGGCGTGGACTACCGCCTCGGACAGGTGGAGACCGCCGACACCCAGGTCTTCACCCTGCCCGACAACGTGGACTCCACCTACGATCTGCACCTTCGCGTCGATCCCGTCGGCTCCGCCGCCGTCTACGTGAGCGACGAGATCCTCTACACGGTGGGTGATCTGATCCGGGTGCAGGTCGAGTCGAATCTCAACGTCACCACCGTGACGGTGCGCTGAGCCGAGGATCTCTCCGCTTCACACCACCCACGGAGGAGGCACCGGTCCGCCGTCGAGTCGTGTCCACCCACCACGAGCGCGTCCCCCGTGGGAGAGCCGGGCGGCGGTCGCGCTCGTCGTATGGGCTAGGCACCCCGCAGCGCCTCGGAAGGATTCGTGCCGGCGGCGCGGCGCGCAGGAATCAGCGCTGCGACGCACGCCAATCCCGTGAGAAGAAAACCGGCCATGGCAAAGGACGCGGGGTCGAGGGGCGGAAGCCCGACGAGCAAGCCCCGCAGTAGAGGCGCGGTCACCCATGCCAATCCCATGCCCACGCCGAGGCCGATGGTGACGAAGATCAGCATGCCCTTCACCGCCTCGAAGACGAGCCCCGCGCCGTCCGCCCCCAGAGCGAGACGTATCCCGAGCTCGCCGGTGCGGCGCGCCACTCCGAAGGAGACCACCGAGTAGACGCCCACGCCAGCCAGGAGGAGCGCCACCAGGGCGAACCCGCCGAGCAGCAGCGCCGTCAGTCGTGGCATGCGTAGGGCCTGACGTACACGCCCCTCCATGGTGCCGAGCTCCGAGACCGGAAGCGTGGCGCTGACGCTCCGAAGCTCCCGCCGCAGGATGGGCAGCAGGTCGTCGGCGGCCGCCGCGCTCCGGGCCACGACATAGCCCTGGCGGAGTCCGTCGCGCCCCGCCGGGTAGAAGAGCATGGGCGGCGCTCGCCTCCCGAGGTCCTCCACGGCATGGTCGGCCACCACGCCCACGACCTCAACCCAGCCGCCGGGTGCCGACTGGGGACGAATGCGGCCCCCGATCGCGTCCCCACCCCAAAAACGGTTCGCCGCCGCCTCGTTGACGATGACCACGGACGCTCCCGCGTTCCCGTCATCCGGGCCGTATGCCCGGCCCGCCCGCAGCGGGATGCCGAGTAGCTCGAAGTACCCCTCCCCGACGACGGCGTAGTCCAGCTCGACGGAGCCGGTCCCCGATGGCGGCTCGTATCCTTCCACCACGGTGGTCGTGCTTCCCCCGAACGACAGAGGCGGCCGGGACGTGAGCACGGCCCCTTCCACGCCGGGCGCAGCGGCCACCGCCTGCCTGAGCTCCTCCAGCAGCCTGGTCTCCCCACCCAGTCCCGGGACGTCCGTGGTCGTCCGCAGGAAGGCCAACCCGGCCGGATCGAATCCGGGGTCCACCGACTGGAGATTGAGGAGACTCCGGGTCAGCAAGGACGCTCCGACCAGGAGGACCACGGAGGCGGCGACCTGGATCGTCACCAGCGAGCCCTGGAGTGCCGGCGTCCCCCGGGCGCTCGCGGCGGACCGACCGTCACCGCCCAGCTCTCTCGACGGGTCCGTCAGCATGGAACGGAGGGCGGGCACGAGACCGAAGAAGACGGTACATGCGACGACCAACATCGCCGCGAACAGGAAGACCCTGACGTCCATGCTCAGGTCCAGGTCTCCCGCGATGGGCAGAACACCGGAAATCGATCCGAACCCGTCCACCGCCCATCGGGCCAGGACCATGCCCACGACTCCGCCCCCCAGTGCCAGCAAGAGGGCTTCTCCGAGGAAGAGGGCGGCGACCCTCCCTCGGCTCGCGCCCAGCGCCCTCCGTACCGCGACCTCGGGACCGCGGGCGATCCCCCTGACCAGGAGGAGGTTGGCCAGATTGCTGCACGCCAGCAGGAGGACGGTCCCGGCGATGCCCATGAGGAGCAGTCCGGCGGGGGCTAGAGACGCGTCCACCTGCGGATGCACCCGAACGTCGGACGCGGGGAAGACGGTGATGTCCCGACCCTCGTTCAGCTCCGGATACGACTCGGCGAGTCGGGAGGCGAGGACATCCATGGCCCCCTGAGCCTGCGCGACCGTAACGCCCGGCGCCAGACGAGCTATCACGTCGTACCAGTGGTCTTGCCTGCGCTCCAGATTCTCCACACGGAACGATCCGCCCAGCTCCACGGAGGAGATGGAGAGCCAGAAGTCCGTGATCAGGGTTCCCGTGCTCCCGGCGTATCCCTGGGGGCCCACCCCGACGATGGTCACCGGTCGACCGTTGAGGCGCACGACGCTACCCACGATGGCGGGATCGCCGCCGAGCTCGTCGCTCCAGGTGCGGTGGCTCACGACCCCGAAGTAGCCGGCGCCGGGCTCGTCCTCGGCCTCCGTGAACCACCGACCGAGGGCCGGCTCGAGCCCCGCCACCACCAGATGACCGGAGGTGACGAACTCCACCTGCGCGCTCGTCGGCTCCTGGGCTCGCTCCCACGTCACGACCGCGGGAGTACCGGCGGACACGGCGACGAAGACATCGAAGTCCTTCATGTCCCGGTAGGCCGGGAAGGAGGTGGAGCTGGGCTCGCCGTCGTCGGAGTCCTGGTAGATCCGCACCACCCGCTCCGCCTCGAAGAAGGGGGCCGGGCGCAGCAGAATGGCGTTCACGAGGGTGAAGACTCCGGTGTTCGCTCCGATCCCCAAAGCCACGATGGCGATGGCCGCCAGAGCGAATCCGGGAGCTCGACGCAGCCGGCGCACGGCGCTCCCGATCTCGTGTGTCCACGTGCCCATGACCCTCTCCTCTCCCCGGTTTACGCGTCGTCCTGTCGTGTCCCAACCGTGGAATCCACGGCCGGCGCGGCGCCTCCGCCGTCTCGCTGTCCGGGCGTCCCGCGTCCCCTTCGAGACGAGACGCATCCGGCGTCCCGCGCGCTCCGCGATGGCACCGACGACCAGATCGGCCAGCAACCCGAGCCAAGCCCGTGCTCGTCTCCATCCCCGCGGAGACCGGCGAGCCCGGCCGAGGGTCAGCGCCACCATCTCCTCGCCCGAGGCTTCCCGGAACGAGGCGGGATACGCCCTCACCAGGATCCGCACGAGTGGCTCCATGGCGGAGCGATCGCCGGGGCTCATGCCCGGTCGGGAAGTACGTCCCGCTCTCTCGCGATGCGAACCAGCGAGGCCAACCGAGCCGCCTCGGCCCTCACGCGCCTCTGACCTTCCTCGGTCGTCCGATAGTACTTCCGGCGGGGATCGGCCCCATCCTCCGGTGCCGTCACCTCGACGATCCACCCGCGGCGGGCCATCTCCTTCAAGGACCGGTAGAGCGTCCCGGGTCCGAGCTGCACCGCTCCTCCCGTGTCCCGCTCCACCATCTCGGCGATTCCCAGGCCGTGCAGGTCGGCCCGACTGAGGGCCAGGAGGATGTGGAAGACAGGCCGCCGCAGCGGAGACTCGTCGTACAGATCGTCGCTCATGATATCTCGGGTCCGCCGGAAGGTCATCGGTACGACTTATCCGTCATGGATATATCTACGCTGGATACGATACGTGACCCTGCGTTGCGCGGCAAGTCGTGCGACGGTGTCGGGGATCGGACGCATCGAAGAGGTAGCGGGGGGGACTGGCGAACCTCTTCTTCGACTGTCAGACCCCGGGGTGCAACGACCTCGACGACTTCCGCAGGGAGACCCCTTCGTGAACTGGGTGCGCGATCGTGAGGTCGCCGACGTTCACCTCCTCATCACCTCGGAGCCCACCGGCGCGGTGGCCGTCGCTACATGCTCGGCTTCATCGATGCGCAGCCGGACGGGACCCCGCTCAGGGAGCTCGAGCTCTCCACCTCCGCCGACGCCACCCGGGACGAGCAGCGGACGGCCATCGCGGAGCGGGTCAAGCTGGGTCTGATCCCGCACGTCCACGACACGCCGGCAGCCGACCGCCTCCGCGTGATCTTCGGAGACGCCACGGCACGAGCCCCCGAGGCAGCCGGCGAAGACGGCGGGCCGCAACGGGCCGACCCGGAGGGTGACCCCTGGAACTTCTGGGTCTTCCGCGTCAGCGCCAGCGGTTTCCTGAACGGGCAGGCCACATCCAGCTTTTCCAACCTCTTCGCCAGGATGTCGGCGAATCGGACGACAGAGGCGTGGAAGATCAGCCTGGGGGGAGACTTCAGCCGCAACCTGCAGTCCTTCGAGATCTCCGGAGGAGACAGGGTCGAGGAGATTCGAAGGGACTGGGGCGCCAACGCTCTCGCCGTACGCAGCCTCGGCGATCGATGGGCCCTGGGCGTGCGAGCGGACATCGGCTCGTCCACCTTCGTCAACCAGGATCTACGCTGGAGCGTCAAGCCGGGTGTGGAATACAACTTCTTTCCGTACGCCGAGTCCAGCCGGAGATCGCTGACGCTCCAGTACCTCGCGGGGCCCCACTTCTTCGACTACGCCGGGCGGACCATCTTCGGCGAGCTCTACGAGATCCGACCGCGGCAGACCCTGGTCGCCGATCTATCCCTGGTCGAGCCCTGGGGTCGATGGTCGACGTCGCTCTCGGGCCACCAGTACCTGCATGACACGTCGAAGTACAGCCTGACGTTGAGCGGCAGCTTCGACGTCCGGCTCTTCCGGGGCTTCTCGGTCCGGATGAGCGGGAACCACTCTTGGATCCGTGACCAGCTCTTCATCTCCGCGGAGCGGGCCACCGACCAGCAGATTCTCCTCCGACAGCGGCAGCTCGGGACCAGCTATCGCTACTTCACGTCCTTCGGAATCGAGTACCGCTTCGGATCGATCTTCAACAACGTGGTGAATCCTCGCTTCGGGGGCGGCGGCGGGAACGATTTCATCATCTTCGGCTGAGCCCCTCTGCCTCTTCTCCTCCGAGAGACTCCGAGGTACCCGCTACTCGTCTCCGCCGACCTTGGACGACGGGGGCTGAAGCATGGGCTCGAGGAAGAATCCCGCGAGCTCGGCCCGGCCGCCGAGGCCGGATTTGCGGTAAACCGACGCGGCATGCTGCCGCACCGTGCGGGGACTCGTATTCGTGATCCTCGCGATCCGTTTGTGGCTCAGACCCTTGAGGACCATGAAGGCCACGGTCCGCTCCGTCGGGGTGAGCCCCCACTCCTCGAATTGGCGGTCGATGGCCCTCCCCAGAGGCTCGAGGAGCTCGGAGGCCCGGTCCCTCCACACCCGTCGCTCTTCGGCCAGACGCTCGGATTCCCTCACGCTTTCGGCGAGTCTCGCGTCGCTGGCGTACCACCCTCTGGCCAGGTAGACGGCCGCGCCGAGGCTCAGGAGGACGATGAGGACCTCCACGGCCACGTGGACGCTGAGCAGGGTCTCGGGTCGATCCAGCCAGAGATCGACGGCCACCCCGACGATCACGAACAGGAAGATGGACGCGAGGACCAGGGCCGGACCTCCGCCATGCCCGGGATCCGAGACGGAATCTGAGTACATCATCGTCTGCCTGACAGATGTCGGATGGTCCCTCCCCGGTCCCCGCCGGCCCTCCGACGGATGCCGGATGGCTCACCGGCGGGGGACGGCGTGACCTTGGAGCGTTGCATGAACTCAATCAAAGAGATCCGTCATGACTCCCCAACCTCTTCATCCCGCCGTCGTCCATTTCCCCATCGTCCTGGGCATGCTCCTCCCTCTCGTCGCCGTGGCGCCCCTCGTCGCGGCGCGGAAGGGCGTCGCGACGAGAAAGGCCTGGCTGCCCACGTTGGCGCTCGCCGTCGGTCTGGCCTTCTCCTCCTGGGCAGCCCTGCAGACGGGCGAGTCCGAGAAGGAGGTCGTCGAAAGGGTGGTGGCCGAATCCGTCATCCACGAGCACGAGGAAGCCGCGGAGCTCTTCTTCCGGCTCTCCGTGGGGACGATGGTCCTGTCCGGCT